>CAYYWB010000006.1:0-35194 GCA_964475285.1 uncultured Bifidobacteriaceae bacterium | reverse complement strand
CGCGGCACTCGACCACCCCGTTTTTGTCGAGCGTGGGCAGGCTGCAACCGCTGGCCTTCACGAGAAAGGTTTCGTCGCTCAACTTGGCGGAGGCGTTGCCCTCGCCCAGAATGGCCATCCGGAGCGCGGGGTTGCCGAGTTGGTGGCAGAGATCGAGCAGCAATTTCAATTTTTCCCGGCGGTCGGGCGCGGGCGCGGCGGAACGGGCTTGAAGTTTTTTGCGTTGCATTTCGACCATTCAAAAAAAAACGGCGGCTGAAAGCAAATCAATTCTTGCAATATGTGCGTCGCAGCATGACGCCGGGCGGGTGATGCCTGTTTGTGGGAAGAAGGGAAAATTGCGCCAAAACATGGCTTCCATTTCCATTGTCACAATCAAAATTTTCATTAAAGAGCATCCCCGCACATTGGGGAATCATCATGCCCCGGCGCGGCTTTTTCGCGCTCGAAAGGGCGATGCACCTCCGGTTGTTGGCTTGATTCAGTTTGATCCGGTTTGATTGAGCCGGGTTCCCGGCCATTGACCGGGGCACTCAACTGTTCCGACACCCCGCCTTTTATCCTCTCCCCGTTCGAGGCGGAGAGGGAATCCGCACAATCGGCATCGGCTTCCGCCGCCTCCGGCGATTCCGGCGGCAGGCCGTAAATTTCGCGTATCCGCCGCTCTTTTTCATCTTGTTCGTCAGTGGCTGCTTCATCCGGCGTTTCCGGCGCTCTTCCGTAGATTTCGCGCAACCGGCGTTTCCGTTCCTCCGGGTCAACCCACGTCTGACAAATCCAGTCGCGCACCTGCTGGTTTTCCGTCCAACGCTCGAAATGCTCCAACAGTTCCTCCTCCGTCTTTTCCCGTTCCCGCTCCAGCCGTTCCTGCTCCATTTTCAACCGCGCGCCGCTGTGGTCGCCGCGCCGCACCGCCACCACGTCGTGGCATAATTCGCGCAGCGTCTTCAAATCCATCTCCCCGTCGCCATTCTTTTCGGCCAGCTTTTGGACGGCCACGAGGTAGCGGGCCGTGAGCCACACGGCCATCTGGTCCGCGAGCGGCGGGCTGCCGGGCGGCTGCAATTCATCAACGTCACCGGCCAGTTGCCGCGCCATGTCCAGCGCCTCCTGTTGCCGCAGCCATTTGGCATAGCCATGCTTGCGCCAATCGGACAGATTCTGCTCGCGGATGGGTTTGCCCTCAAATTCGCGTGCCAGCACGGCCCGCACTTCCGGGAGGGAATTGAGCCAGGCGACCAGCCTGCCGCCCTTTTCGCCATTCTCGATGCGGCGGTTCAATTGCTCCTGAAGACCCTTGGGAAGTCACCAAGATCACCGCGATACAATTTGAGGTCAGCAAATATAGGCAGAACGGCGGTTTTCTCATCGAATGGGTCCGAAAGGCAGATTTCATGTAGTTTGTCAGCCATTCGTGCTGTAGCTCGGCGAAGGGAATATGTCTTACCAGCACCTGGCAGGCCGATCAGAAGGGCACGTTCGGGTCCATCATCCAAAAAGTTCTCTAAAGGATGGTGCTCAAACTTGTCTGCCCTGTAGTATATGTAATTTCTCCCGCTTTTTTCTTGTTCAGGATGAACCCGAATCTTGAATTCAGGAGTAGCTTTCGGGCAACGTGATAAACCCGATGCATGGCGAGCAAGCGCAAGAACCACGTCAGGGCTGCGCGGATTGAACACGGCCACCGGCGAAGATGAAGATGATTTTGCATGTAGATTATCGAGCAAGGTTAATAATGCTGTGTGGTCTCTGGTTTTGTTTGGACATTCAATTGTAGTATAGCTCGTCAGATGTATACCGCAATTTCGTCTCCAGTAGTCGATCTCCGCATCTAAGACATCTGGCATGATTGCGTAGTGGTCACGGGTTCCACCTTGGTAGGTGTTCGCCAAGAGATCCCGCAAATAGATGAAATCCGGGTCACGAAGACCGAACCCAAAATAGATGAATGGTCTGCTTGCCAAGAGCATTTTTAACGACTCAAGCGCCGCGTGTCGCTCGCCTTGAGGGAGCATTTGGCGATATTGTTCCCTCGTCAGTATGATGCTTTCACTGTCAGCGGCGTCTCCATGAGGTTTGAAAATGAAGTCAATTGCGCGCGCGTGAACAATCTCAGCCGTTTCGGTAAGCTGGCGGTTTGTGACCGGTGGTCGAAAAAAACGATCCGGCTGCCATTTACGGAGGCTCTCTTCGATCAAATTGTCATAGTTTGTGGTGACGTAGCACCGGGGTCCCAATGATACAATTTTTCTGTGAATCTCATGTGGCTTTGCAACTCCGTAACGACATGCAGCCCGGATGAAATCACCGATCTGTTGCTTTGTTAGCTTGTCGAAACCATAGCTTGCAGCTTGCAACAAGTCGCCTCGTTTGGCTTCTGCGCGAACCAAGTCCGCTTTGGCTCCCGTTGATTCAACGAACTTGGCTAATTCTTCAATCAACCCGGTCCAAGACGGAAGACCAGACCACAGCGATATTCCTGATCCAATGAATAGAACTGTATCTTCTTGTGCGAGAATTTGCTTTAGTTTTTCCATGTCTTTATGGCGTCGGATTCATAATGCCGCCGGTGGCGAGAGCTTGCCGCCCGCCCAAAGGGTCTGGTGACATTTCTTGATCGTGTGATGAGCGCCTCTTTGCTGACGGGCTGGATGTCGTTGTTCGGGTCGCCAGTGAATTTGGCGTGGCCGTCGGTAATGGCGCGTTCAAGGTAGTTCATGGTGAAACCCGTTTTTAAGAACAAAGCGAGTTTGCGCCGGGAAACGGGCGGTGACAAATAAATTTACGAAATTTTCATCACTCAACGCGACAAGGTCACGCTCATCAAACCAATCACAACCTCGTTCGCCAGCGCGCGGACGGTCAGCGATTTCAATTCCCTGGCCGGGTCGAGCGGCAAATCCAGAACCGTCGCCGCGCCGCCGGAAACTTTTCCGCCTTTGCCCTTGAAATCGTTCACATCGAGAATGCGGATTTTTCCCGTCCGCAAATCCACGCGCGGCGGCAGTGGCACGGGCGTCCCGCCCGTGAGTTGCAGACGAAATGCAAAATCGTCAATGAAATAATCCTGGTCAATCGGCCACCAGTTCACCGGGTTGTTCAGCGCGAGGCGCGCCGTTGCGCCGTCGGTGTAGGTCACAATCACCTCGCCGTTGTCAAAGCGGCTTTTCATCGCGCCCGTCGAGCCGGCCATCAGCAAAAACGCGTGCGACGATTTTCCGGCCAGCGGCACGGAAACTTCGCGCGGATAATTGTCCCATTGCGACGTGAAAATGATGTTCTTCGCGCCGTTTTCGCCGGGCGTCGCAAAGGAAATGCCGTCCGGCAGGCTGATTTTCCCGGCATTTCCCGCCGCGAGCGCGCGCAGGCCGGAATCGTCCACGTCGAAACTGGCAGTCGGCTCGCACCAGCCGCCGATGCCGTGATCGGGCGTGGCCAGCGACGCGAACGGCGAGCGCGGCGAGCGGTATTCATTTCGGAAAATCTGCGTGACCTTGTCGTTGAAAAACGGCGCGAGATTGACGGCTTCAAATTTGTTGGCATCGGAGATTTTCTGAGTCCAGTCGAAGGGCGTAATGTTCTCCGGCGGGGCAGGGGCGACATCCGGCGGAATGTTTGGTTTTGGAGCGTTGCCTTTCCATGTCACGACAATTTCAGTCCGCGCCGCTGGAATGCTTCCAATTTCAAGTCTCGGCAAACCAACTTCGCCTTGAACCCAGGCGGATTTCGGCTCCTGCCCGTTGACCGTCACGCCCGCCACGTCGTCGCGCAACGCGGCGATTCGCAAATCCAGCGCCATCGGCTTGGTGAATTTTTGCTCGATGACGTAGGTTTCCGTCAGGCCATCGCGTCGAAATGAAAAATTGAGATCGGGATGACGGATGCTCGCGTGGTCCCAGTTGGCTGGAAAACCGGGAACAATTTTCAATTCGCCCGCGAGCGCGTCGGGTCTGATGCCAAAAAGCCCCTCGACCAGCGCGCGGGAATTGACGCCTATGGCGTCGCAAAAATCGCGTTGCGCTTCTCCGCGCGCCATGTCGAACCATGTCATCGCGCCGACATTTCCAGGACACAGGCCGAGATACATCGAGTCGAGCAGCTCGCCCTTGAAAAGTTGAAACGCGGTCTCCGGCCGGTTCGCCTGCCAGAAGCCGAGCGAGGTGTGCGCGGCCTCGGCCATGACGACGTTGTTGAGCGACCATTGATACGGCATCCAGCTCGTTTCCGGCAGCGTGAACAGATTGGTTTCCAAATTTGAGATTGGAGATTTGAGATTTGAAATCTGAATCGGGATGTGCGCGATGTTGTTGTCAATCCAGCGCGACATCTGCCACGCCTGCTGCGGCGTCGGCACTTCGGAATCAATCGTGTGATAAAATGTCCAGAGGCCGGAGTTCGGATGGACGAGCTGCAAGCCGAGCAGATCCTTGCTCTCGGCAAAATTGCCTTCGTCCGCGAGCCAGAGATATTTGTTCATGCCGCGCAAAATCAAGCCGGCCTCGGTTTCGTAAGGCGCCGGGTCCTTGCCCAAAATCTTCGCAACGCGCGCCGCCATGGTGTTTGCAAAATAATTGTAGGCGCTGGCGTGCGCCGTGCCGCCGCCGTCATAATTTAAATCATCGCTCGCCCAGATCGCGGCGTAGGCTTCGTAAAGCGGCAGCTTGTCCGGGCCGAATTCTCGGCGAAACAGCCGGCGCTCCCACGCGAGATGCCGCTCGATGACCGGCCACATCTGCGCGGCGTAATTCGTGTCGCCCGTCCAGAGCAAATGCCGGAAAAAGGCGTCCACGGCGACAAGATTCATGTCGTAATGATTTTTCGACATGTCGCCGTTCGAGTGGATGGCGGCCTCGCTGCGCGCGAGGTTGAATTGTTCGTCGGGCGGCGGAATGGTTGCGGGAACTGGGCTGACGTTTTGCTGTTTGGCAAAGCCCGCAAAATGCGCCGCCGTGCGCTCGTGCCAGCCGAGCGCGTCGCCGGCGTATTGTCCGCGCCAGCCGAGCAGCCGCGTCCGCCACGCGACCGCGCCGTGCATGTAAGATTGCTGCTTGTCATCCCAAACCGCGTCCGCCGCGATGCAAAGCGCTGCCGCCGCCGCGTTGATGAAATCGTCCGGCGTTTCGACGGCGACGCGATTCGCAATTGCCTGGCGATATTGTTCAGCCCCGGCAAACACCTTCGGCAGGTCGGAATCTTTGTAGATGGCAGCAGGCTGGTCGCCCGCCGCCGGTTCGGTCGCGGTATTTTTGCTCACGTCGCGATAGACCGGCAATTCCGACCCGCCTCCGCTCGTCAACTGCTGCAACGCCAGATAAACCGGCTGGCCTGGCGGCAGCGCAACCTGCCCGACGACGACAGGCAAGGCGGCCTTTGCGGCGCCGGATGCCAGCAAGATTTCCGGCGAATTCCATCTTGTCGCGTCGGCCACGGATAGTTTTGCGCCGGACGGCGTCACACCCGCGAGAATCGTTTTATTGTCGCGCAGCGTGAACGTGTTCGCTGCGATGGAAAACTCGTTGCCGCGGCATTGCTCCGGTTGCATCTGGAAAAATTCCGAGACCGGCAGGCGCTCGCAGCCGATGTCGCCGTCCCGCGAGCCGCGCACGCCGTTCGCGCCGCCGTAGGCCCAGATCAAATCCACCGGGAGGGACGAGCGCTGCGAGTCCCCATTCAAATTGTTTGGGACTCGTGTAACTTGTCCCTCCGAAAATTGGGCGCGGACAATAAAACCCTTGGTGGCCGCGAGCGGCAGCACCGTCAAATCCAGTTCGCCGCCGGCGAGCAGGGGATCGTGGATGGCGTAAAGCAGCGAGCCGGGACGGTAGCGCGTGACGATTTGCCGCGCGTCGTTCAGCCATTTCACGCCGGCGGAAGTTTTGATGCCAAGCCGCAGATTGCCGCCGCGTCCGGGCAGGTAGAGCGAGAATTCCGGCTTGTCGCCGCCGTCAATGCGGAAGCCGGAATTCATGGAGTAGAGCGGGCGGTTGAACAACTCCGCGCCGTTGGTGATGACAAAATCCGTCCCGTCCGGCCAATAGCGCAACGGCCGCGCGATGCTGTTGGAAAAATTTCCCCTGGGTTTGTAAATCAATTCCGGCCGGTCGGGCGGGACGTAACGATTCGTCTGCGCGAGAGCCGTCTGGCATGAAAAAATGCCCGAAATGAGAATGCCCAGCGGGAGCAGGATGAAAATGACTTTTCCGGACTGGCGTTTCATAACGCGGGAACGTTTTTCGTGGCGGCGATGAATGTGCATGGTTTGTGACGGCATTAAAGCAGACCCGCACGGGAAAAGCATCACATTTTCACCCGAAGCCCACCGCAACTTTCCCGCCGCAATTCCACTTGCATTCCCGGGCCGCCAATCCTAATTTAACGCCATCCATATTATAAAAACGAATCGTTACCATTATTAAACATGAAAACAGGTGACTTGTTGAAAAATCTGGCGCTGTCCCTGGCCGCGGCGCTGGCATTGGCCGGCTGCGCCACCAGCAAAACCCCGGCGGAAACCCATCTCTGGCCCAAGGGCGCGCCCGGATTTGAAAGCCGCGCGAACGAACCGGAAGTGGTGACGATGCGCGAGGAGCCTGGCATTGCGCCGTTCCCGGTCACATCGAACATACAAAATCCCTCGATCACTCCCTGGCTGCCGCCGGCCGGAAAGATTCCCACCGCCGCGGTCATTGTCGTGCCGGGCGGCGCGCATCGTTTTCTGACGATGGGACGCGAGGGCAACGATGTCGGGAAATTTTTGAGCGAACGCGGCATCGCGGCATTCGTCCTGAAATACCGCCTCGCGCGCGAAACCAACTCCGTTTATAAAATTGAAGTCCACGCCTTGCAGGATGCCCGGCGCGCCATCCGCCTGGTCCGGTCGCGCGCGGCGGAGTGGAACATCAATCCGAACAAGGTCGGCATCCTCGGCTTTTCCGCCGGCGGCGAAGTCGCGGAGCTGGAGGCCATGCGTTACGACGACGGCATCACAAACGCCGCTGATCCGATTGATCAGATTTCCTGCCGCCCGGATTTTCAGGCCCTGATTTATCCCGGCAATTCCGCCAGCATCACCGTCAACTCCAATTCGCCCCCGGCCTTTCTGGTGTGCGCGTCCGATGACCGGCCCGACATTTCGCAGGGACTGCCGAATGTTTATTTGAAATTCAAGGCGGCCCATGTCCCCGTCGAGCTTCACATCTACACGCTGGGCGGGCACGGCTTCGGCATCCGCGACCGTGCGATGGCGGTTTCAAGCTGGCAGTTCCGGTTCGACGACTGGATGGCCGACATGGGCTTCGCGCCAAGGGCCGCCGACAGGTGATTTTCCTTGAGAATTGCCGCTCATTTGGTTGACTTCTATTAAAAGTAAGTGAATCTTTTGAATAAATGCGTTTAACCGGTTACATTTTTCTTCTGGCGACGCTCGCCGCGCTGAACTGCCCGGCGGCGGACATGGCGAGTGGTTCCGCCGTGGCGGACAAATCCTTTACGAACAACCTTACGCCGATTTTTCAAAAATACTGCTACGCCTGCCACGGCAACGGAAAATCGAAGGGCGATCTGGCGCTGGATTCCTACAAAACCGCCGCGGACGCGCTGGCCGATCCCAAGGAATGGAAGACGCTGCACGAATACATCTCGACGTATCAAATGCCGCCGGCGGACAGGCCGCAGCCCACGGAGGCGGAGCGCGAACTCATCACCGGCTGGATTGACCGCGAGCTGTTCAAGATTGATCCCGCCCATCCCGATCCGGGCCGCGTCACCATCCACCGGCTGAACCGCGCGGAATATGACAACACCATCCGCGACCTCATCGGCGTGGATTTCCATCCGGCGGACGATTTCCCGCCGGACGATTCCGGTTACGGCTTCGACAACATCGGCGACGTGCTTTCGCTGCCGCCGATGCTCATGGAAAAATATCTGTCGGCGGCGGACAAAATCCTGGACCAGGCCATTCCGACCGAGCCGGTTCAAAGCACCGTCCACCGCGTTCCGGCGACGCTCGCGGAAATCGGATTCAACGCGCTGGGCGACCGCGGCGACGGATGGGTGCATCTCATCAGCCTCGAAGAGGACGATGTCGCGGTCGAGCTGCCCGTGGTGGCGGGCGATTATATTGTCCGCGTGCAGGCGTTCTGCACGCCGACGGGCGGCGAGGTGCGCGGCGGAGGCAGCGCCGATGCGGCGCAACTCACCAATCCGCCGCCCACGAAAATTTCGATCATGGTCAACGACACGTTCGTCCAGAATTTCGTCGTGACGACGAACGAAGCCTCGCCCGGCATTTACGAGGCGCGCGTCGGCGTGGGCACGGGCAGGCAGCGTTTCCGCGCGGCGGCGCGGCGCGAGCGCGGCGGCGCGAACGAACTTTTCATGCTGAACGGCCGCATCGGCGGTCAGCAGCCGGGCAACATTTTTGTGAAATGGATTGAAGTCGAAGGCCCGCTGCCGAGCGCAACGCGGGTTTTTCCGGCGGCAAAACTGGCGTCGGCGGGCGGCGGAAAACTTCTGGACAATGGCGACCGGCTGCTCGACGGCAACGGCAAAGTGTCGGTGGCCATCAGCGCGACGAATGGAAGCGATTACATTCTCCGCGCGCAGGCTTACGCGTATCAGGCCGGCGGCGAACCGGCGCGCATGGAATTTCTCGTGGACGGCAGGCCGGCCAGGACGTTCGACGTGCTCGCGCCCGGCAACCTGAAGGTGATTCCGGGGCAGCGGATGTTTTCGCCCGCGCTGCTGCTGCCGCAGCCGCAGTTCTTTGAATTCAAAACGAAGCTGCCGCCGGGCGAACATCAATTTTCGGCGGCGTTCATCAACGGTTTCTCCGACCCAACCAATTCCAATCCGAATCTGCGCAGCCGCAATCTTGTGATCCGTTCGCTCGAAGTCGCCGACCTCTCCGCGCCGGTGCTGATTCCGCCGATGTCGGAGACGATGCAGGCGTATTTTGCGAAACCGCCGGCGGCGGGAAGGGAACGCGAAGCCGCCCGCGCCATCCTCGGACAATTCGCGTTTCGCGCGTGGCGGCGTCCGGTCGCGCCGGACGAACTGGACCGCCTGATGAAACTTTACGACCTGGCGAATCAGCACGGGGAACAATTTGTTGAAAGCGTGAAGCTGCCGATGAAGGCGGTGCTGGTGTCGCCGCTCTTTCTCTTTCGCGGAGAAATCCAGCCCAATCCCGACCAGCCGGATTCGGTCCATCCGGTGGACGAGTTCGCGCTGGCGTCGCGGTTGTCCTATTTCCTCTGGAGCTCCATGCCGGACGATGAATTGCTGAACCTGGCGCAGAAAGGGAAATTGCGCGCGAACCTCGACGCGCAGGTGAAACGCATGCTCGCGTCGCCCAAGGCGTCGGCGCTCACGGAAAATTTCGCGGCGCAATGGCTGGAATTCCGCCTGCTGCCGACAATCCAGCCGGACAAGACAATGTTCACCAACTTCGACGCGACGCTCGCCACGGACATGCAGAAGGAGACGAAAATGTTCTTCGACTACATCATGCGGGACAATCGCAGCGTGCTGGATTTCCTGACCGCCGACTACACGTTCGCCAACGGACGGCTCGCGAAATTTTACGGCGTGCCCGGCGTGAACGGCGACGATTTCCAGAAAGTCTCGCTCGACGGAACGCACCGGCGCGGCGTGCTGACGCAGGGCAGCGTGCTGCTGCTCACGTCCAACCCCACGCGAACGTCGCCGGTCAAACGCGGCAAATGGGTCCTGGAAAATCTCCTCGGCGCGCCGCCGCCGCCGCCGCCGCCCGACGTGCCGAACCTGGACGACAAGAGCCGCAACCTGACCGGCACGCTGCGCGACCAGATGGTGGAACACCGGGCCAATCCCGTCTGCGCCTCGTGCCACGCCCGCATGGACCCGATTGGTTTCAGCCTGGAAAATTTCGACGCGATTGGCGAATGGCGCGACAAGGAAGGCGGCGCGCCGGTGGACGCATCCGGCCAGTTGATCAGCGGCGAGAAATTCAGCGGCGCCAGCGAACTGACGGCCATCCTGGCGGAAAAAAAGCGGAATGATTTTTACCGCTGCCTGTCGGAAAAAATGCTGACCTACGCGCTGGGACGCGGGCTGGAGAACTATGACCGTCCGGCCACGGACAAGATGGTCAAGGAATTGAAGGGCAATCCCAGGTTCTCCAGCCTCGTTCAGGACGTGGTCAACAGCGTGCCGTTCCAGATGCAGCGCGGCGAGGGTGAGCGGCTGGCGGAAAAATAGGCAAAAAAAGCGCTTGCCACGGCGTTGGTATTTGATTATAATGCAAATTAGTCGCTATAATAAGCTATGAACAATAACTGGCAAATACCCCGCCGGAAATTTCTTCGCGGCCTGGGGACAATCATCGCACTGCCGATGCTGGATGTCATGCTGCCCCCGGTGAGCGCGTTCGCGGCGGCCGCCGGCGGCACACCGCAGCAGGGTTTTCCAAAACGGCTGGCGTTCGTCTATGTTCCGCAGGGCAAAAACATGGAGGATTGGACGCCGACGGCCTTCGGCGAGGATTACGAGCTGCCGATGATTCTCCAGCCGCTCAAGGATTTTCAAAAGGATTTCACGCTCCTCACCGGCCTCGCGCACGAACAGGCCAACTCGATGGGCGACGGCGGCGGCGACCACGCCCGCGCCTCGGCGACTTATCTCACCGGCTGCCACCCGAAGAAAACCGCCGGCGCCGACATCAAGGCCGGCATTTCGGTGGACCAAATCGCCGCCGGAAAAATCGGCGACCAGACGCGGCTGCCCTCGCTGGAATTAAGCTGCGACGAAGGGCAGCGCGCGGGTTCCTGCGACAGCGGATATAGTTGCTCCTATCAGTTCAATCTTTCCTGGAAATCCGAAACCCAGCCGGTCAATCCCGAGGTGAATCCGCGCGCGGTGTTCGACCGTTTGTTCGCCTCCAATGACCAGGGCGAATCAAAAGAGGCGCAGTCCCGGCGCGCGCTTTTCGACCAGAGCGTTCTCGATTTCGCCATGGACGACGCGCGCCAGTTCCAAAAAAATCTTGGCGCGACCGACCGCCGAAAGCTGGAGGAATACCTGACCGCCGTTCGCGAGATCGAGTTGCGGGTGCAGCGCGCGGAAAAATTCCAGGGAACGGTTCCCGACGGCGTCACCGCGCCGGCAATGTTCGAGAATTACGAGCAGCAAATCCGGCTGATGTTTGACATGCTGGCGCTGGCGTTTCAGACCGATTCCACGCGCGTCTCGACGTTCATCATGGCGCACGACGGCAGCAACCGGCCCTATCCGTTCATCGGAGTTTCGGACGGCCACCACGATTTGTCGCACCACCGCGGCGACCTGCACAAGAAGGCGCTGATCGCGAAGATCAATCATTTCCACACCACGCAGCTTGCGTATTTTCTTCAGAAATTGAAATCCGTCAAGGAGGGCGACGGGACGCTGCTCGACAACTGCATGATTGTTTATGGCAGCGGCATCAGCGACGGCAACCAGCATCTCCACGAAAATCTGCCCGTGCTCATCGCCGGTCGCGGCGGCGGCAGCATCACTCCCGGACGCCACTTGAAAGTCGAAGACAAAACGCCGATGACCAATCTTTATCTCTCGCTCCTCGACCGCATGGGCGCGCCCGCCGAACGTGTCGGCGACAGCACCGGCAAACTGGAAATCATTGCGTAATCAGTTCAAGTCAAACAGCAGAACCTGCGTCGGGGATTTTGCCGCGAATGACATGGCCATTTCATCGCTGAAAGCCGCCGCGTCGCCGGATTTCAACAATGAACCGCCCGTCTCAATTTCGCCTTCGGCAACGTGCAGCCAGGCGTGACGGCCCGGCTTGAGCGCGTGGCTGATTTTGTCGCCGGCATTGAGTTTGCCGACAAACACGTTCACGTCCTGATTTATGGGAATCGAGCCGTCGCGTCCCGACTTTGACGCGGCGAGATGCAATTTTCCCGGCGCGGCCTTGAAAAATGATTTTTCGGCATAGGTCGGTTTCAAGCCCTTGCGATCCGGCAGAATCCAGATTTGCAGGAGATGCACCGGCTCGGCCGGCGACGGATTGAATTCGCTGTGCGTCACGCCCGTGCCGGCGGCCATGTATTGAAACTCTCCGGGCCGGATGATGCGGCCGTTGCCCATCGAATCCTTGTGCTCAAGCTCGCCGCTCAAAACATAGGTGATGATTTCCATGTCGCGATGCGGATGCTCGCCGAAACCGCCGCCGCCGGCGATGGTGTCGTCGTTGATCACGCGCAGCGCGCGGAATCCCATGTGCTGCGGGTCGTAATAATCCGCGAAGGAAAACGTGAAATATGTGTCAAGCCAGCCGTGATTGGCGTGGCCGCGCTCGCCGGCTTTGCGGATGGCAATCATATTTCCCGCACGAGGTCTTTCGTGTCGTAGCGGACTTTCGCCAGCTTCGCGTATTTGTCGTCTGCCGAACGATAACCGAGCGCGCAGGCGACAACCGTCGCGTAGCCGCTGCCGGTCAAATTCAAAACCCGGTCGTATTCGGCGGGGACCAGACCTTCCATCGGGCAGGCGTCCACGCCGAGCACGGCGGCGCAGGTCATCAAATTGCCGAGCGCGATGTAAGTCTGGCGCGTTGCCCATTCGTGCGCGATTTTGCCGCGCGGGCCGTTCACCACGTCGCCGAGCATCATGAAGCGATAGGCGCCCAGCGCTTCCGCCGCCGGCAGTTTGCGGATTTCCACCGTGCGCCGGATGAGCTTGTCCACGTCGGCCTCGGTCATTTTTGTCTTCGCGGTGAACACGACGAAATGCGAGGCGTCAACGACCTGCTTTTGCCCCCACGAATGCGGCACCAATTGCGCGCGCTTCGCCGGGTCGCTGATGACCAGAAATTGATACGGCTGGAGGCCGTAGGAAGTCGGCGTGAGAACCAGCGCGCGTTCCAGCGTCTGCCAGAGGTCGGCTGGGATTTTTTTGGCCGGGTCAAAGACTTTCGTGGCGTAGCGCCATTCAAGCGCGTTCAAGAGTTCCTGCGAATTCATGTCGGATAAATTCCTTTCAATGTTGCGTTGAAAGTGCCACAAGCCGGCGGAAATGCAAATCGCTCCGGTGAACAACGCACGCATCCACCAGTCCGCAATAATTTCATTTCTTGAAGTTGCCATCAAAACCGGACTGGCGCAAACTGCCGGCATGAACCCGCAGACAGGACTTCGCGTTCGTCGCGCGACGGTGGACGACCTCGCCGCGCTTCGGGAAATCTGGCTCTCCATGCGGCTGCCCGCCGATGAATTGGAAAAACATCTCAAGGATTTTCAAGTCGTTGAAAGTGCGGATGAAAATGTCCTGGGCGCGGTTGGCATACAGTTTTCAAAACAATTTGCCCTGCTTTACGGCGAAGGCTTTTCCGATTTCTCAATCGCCGACGCCGCGCGCGAGTTGTTCTGGCAGCGTTTTGAGGCGCTGGCCGCCAATCACGGCATTTTCAGAATTTGGACGCGGGAAACGTCGCAGTTTTGGAAGCACTGGGGATTTCAACCGGCGAACGCGGAAATTTTAGCGCGCCTGCCCGATGAATGGAAAACAGCCGAAGACCAATGGCTCACGCTCGAACTTAAAAATGAGGAGGCAGTCAACGCCGCGCTTGAAACCAAATTCGCCGGCTTCATGGACACCGAGAAACAGCAAACGGCGCTGGTCGCCGAAAAGGCCCGCACGCTCAACCACATCATCACCGCCATTGGTTTTGCGATTGGATTTTTGGGCATTGGCATCGCAATTTACCTGCTTGTCCGTCGCAATTCATTCCGGTAGGGCAGGCGTCACGCCGGTCTCCATTTTTAGGGAAAGCGAAAAGAAATGAGACGGGCTCGACGCTGTCCTACACCGACTGGGCATTGAATTCATCCGCATGATACGAACTGCGGACCATCGGCCCGCTCGCGACGTGAACGAAGCCCATTTCCCGCGCCGCGTTGCCAAAGGCGGCGAATTGCTCCGGCGAAACAAACTCAATCACCGGCAAATGCTTTAACGTCGGCTGGAGATACTGGCCGAGCGTGAGGATGTCGCAACCCGCGCGCCGCAAATCCTCCATTGCCACCATCACTTCCGCTTCCCGTTCGCCAAGACCAAGCATCATGCCGGATTTCGTGAAAATCGTGTCGCCGCGCTTTTCCTTCACTTTGCGCAGCACAGCCAGTGACCGGTCGTAAGTCGCGCGATGCCGCACGCTCGGCGTGAGCCGCCTGACGGTTTCCAGATTGTGATTGAAAATGTCCGGGTTCGCCGACAGCACGTTTTCGACGGACGCATCGGAATCATTAAAATCCGGCACCAGCACCTCGATGATGGTTCCGGGATTTAATTTCCGCACCGCCTCAATCGTCTGCCGGAAATGCTCCGCGCCGCCGTCCTTCAAATCATCGCGCGCCACCGCCGTGATGACGATGTGCCGCAACCGCATCCGCCGCGTCGCCTCGGCCACGCGCATCGGCTCGCCGGCCTCCAGCGGGAGCGGCTTGGCGGTGCTGACCGCGCAAAAGCCGCAGGCGCGCGTGCAGCGGTCGCCGGCGATCATGAACGCCGCCGTGCCTTTTTCCCAGCATTCCCAATGGTTCGGGCACTTGGCGCTTTCGCAGACCGTGTGGAGCTTCAATTCGTCGAGCAAGTTGCGTGTTTGCGCGAAGCCGTCCGACGTGGGCAGGTTGAAGCGCAGCCATTCCGGCAGGCGCGGGCGCGGTTTAAATTCAGTCGTTGTCATTTGATGTTCATCCGCGAATTACGCGAATGAACGCGAATTAAAATAGGGTAAAAGTCAATTCGTGTAAATTCGCGTAATTCGCGGATGAAAGCTATTTCAGCTTTTCAAAAAATCCCGGCAGTTGTTCCGGGCCGAAATCCGCCAGCACCTTGCCATCCACGTCCAGCACCGGCGCGAGTTCCTGGCCGGAAATGCGGATCATCTCGTCAAAGGCCGCCTCGTCCGCAATCACGTCAATCTTCTCGTATCCGATGCCGTGGTCATCCAGCCAGCGCATCGCCTTGTGACACCACGGGCAATACGGCTTGATGAACAAACGGATTTTCATTTGTCACTTATGTCTCGAATTTAATCCCCAGCTCCTCCGGGATAATGGGCCGGAATTTGCCTTCCAGCGCCGAGGCATCATATTTCAACTCGCATTCCAGCAGCATCACATAATAGAGCGCCGTGAAACCCCAGAAATTCGTCTGGCCAAGGCCTTCTCCGGTTTCGGCATTGTAATACTCGCGGAGCACGGGATTTTTGACGACGGCCATTTCGAACAGGCGGCGGGCCAGTTCCCGTGCAACTTCCGCCTGGCCGTAGCGCATCAGCCCCTGAAAAATCATGTAGTTGGTGGGCGCCCAGGTGCTGCCGCGCCAGTTGCATTCGTGCGAGCCGTTGGGCAGAAGATGGCTTCCCTGGTAATAATCCGGCTCGGTCCTGGCGTAACTGGCAACGGGGTAGGACAGCCAGAATTCCTTTTCGTTGGTCAAGTGTTCCCTAATCATGCGTTTCACCTGGGCATCGCTCGGCGCGCCGCAGAAGAGCGGCATGAAGTTGGTGGCGGATTTGACCGGCACCTGCTGCTTCGTCTTTTCGTTGCGGTCGAAGTAAAGCCCCTGCTTCTCGTCCCAAAAAACTTCGTTGATAAGCTGGTTGAGCTTCGCGGCACGGTCGCGGAAAGTTTGCGCGTCCGTCTTTTCGCCAATTTGCCCGGCAATGACCGCCATGGCCTGCAACTCGCGGACCAGATACGCGGCCAGATCCACGCCCTCGTCTTCAAAAGCGCCAAGCTGCCCGGCGCGCGACCACTGGTTGTCCGTTCCGGCGGCATCCGCGGAATTCCACGTCGGCAGCCCGTTCCCGTCGCCATCGTAGGAGAACCACTTGTCAATATACATCTTCAGGCGGTTGTAATACGAGCCGTTGGCCGGAACGGTGACGGTCGCGCCCGTCGGCGATTCCTTGACCCAATCGTAGTTGTCCTTGTCCTGCCGCGCTCCCAGCACGACAAGCTGCGCCAGGAACGGCTTGAAATGCTGCCGGTCGCGCTGTTTGTTGAGCGAGCGATTGATGTAGCCGTCGGCGGTCTGGCGGGCGAGAAATTCCTTGAGGTTGGTGTAGCAGTAAGACGAAACGCCGAAGTAGGAGAGGTAGAGATTTTCAAAATACAGGTCCCAATCGTAAAACTCGTTGTAGGGGTAGCCCGTGAGAAACGTGCCGCCGGCGTTGGGCACGCCACGGATGGTCTTGAGTCCTTTGAGCTTGATGTCGGAATTGGTTTGGCGCAGGCGGACCAGCAATTCCTGAAACGGCTGCCCACCCACCTTCGCGCGAACGGCCTTGACCGCATCGGAATAAGCGGGTTCAGGGGAAACCGCAGATTCGGCGCCGAAGCCGGACAACGGTTCAAGCCACGGCAAAGCCATCGTGACGCCGACGCCACGGAGAAATGTCCGCCGTGAAAAACTGTGGTTGATTTTCACCTGCTCAATAAACCTCCTCGTGCGTGCCGATGTTGACGAGCAACAGAGTTTCCGCGCCGGTTTTTGGATGCTTTTGCCTGGCGAAAACAATCCGACAATCGTAAGCCACCGAGCAGGCGTGCAGTCCGGCAAGCTGGCCGCTCAAGCGATGCGTTTTCAAACGCGGGTCTGCGATATTCTCAGCCATGCGCCGGAGCGCGGTTTCAATCTGCGATTGCAGCGCGGGATTTTTGGCGGTCAAACGGTGGAAGGCGCGCTCGAATCGCGGCGTGAGGACGAGTTCGCGCATTCTCACTTGGCCGCGCGCAGGCGGGCGATGATGCTGTCCGCAGACGCGGATTTGAGTTTGCCAGCGCGAAAAGCTTTGGTGGTGGCGACAGCTTCGGCGGCGGTTTCATTGCGCCAAGTTTCAATGCGGCGGCGATGCAGCAATTCTTCCAGCATCGCCCGCTCATCGGCGGGCAGCGATTCGGCGCTGGCCAGCACCCGGTCAAAAGTTAAAGTAGCCATGCGGGGAATCTAATCGGAAGCGCGGCGGCAGGCAAGTTGTGAAAGTCGAGCCGGCGCATCGCTTTGTGGCACCAACCGCAATTCGGCTTGATGAATAAACGGATTTTCATTGGCCACGGATTGAACACGGATGAAACACGGATTTCTGTTCCGAAGGAACGGTGGAAATTAGCCAGCTACGAAGTGGCTGGAACATCGCGCCAAACGATTGCGTCCTGAAAGGACGCTGGGAAAATTCCGTTTTCCATTGTCCCGTCAGGACAAAATTTTTGGCGGACGCAGACCAGTGACTGTCGTCACTGGCTAATTTCCGGTCGTCGCTTTGCGACTGCATGAATAAACGGGTTTTCATTAGCGAAAAATTATCCACAAAATAACCGCACCGGCAATTAAACCAAAATAAATCAACGTGCCCGGAAAACCCAACGGATGAATTATAGACGCAACTCGATAATGAAAATCACACCAACAACCAGTAAACGGAACTGCGCCTGGAAAATGTCTAGTATGTCCGGGCTTCCCGCATTTCATACAAAATCCGCAATAGCCGCGAGGCACACCACGAGATTCATAAAACGCCGGATTCTTTTCCCAAAGGTCGCAATAACAACCACGCTCGTTCATCACGCTTTTGAATTTTACAATCCGAACTTCTCCGCCAAAATCAAAATGACTCGCTTCATCCTGCATAATTTCCAAAGATTTTTCGGACGAGAAACCGCCAGAACCAGAACCAATGAGCGGAAAAGCCAACGAATGATAACCTCGGCTTTGCGCGAGCGTGAGCGCGTTACGAACACAATTACGAATTGCTTTTTCGGATGAACGCCAAAATAAATTTATACCGGCAACATGAATAATTGAATGGAAGGAAAGTTTTCCGGCACTCGTTTCCACAGCAGAACCAAGAGGAATTGCGCCTTTGCGAGCAAGTTCTCGAAATGGTTCAAGACCTGCGCGTCGTTTGATTGCGCCGGAAACACCTTGCGGAATTAACAGCCACCAAGGAATTATATTTCGATTCCAAGCGTTGACGATGACTTCAACATTTTGGTCGAGCAAGTCGCCTTCAACAATTTGGAGTTCCATAATTTATCCGCCAATCTGCTTCTTGTAATCCTCCGGCGAGAGCAGCGCATCCAGTTCGGCGGGATTGCTCAATTTGATTTTGAAAAACCAGCCGCCCGCATAAGGCTCGGTGTTCACCAGGGCGGGATTGTCGGTGACGGGTTGGTTCTGCTCCACAATTTCGCCGCTGACGGGCGAATAAATGTCGCTGGCGGTCTTCACGGATTCCACCACGGCGCAGGCTTTGCCCGCCTCCACCATGCGCCCGACTTCTGGCAGCTCGACAAAGACGACATCGGTCAGTTCGTGCTGCGCGTGGTCGGTGATGCCGACGGTCGCGGTGTCGCCGTTGACGCGCACCCATTCGTGGGATTTCGTGTATTTCAGGTCGGACGGAATGTTGCTCATAAATTGTGCGGGAAGATTACGCGGATTTCACAGTTTGGAAATAATTTTCCGCAACTTCGTGGCGGCGACCCGGCAGAGCGCCGCAATTGAAATCAGACAGCCAGCGGCACTCTGCCGAGATGCCGCTACGATTTTCTATAAATCGGCTTTTGCACGACAATGGCGGCGAAAAGTTTGCCGCGAATTTCGATTTCAATTTTCACGGCCGGCCTTGCAAATTCCGGCGGGACGCAGCCCATGCCGATGCCGAGGTTCAACGACGGGCTTTGCGTGCCGCTGGTGACGATGCCGGCGCTCGCGCCATTCATCCAAATGGGATAATGCGGGCGCGGCGGCGCGGACTTTCCAGCCATTTTGAACGCGGCGAGCTTTTTTTTCACGCCGCCGGCATTTTGCCCGGCAAGAACGGAGCGTCCGTTGAATTCACCCTTGTCGAGCGACACAAAAAATCCGAGGCCGGCTTCGATGGGCGTGGTGTTTTCATCCAATTCGTGGCCGTAAAGCGGATAGCAGACTTCCGTGCGCAGCGTATCGCGCGCGCCGAGGCCGCAGGGCTTGATGCCGAACGGCTGGCCGACGGCAAGAATTTGATCCCAGAGATGCCGGATGGCCTCGTCGGAGCCGACGATTTCAAATCCGTCCTCGCCGGTGTAGCCGGTGCGGGAGACGAGGACGCTGTGATCTTCAAATTGAAACCCGGCGATCTGGTTTTTCTTCAAATCGGTGACGGCGTTGACGCGCATCGCGGAATTGGAGCCGCCGGGGACGCAGGCGGCGATGAATTCCCTAACGCGCGGCCCTTGCACGGCCACGGCGGCATAATTGTGCGAGGCGTCGGTGAGCTGCAATCCGGCGCGGCCCGGAAATTCCGCCGCCTGCGACTTCAGCCACGCCACGTCCGGCTCGATGCGCGAGGCGTTGATGATGAGCAGAAAAACCTCGCCGGAAAGGCGGTAGGCGTAAAGATCGTCAATCACGCCGCCGCGCTCGTTGCACATGAGGGTGTATTGGCCCTCGCCGGGCGCGAGGCGGCGGATGTCGTTTGTCAAAACGCGATTGAGAAACTCCACCGCCACCGGGCCGCTGACGGTGACTTCGCCCATGTGGGAAATGTCGAAGATGCCGGCGGCGTGGCGGACGGCAAGATGTTCGTCGGTGATGCTGGTGTATTGCACCGGCATTTCCCAGCCGCCGAAATCAATCAGCCGCGCGCCGAGATTTTGGTGCGCGGAATAGAGAGCGGTTCGCTTTAACATTGGCGCAGATTACAAATTAAAGGCGTAAGGTTGCAAGCGCCCAGCGCCAGCAATCTTCAACATTCAATCTGCAACTGACTTCAGCCCCATTTCTCGGTTTTCATCTGCTCCTTGGGCACGCCCAATTCAGTGAGAACGATTTCCTCGGCGTTTTCAACCAGTTCGTTTGGCCCGCAGGCGTAGAAAATGGTATTGGTCAAATCATGGACCTGCTCCATGACCCATGTTGACGTGATGCGCCCGCGGCGGCCGCGCCACGGGTCGTTTTCATCCAGCCGGGTGCAGGTGACGTAAAAATTGAAGTTCGGGTTCTCCAGTTCCAACTGGTGGAATTCCTCCTGGAAAATGATGCTGCGCGTGGTGCGCACGCTGTAAAGAACGGTGATCTTCGTGTCCAGCTTCCGGCCCGTGGCTTCGCGCACGAATCCGCGAAACGGCGTCACGCCAGAACCGCCCGCGATGCAGATGAGATGTTTGCCCGGCGGATCAAACACCGGCAGGAATTTCCCGACGGGCGGAACCACGAAAAATCTGTCACCGGGCTTCGCCCAGTCCACGATGCGCGTGCCCATCTTGCCGTCGCGCTTGACGGTGACCTCGAAATAGCCGCGATCCAGCGCGCAGGATGAGAGCGAATACGCGCGCTTGTAAGTGGGCGTGTCCGGCCACCAGAGCGTGATGAATTGGCCGGTCTTGAAATCGGGATTGTAGCCATCCGGCCACTTGAGACGGACGGTTTTTGTGTCGGGCAAATCCATCGTGGCCGACTCCACCACCATTTCAACAATTTCTTTTGCCATAAAATTTGCGTCGCATGAGGTTAATGAAATTCCGAAGCCGGGGCAAGACGCTTCATTAAATGAATTTGTTCCCGCCGTCAGATTCGTTCATGTCCCCCTTTATCGCATCATCCGCCTCCGGCGGCTTGCCGGATTCTGCCAAATCGTTAGCAATAATTGTCGGCACAATTAGCCGGGATTTTGGGTGGTTGACGGCTTATGCCGCCGTTTCCAGCCTGGCGATAACCTCCTGCGCGAGCAGTTCATAGGCCGCCGCGCCGGAGCTGTATTTGTCGTAATGGATGATGGGCTTGCCGAAGCTCGGCGCCTCGGCCAGTTTCGTGCTTCTGGGAATCACCGTTTCAAACACCTTTGCGCCAAGCAGATTGCGGACTTCGCCGACGACCTCATTGGACAATTTTGTGCGCCCGTCGAACATCGTCATCACGACGCCGAGAATGTCGAGGCGCGGATTCACGCCGGTCCCGCGCAGTTGCGCCAGCACGCGGTTCATCATGGAAATGCCTTCGAGCGCGTAATACTCGCATTGCAGCGGCACGAGCAGGCCGTCGCTGGCGGCAAAGGCGTTCAACGTGAGAATGCCGAGCGACGGCGGGCAGTCAATCAACACGAGATCGAACCGCCCGCTGTCCAAAACCGGTTTGAGCGATTGCGAAACCCGCAGCAGATGATTCTCCATCCGCGCCAGCTCCAGATCGGCGGCGCACAAATCCACCTCGCTGGGCACCGCTTCGAGCCGCTCGAAGGCCGTCGCCTTGATTTTGTCCAGCAAGCCGCCCTCGCCGAGCAAAACCCGATACGCGCTCGCGCCCTCGGTTTTTTCCAGACCCAGCCCGCTGGTGGCGTTGGCCTGCGGGTCGAGGTCGAAAAGCAGCACGCGCCGGCCAATGGCGGCGAGGCAGGCGGCGAGGTTGACGGCGGTGGTGGTTTTGCCCACGCCGCCTTTTTGGTTGGCGACCGCGATGATTTTGGCTGGCACTTCGGCTGATTAAACAAAAAACGCGGGCGCGTTTCAAGCGCGCACCGCATTTTCAGGTCAAAATGAAATCAATTTCCCGGCAATATGAAATTGACCGGCTGAAACGACGCCCCGCCAGAGGCAAACCACGGGCCGGCGGACTGGGAATTGAACACCGGATTCGTGCTGGAAAGGGGAACCAAATCGGGCTGCTCCACCGTCATCGAACCCAGGTTGGCGGGTGTTGCCACGGCCAGCGGGCTGCCGGCCTGCCCGGTTTGCAGCAGCGATTGCGGCGCGGCATCCGGCCGTTCCGCATAAACGATTCCGACAACCAGAAGAAGGCACAACGAAAATGCAAAGACGCCGGCGAAGGCCGGCTTCGCCTCAAACGCCGACAGCAGCCGGAACAGCCACGGCAATTCCTCCGGCAATCGCGCCGAAACGCTTTTCTCGCGCCTGGCAGCCCGGATGCCCGCCATCACATCGCCGGAAAAATTCTCGAAATAGCCCGGCGGCGGTGTTTCATGCCGCTTCAGCGCCAGCAAGCGGCGCAACGGCTCAAAGTTGTTCTCGTTTTCGTTCATGTTGGCTTCAGGTAATCGGCCAGATAACCCTGCAATTGCTGCCGCGCGTAAAACAGCCGCGACCGCACCGTGCCGACGTTGCAATCCATGGCCTCCGCGATTTCCTCATGCGAGAGGCCCTGCACATCATGCATTACCACGACCAGTCTATGGGGTTCTGACAGCTTCATCAATGCCGCGTTCAATTTTTCCTGCAATTCCGTCAACCCCGCCGCCCGCCGCGGCGTCTGCTCGGAAATCAGCGCCATCACGTCCGGGTCATGCTCCGCGTTGAAATCAATGTCATTCAGGCTCATGTGCAGCCGGTTCTTGCGCTGTTTCAGGAAATTGATGGTCTTGTTGACCGCAATCCGGTAAAGCCACGTGTAAAAACTGGAACCGCCCTTGAAGCTCTTCAACGCCTGGAACGCCTTGATGAACGACTCCTGCGCCAGGTCGTTCGCGTCCTCGTGGTTCGACGTCATGTGGTAAATCGTCGCGTAGATGCGCTCCTGATAACGCTTCACCAGTTGGTCGTAGGCCTGCAAATCGCCGCGCCGCGCGCCGCGCACCAAGTCGGCCTCGCTCTCCGGAGCGGATGTCTCCGGTTCGTTGCCTGGAACTGGTTCGGCCATAATCATGCTCTCAAATACCAACAGCCAGGGCGTCCGTTTGTTGCGCCAAAAAATCCGCCAGCCCCGCCAGCCCCGCGCGGCCTTCCGCCTCCGGCAGTGTCCGCAGCGCCCGGCGCGCCGACTCCAGATACCGCCCTATGACCTCCAGCGACGGCTCAAACGTTTCGTGTCGCGCCAGCAATTCGTTGACGCCGGACAGATTCCCCGGCTGCCAGCGCTCAATCATGTTTTCCAGCCGCGCCCGGTCGGCGGCGTCCGCGCGCTCCCACGCCAGCAACACCGGCCACGTCAGCTTGCCCTTCGCCAGATCCATGCCGAGCGATTTGCCCGCCAGCGTTTCGCTGCCGAACAAATCCACGCAATCGTCATAAACCTGATACGCCGTGCCGAACGCCGTGCCGAATTCCCGCAACGCCCCGCGCTGCCGCGCCGGCGCCCCGCTCAAAAACGCCGCCAGATCGCACGACAACGTGAACAGCTCCGCCGTCTTCATCTCAATCACCCGGAAATACTCGCGCCGCGACGCGACGAAATTCTGCCGGCTGCGCGTCTGCAAAATCTCGCCGGTGCAGACCGTGTTCGTGGCCGCCGCCACCGCGCGGCACACTTCCGGCGTGGGAAAACCCGCCGCCAGCGTCACCGCCTGCGCGAACAGGCAGTCGCCGAACAGCACCGCAATCTCATTTCCCCACTTTGCCGCCAGCGTCGGCTGGCCGCGCCGGATTTCCGCCTCGTCCATCACGTCGTCATGCACCAGCGTGGCCAGATGGACCATCTCGATGATGACCGCCGCCGTCACGTGCGACTCGTTCAACGGGCCGAGCGCGCGCGCCGCCAGCGCCACCAGCGCCGGACGCAGACGCTTGCCGCTGCCGTCCAGCGCGTATCGGGCGTAGGGGACAATTTGCGGGTCAAAATCGTGAACCTGCCGCATCAATTGACGCGTGACCGTTTCAAGAAACGGCTCCACCGGTTCCACGAGTTGTTTCCAGGAACGGTTCGGATTGATTTTGGGCGGGCTGGCCACTCCCCGACCCGCCACTTTTGGTTCGGCAGCCAACATTCGGCTGAATTTACGTTCGCGGCGCAATCGAGTCAAACCCGATGTGACTTTTATGTGAAACAAAATGACGGGCCGTTTCACAACCGTCCGGCGTTTGTTTGACGAAATGGACAGCACTGACAGGATTCCCAAAAAAGCATCCCACGAATCCCGCGCGCGGATTTTCAAGGGGACGACCGGGCGGAGAATTATTTTCTCGAAAAAAAACGGGCGGGCTGGCAGATTGCGCGCGTGAACCCATTGTTGAATCCAATCATCAGCCAGCCATGAATCTACACCCCATTGATCTTGCCATCATCATCCTTTACCTGATCGCCACCGTCTTCGTCGGATTTTGGGTGTCGAAAAGGGCTTCCAAAAACATGAAGTCCTATTTTCTGGGCGGGAACAAATTGCCGTGGTATATGCTGGGGGTTTCCAACGCGTCGGGAATGTTCGACATTTCCGGCACCATGTGGCTGGTCTATATCACCGCCACTTACGGCATGAAAGGCGTCTGGCTGCCGTGGCTCTGGCCGGTGTTCAACCAGATTTTCCTGATGGTTTATATGTCCATCTGGCTGCGGCGCTCCAACGTGATGACCGGGGCGGAATGGATCCAAACCCGTTTCGGCAAAGGCCCCGGCGCGACGGCCTCGCACATCATCGTCGTGGTTTTCGCCCTGGTGAGCGTCATCGGATTTCTGGCCTACGCTTCCAAGGGCATCGGCAAATTCGCCGGCGAATTTCTGCCGGGACATCTTTCAGACGACACCTATGCCTGGATTCTGATGGGCATCACCACATTTTATGTCGTCAAAGGCGGCATGTTCAGCGTGGTGTTCACCGAAGTCATCCAATTCTGCATCCTGACCGTTGCGTCGCTGGCCATCGGCATTATCGCCATGATGAAAGTTTCGCCGGACATGCTGAACAAATTTGTCCCGCAAGGCTGGCACGACCTGTTCTTTGGCTGGAACCTCGGCTTGAACTGGACTTCCATTCCCGAAATCAACAACAAGATCGCCGCGGACGGTTATTCGCTCTTCGGCATTTTTTTCATGATGCTGCTTTTCAAGGGAATCCTGATCAGCGCCGCCGGCCCCGCGCCCAATTATGACATGCAGCGCATTCTCTCGACCAAAGGCCCGCGTGAGGCGGCGCTGATGAGTTCAACGGTGAACGTGGTGCTGTTTTTCCCGCGCTACATGATGATCACGGGACTCACGGTGCTGGCGCTGGCGTTCTACTCCCCGGATTTGGCGGCCATGGGCAAGGATTTGGATCTTGAGAAAATCCTGCCGCTGGCGCTGGCGCGGTTTGTGCCCGTCGGCGTTCTCGGCCTGCTCATGGCGGGATTGCTGGCGGCGTTCATGTCGAATTTCGCCGCGACGGTCAACGCGGCCCCGGCCTATCTCGTCAACGATATTTACAAGCGATACATTGACCCGAACGCGCCCGCCAAGCGTTACGTCTGGTTGAGCTACGCGGCATCGTTTGGTGTGGTGGTTGTCGGCCTGCTCTTCGGCCTGATTACACATTCCATTGACTCCATCGTGCAATGGATTGTTTCGGGATTGTGGGGCGGATACACGGCCTCGAATGTGCTCAAATGGTATTGGTGGCGGTTCAACGGCTGGGGCTATTTCTGGGGCATGTTGACGGGCATCGTCAGTTCGCTGACCACGCCCCTGTTGTTTCCGACGCTTCACGCCATCAACACCTTTCCGATTATACTCGGCGTCTCGCTGGCAGGATCTCTGCTGGGAACTTTTCTGACCAAACCGGAGGAGGAATCCGTCCTGATAGATTTCTATCGCCGGGTCCGTCCGTGGGGTTTCTGGGGGCCGATCCATCGGAAAATTGTCGCCGAAGACCCGGGCTTTCAGCGGAACAAGGATTTCTACCGCGACATGTTCAACATCGCCGTCGGAACGGTTTGGCAGACCTGTTTCATCGTGCTCGCAATGTTTCTGGTTCTCCGCAGCTTTCGCAACGCCGCCATCACGCTCGGCGTTCTGGTCGTTACCTGCGTCATCTTGAAGAAAAACTGGTATGACCGCCTCCCGGCGCCGACGCCCGATGCTGAACCTGAAACGGAGGGAAATCCGAATTGAACTGACGACGAAACCCGGATTGGCCGCGTGGGAATCATCCATGCGCCATGAAATAATTGAGCCGCTGTTTTCAATGGACGCAAAAGAGCTGAAAGATTTTTCCCGCCGCGCCGAAGATCAATTGTTCGGCCACATCCTGCCGTTCTGGTGCGGCCCGGCGTTGGATCGCGAGCAGGGCGGCTGGGTGGGCTGGCTGTCGAACGATCTCAAACCCGACCGTTCGCAGCCGAAAGGCCTCATCGTCAATGCCCGCATCCTGTGGGCGTTTTCCGCCGTCCATCAAAGCCGGCCGGAAAAACTATTTCAACAAATGGCCGACCGCGCGTTTGATTTCGTGATGGACAAATTCTGGGACGCGCAATCCGGCGGCGCATTCTGGCGGCTGGATGACACTGGCCGGGTGATTGACGATTCCAAAAAAATCTACGGCCAGGCGTTTTGCATTTACGCGCTGGCGGAATTTCATCGCGCCTTCGGCGGCGCGGCGGCGCTGGCGCGCGCGAAGGAATTGTTTGAGTTGATTGAGCGCCACGCGCATGACGCAAAATTTGGCGGCTACATCGAAATTTGCAATCGTGACTGGTCGGAAGCCGGCCCGGACGCGCGCTTGAGCGACAAGGACATGAGCGAGAAGAAGTCCATGAACAATCATCTTCACGTTTTGGAAGCCTACACGAATCTTAATCGCGTCTGGAAAAGTCCGCGCGTGGAGCAGCGTCTGCGTGAACTCCTCCGGCTTTTCCAGGAGCGGATTCTCAACGCGCGCGCGCTGCATTTCCATCACTTTTTCGACGAGGCATGGAATGTCCGTTCCGACACTTACACTTTCGGCCACGACATTGAGGGAACCTGGTTGCTCTGCGAAGCCGCTGAAATCCTGGGCGACGAGGCGTTGCTGAAAAGTATGCACGCCACGGCGGTGCGCATGGCTGAAGTCGCGCTGAATGAGGGTGTCGCCAGCGACGGCGCATTGTGCTACGAAGGCAAAGGCGGAAAAATAATTGACCCCGGAAAAGAATGCTGGCCGCAAGCCGAAGCCGTGATCGGCTTACTCAATGCCTTCCAACTCTCCGGCGACAACAAGTTTCTCGCCGCCGCGCGCCGCGTCTGGAATTTTATCGAGGACAAACTCGTTGACCGCGTCCACGGCGAATGGTTCTGGCGCATTGCGCCCGAAGGCCGTGTGGATGCAACGCTGCCGAAAGTCAGCGAATGGAAAGGCCCGTATCACGGCACGCGCGCCTGCCTCGAAATCATTCATCGTTTGCAAACCATTTCCAATTCATCAACTCAACCAACCCAGTTCAAACCATGAAACGCATATTCTTGTTTATCCCGCTGATTTTGCTGTCCGCCTGCGCCACACGAAATCACGATGCCGCAACCGGCGCGCATGGTCCGACATTCGATCAACTGGCCATGACCCCGCAGATGGGCTGGAACAGTTGGAACAAATTCCAAGGCCGGGTGAGCGAGCAGTTGATCCGCGAAACCGCCGACGCGATGGCGACCAACGGCATGAAGGCCGCCGGCTACCAATACGTCAACATTGACGATCTCTGGCAGGGCGAGCGCGACGCGGACGGAAACATCACGGCGGACAAGACGCGATTTCCGTCCGGCATCAAGGCGCTGGCCGGCTATGTTCATTCCAAGGGATTGAAGCTCGGAATTTATTCAGACGCCGGCACTAAAACCTGCGCCGGACGACCGGGCAGCCGCGATCACGAATTGCAGGATGCCAAAACCTACGCGTCATGGGATGTGGATTATCTCAAATACGACTGGTGCAACGTCCAGGGATTGAAAGCGCCCGAAGCCTACAAGAAAATGAGCGATGCCCTCCGCGCCACCGGCCGGCCCATTCTTTTCAGCCTGTGCGAATGGGGCAACAGCCAGCCGTGGCTCTGGGCGCGCGGCGTTGGGCAGTCATGGCGGACCACCGGCGACATCACCGCCTGCTTCGATTGCGTGGTGAACCACGGCTCGTATTCCGACTGGGGCGTGTTGTCCATTCTCGACAAGCAGGTCAACTTGCGGCAATACGCCGGGCCGGGGCATTGGAACGATCCCGACATGCTGGAAGTCGGCAACGGCATGAGCGTGAATGAAGACCGCGCGCATTTCACGATGTGGTGCATGATTTGCGCCCCGCTGATTTCCGGCAACGACCTGCGCCACATGAACCCGCAAACGCTGGCCATCCTGACCGACAAGGACATCATCGCGCTCAATCAGGACAAGCTGGGCATCCAGGCGCTGAAGTATTCCGCGAATGACGGCGTGGAAGTCTGGTTCAAGCCCTTGAGCAAGGGCGCGTGGGCCATGTGCGTCCTGAACCGCAACGCCACGCCGCACGCGTTTTCGTTCGACTGGAAAAATGAAAAGGTCTCGGACGACCTCTCCAAACGCGACGCGCACTTTGACACGACCACTTACAGTCTGCGCGATTTGTGGACCAAGAAAGACATGGGCACGACCAA
Source organism: uncultured Bifidobacteriaceae bacterium (assembly GCA_964475285.1). GTDB lineage: Bacteria > Verrucomicrobiota > Verrucomicrobiia > Limisphaerales > UBA11358 > UBA11358. Next base: position 6,875 of record CAYYWB010000006.1, on the reverse strand, counting down.
AGATGTGCTGAAGGCTGAAATTCCCGCCCACGACGTGCTGGTGCTGCGGCTCGCCAAGCAATAATCGTCTAATAAACCGGCGTCTTCGCGTGTCATATAATTAAACCGTATTGAAATGAGCGTAGCGGCTTTCGGCAGAAAGCCGCGCTTTTCGATTTCCAAAGGTTGGCGGCGCTCTACCGAGACGCCGCTACGGATGCCTTTGGATTTGCCGGTGCAAAGGGCCGGTCTGCGGCCAATGTCACCCGCCTTGCGTGAATGTATTTCGCGCCGTCCGGGTGAGTCCCGTTCCGCTCCTTGTTGATCCGCGCCATCCGCGCAATCAATCCGGATTGCGGGCCATCATTCCAGCCCCGGCGAGTTGCGAATCACGATGCCGCTCACGTTGTCGGTGAGCGCCGAAGCCTTGACGCCGTCGCCCGCCTGCGCCTTGAAGTTGTCAATCTCCAGCCCGTTCACGTCAGAGCAGGTGATGGCCGGGCGGAAATCATTTGTCTTGAAACTCAAATTGAAGTTCGCCAGATCCAGTCCCTTGACGTGCCGGGCGAACAAACCGTAGGCCGGCATGACGCCGCGCGGGTCGGGATAACCCGTTCCCAGTTCCCTGGGCATATTGGCGGCGTCGTTCGCAGTGCCGCCGCCGTTGTTGACAATGCGGATGTTGTTCAGCCGGACGCCTTCCACCGGATGGCCGGGCAGCCCCATGATTTCGATGCTGCTTGCCCCGCCGACATTGTCCGCGATTACATCGGAGATTGAAATGTTCCGGCACACGCTGGCATTTGTCACCGCCGGACCGCGATTGCGCTTGCCGGTGGTGATGTAAATCGCGTAATCCGGCATGTCCATCATTGTCAGGTTGTTGATGGTAATGTTTTCCAGGATGCCGCCGTCCACTTCCTCCAGCGCCAGTCCCTTGCAACTGCGGAAGGTGCAGTTGGCCACGGTGCAGTTGCGAAAGCCACCGGTGGCTTCCGTGCCGAATTTGATGCGGCCATAATGACTGGCGCTCGGTTTCATCGTGCCGTCGAGCAGCGTGCCTTCCTCGAAACCCGACACCTGGCAGTTCACGATGGTGAGGTTTTCCGTGAGCACTCTCCGGCCCAGGGCGAAACTGCTTTTGGGACAAAGCCCGTCGTCGTTCGGCGAATTGATGCGGCAGTTGGAAACCATGGTGTTGCGGCAACAGTCAATGTCAATGCCGTCGCGATCCGTGTCCATGGTCACGTTGTCCACCGTCATGTCGTCGCAGCCAGTCACGAGGATGGCGAAGTGGCCGCCGTGGAAGATGGTGATGTCGCGGATGAGCACGTTCCGGCACAGCTTGAGCGCGAGCGCCTTGTTGCCCAGGCGGCATGGCGGATAATTTGTCTTCATCGGCACATAACCGGCCGGGCTCCAGTTGAGAAAGCCGCTCATCTGGTCCAGCAGCCGGTCATCGCGCACCAGACCGCCGCCGTTGATCATGCCGTGTCCGCTGATGAACACGTTCGTCAGGTTCTCGCCCCAGACGAGGCTGTTGTGGAAATAACAATGCCCGCCATCCTGATACGGATTGTTCGTCCACGGCTCCGTCAGGTCGTAGGCGTTCAGGTTTTGCGGCGCACCCAGAATCGTCGCGCCGGCGTCAATGACCATGTGGATGTTGCTTTGGAGACGAATGGAGCCGCAAAGATAAGTGCCGGCGGGAACCAGCACCGTGCCTCCGCCCGACAGCGCCGCGGCGTCAATCGCGCGATTGATGGCCGCATGATCCAGCGTTTTGCCGTCGCCCCTTGCGCCGAAGGCGCGGACATTGAAGACCGCCTTGCCGCCCGTCTGCACCGAGCGGCAGCCGATGGCAAGTGTCAAAACAAGGGTGAAACAAAACAGGAAATGGAGGAAGCGTGTCGTTTTCATGGTTGATTTTGGGCGTTGTAATCCATCGCGCTCGAAATTTCAATGCGCAAATTTTATCCAGTTCGGTGGTCAAACCTTGGATTCACCAAAGGTTTCACAGATTGATGCGAAAAGCGCGCGGACCATTTGTCGCGCCTGTTTTGGCGTCGTGCGATACGGCGGCATCAGGACCACGACATTGCCGACGGGGCGGGTGAGGACGCCGCGCCGGGACATCGCCTCGCAAACACGGATTCCAGCGCGCTCGCGCAGGACAAATGGCTCGCGGGTCCGCCAGTCTTTGACAAGTTCGATTCCGGCAATCAAGCCAGCCTGCCGGATGTCGCCGACACTGGGCAGTTGCCAGAGTGATTTCAATTCGTCGCGCAGGACGGTTTCGAGTTTTTGCCGCGCGCGGATGGATTTTTCACTTTGCAGAATTTCCAGGCTGGCAAGCGATGCCGCCGCGCCAAGCTGATTGCCGGTGTAGCTGTGCCCGTGGAAAAAGGTCTTGAATTCATGATACTCGCCGAGGAAGGCGTCGAAGACTTTCTGCGTGGTGAGCGTCGCCGCCATCGGCAAGTAGCCGCCGGTCAAACCTTTTGCGAGGCAGAGAAAATCCGGCTGGACGTTTTCGCGCTGGCAGGCGAACAAGTTTGGTTCAGTGTTCAGGGTTTGCGGTTTGGAGTTATTGCGATGCAAACCCTGAACCCCGAACCCCGAACCCTGAACTCCAGTTCTGCCAAACCCCGTCATCACTTCGTCCGCGATAAGCAATGCGCCGTTCGACCGCGCAATCGCCGAGACTTGTTTCAGCCACGTTTCCGGCTGCGGAATCATGCCCGCCGCGCCTTGCATCGCCGGCTCGAAGACGAATCCGGCGTAGGCATTTCCCTTTCGCTTTTGCGCCACAAACTTTTTTTCGACGGCACCGACGCATTCCCAGTTGCATTTCCGGTATTCCCGTGCGTCGGCGCGCTCCGGCTTGGCGCGGTTGAAAGGGCAGCGATAGCAATACGGCGACATGACTTTGTCGGTTTTGAAGAGCAGGCCGTCATAAGCCTTGTGGAACAAATCAATGTGGCCGAGCGCGACCGCGCCAACGGTGTCGCCGTGATACGCGCCTTCGAGGGAAAGAAAGCGTGGTTTTGCCTTTGGCCCGCGTGTCCGCCGGGTGAACTCGTAAGCCAGTTTGAGCGCGACTTCCAGCGCCGTCGAGCCGTCGTCGGAGAAAAAAACCTTGCTCAATTGCGGAGTGCGGAATGCGGAGTGCGGAGTGGCGGCTTCGACCAGTTTTTTGGCCAGCAAACTTGCCGGTTCATTCGCGAGGCCGAGCGCGGACGAATGGGCGATCTTCTTGAGCTGCTTTTGAATGGCGGAATTGATTTTGGGATGATTGTGTCCGTGGAGGTTGGTCCAGATGGACGAGTTGGCGTCGAGATATTCCCGGCCATGAACGTCGCGGAGCACCGCGCCATGGCCCTCGGCAATCACAATCGGCTCGCGCGCCAGCCAGTCGCGCATCTGCGTGAACGGATGCCAGATGTGCGAGTGATCCAATATTGCCAGCTGGTGCATCGAGATTTTGGATTTACGATTTTGGATTTACGATTTCATTCAGCGCGTCGGCGAGATGCGAAATATCCGCCGCCGTGTGCGCTGCCGTGAGCGTGACGCGCAGACGCGCCTTTCCGCGCGCAACGGTGGGATAACGAATCGCCGGGACAAAAATGCCGCGTTCGCGAAATGCGGCGGCGGCGGCAACAGCCTCGCTTTCGCCGCCGATGATAATTGGGACGATTGCGCTCTGGAATTTTGAGTTTTGAATTTTGAGTTTTGAATTCAATTCCAGAATCCGACGCTGCAATACATCCTGGCGCGCCTGACCTTCGGCGGATTGGACAAACTGAATCGCTGCTGATGCGGCGGCGGCCGCGGCGGGAACGGGCGCGGTGCTGAAAATAAAGCTGCGGGCGCGGTTCACGAGCAGGTCAATCAACGCGCGCGAGCCGCAAATGTAACCGCCGCTCGCGCCCAGCGCCTTGCCGAGCGTGCCCATCTGGATTTCGATTTGTCCGCTGACGCCAAGCTTGTCCGCCAGGCCGCGCCCATTTTCGCCTATGATTCCGGTCGCGTGCGCCTCGTCCACCATGAGCCACGCGCCGTATTTCTCCTTGAGCGCGACCATTCCACGCAGCGGCGCGGCATCGCCATCCATTGAGAAAATGGATTCCGTGATGATGAGCGTGCGCGCCACACTTTGGACTTTGGACTTTGGACTTTGGACTCGCTCCGCCCATTTCAATTTGTCTTCCAAATCGTTCAAATCATTGTGGGCAAAAACGCGGAGTTTCGCGCCGGACAACTTCGCGGCGTCCACAATGCTGGCATGGACGAGCTTGTCGAGGATGATGATGTCGCTTTTGCCCATCAGCGCGCCAATGGTCCCGATGGCGGTCGCGTAACCGGTGGAAAAGGTCAGCGCGGCTTCGGTTCGTTTGAAGTCGGCCAGCGTTTCCTCCAATTCATGGAATGGCGCGAGCGAGCCGCAAATCAAGCGCGACGCGCCGGCGCCGGCGCCGAATTTTTCAACGGCCTTGATTGCCGCCTCCTTCAAAACCGGGTCGTTGGCAAGGCCAAGATAATCGTTGGACGAAAAATTTAGGAAAGTTTTGCCGCCAATTTCGATGCGCGCCCCCTGTGCGGAGTCCACGCGGCGCAGTTCGCGGAACAAATTCTGTTCGCGGACGGCGTCGAGGCGGCGCTTCAGCTCCAGGTTGAAATCATTCACGGCGCAATGGCCCATTTTCCGTCAATCATGCTGGCGGAAACGGTTGACGCATGATGCAGCACGGCGTCGTAAATGTCCGCATTTTTCCCGGCGAAAGGAATCGCGATCAAATCGGCGCAGGCATTTTCCGAAAGCTCGCCGATTTGTCCGGCCATTCCCAGCGCCTTCGCGCCGTTGACGGTTGCCATGCGAAGAATTTCAACCGGCATAACGGTTTTGTCGGCGGCGGCGAGCCGGCGCATTTCATCAAACAGGTTGAGTTCGAGTTTTTGATGTTTGGTTTTGCGGACGGTGGCAAGGCTGTCGGTGCCGAGGCAAAGATTGACGCCGGCGCCGGCAAGCTGCCGGCGCGGAAACGGCGGATGGCTGAAATAATCGTGGCTGCGCGGGCAGTGAACGACATGGACGTGATGCCGGCCCAGCAATTCGGCGTCTGCGGGCGCGAGCAAATTGACGTGAATGACGGTCAGGTTTTCGCCGAGCATATCGTTGCGGGCGAGGTGGGCGACGGGCGAGCCGAGGCCGCAATCGGAGTTGTCGCGCTGATTGCGCTTGAGCCAGTCGAACATCACGCCGCGCGAATTCTGGAACATTTCAAATTCCTCGACTGATTCGGCGGCGTGCGTGGCCAGAAGCCAGCCATGCCGCCGCGCGGTCTCGGCGGTGAGCCGCAAAAGCTCCGACATGGTGGAGTAGGGCGCGTGCGGGGCAAGTCCGGCGGCATTGTGGGAATTTTTTTCGAGTGAGACGATTTTTTCCACGACCGCGTCGAGGATGGCGCGGGGTTCGCGGCGGCTTTTGACTCCGGTCATTTCGAGGAAGGAAAAAACGCGCAGCGGCGTGGCGCTCCAGGCTTCCGGCAGCAGTTCCGGAACACTTTCAAAATCGGCGACGGTCGTCGTGCCGCTGCGCAGGAGCATTTGCGCGCCATCGAGCCACGATTGCGCGAAGTCGGAGTAAGTCCAGCCGCCCTTGGCCGCGGTGATGAGCTTGATCCAGTCGGTGAAACTTTTCGGCGGAAGAAATTCGCCGGCCATGCCGGTGTAATCGAGATGGCAATGGGCGTTGACCAGGCCGGGCAGCAGGATGACTTCGCCGAGGTCAAGGACGTCGTGATGCGTAATGCGTGATGCGTGATGCGTGAAATTCTTCCACGACCCGACTGCGGCAATGCGGTTGCCGGAAATGGCCACAGCGCCATCCGCAATCGGAGGCTGTGACACCGGCAGAACTGTCCTGGCGCGGAGAATCATGGGAAGGTGACACGCAACAGGCGGCGCGGCAGGAAGAATCATGTCACCTGACGACCGCCGCCTGTCAGGATTCCAATGCCGAGTCCTGGCGGCGCAGTTTGGTTCGGGCGGCGACCTTGTGTTTCTTGGCCTTGTGCTTGTTGTGCCGCTTGCGGATTTGCTGCTCGATTTTTTTCGTGACGCGGTCAATCGCCGCATACAAATCGCTTTCGACGTCCTCCGCAAACAGGTCCGGCCCGCGCACGCCCAGGCGGATGGAGCAACTGAACTGTTTCTGCGGCGCGCGGGTGTGGTCGTGTTCCAGCGTCACACGCGCGTCCACGGCGCGCTGGTCAAAATGGTCGAGTTTCACCAGGCGGCCAAGGACGTGATCCTCAATGGCCCTGGTCAGCTTGATATTGTGTGTCGAAAGAATCAATTTCATGTGTTCAAGATGCAACCGGCGGGCGATAAAATCCAGTTTTTACTTGGCGTTGGTCGAATGCAGCGAAAATCATGCCAATTTGCTTGTCTCCCGGCCGGATCAGATTAAATTGAAACACAAATGGCGCAAGGCTTACAACTGACGCAGCGGCTGTCGCAATCGCTGGTGCTCTCGCCGCAAATGCAGCAATCGCTGGCGCTGCTCCAGGCGCCAACGCTTGAACTCAAGGCGTTGGTCGAGCGTGAACTGGAGCAAAATCCCGTCCTCGAAGAGGTCGCCGAACCGGAAACTGAATTGCCCGACAAGCCCACTCCGGAAGATGATGCCGCGCCCGCCGAGCCGCCATTTGAAGCGGCTTCGGAGCAGGGGCAGGGCACCGAGGCGCCCGTGGACGATTTTCAGGTGGAGTTCGACCGGCTGGTGCAATTGGACCAGGAATGGCGCGACCATTTTGCGCAGACGAATGTCTCCGTCAGCCGCTCGCCGGAGGAGGAGGAAAAACGCCAGTTCATGTTCGACTCGCTCACGG
>CAYYWB010000005.1:0-41402 GCA_964475285.1 uncultured Bifidobacteriaceae bacterium | reverse complement strand
CGGTGGCGGCGGCGGGATTGAAGCCGTCGAGATGGTCGTCGGTGGAGCAGTATTCGTCGTGATTGCCCTTGACGCAGGGGATGTTCATGTCCCGGACGATTTTGAGGCATTCCTTGGGATTGGCGTTATAGCCGACGACGTCGCCGAGGCAGACGTAATGCGTCGGGTTCTGGTTTCTGGCGTCCTCGAGCACGGTTTGCAACGCCTCCAGATTCCCGTGAATGTCAGCGATGATGGCGAACTTCATTGCATTAGCGAACTATTTCAAAACCGCGAAATTCATTTTGCGCGGCGCACCACGTCACAGTTTCGCCGCGGATAAAAGGCTTCAGCCCCGCGTCGCGGATGGCCGCGCGGAAGGCTTCCAGTTCTTCGCGCGCGCCCTCGGCGATCAACACGACGCGGCCGTCGGACAAATTACGCACAATGCCGGAAATTTCAAACCCGGTGGCGACGGATTTCGCGGTGTAACGGAACCCAACACCCTGCACATGGCCGGAATAAAAAATTTCCATGCGGCAGCGGTTTGCGACTGGCATCTGTCCCGGCACGCGGGAATGTAGCCAGAGTTGGACGCCGGACGCAATGTTAAATTGCGCGGACGCGCGGAACTTTTTTCAAATTTTCGAGAAATCTGATTGACCGGCGGGGAAATTTCCGGTAGTCAGCACGTGCTGTCCACATAACAAACGGAAAGTCCGGGCGTTTTTTGCGGGCGGCGCGCGAGCAGCGATGTTGAACACAAAATCATTTCTGGCGGTGGATTTTGGGGCGGGCAGCCTCAAGCTGGCGGAATTTGAAACCAACGAAGCCGGCGGGCTGCGCCTCAAGACTTTTTCCATCAAGCCGCTCGGCGCCGAGGGCGCGCAGGAGGCCACGCGCGAGAAGACGATTCTCAAGGCGCTGACGGACACACTCGTCGAAAAGGGAATCAAGGCCAAGGACGTCAATGTCTGCGCGCCGGGCTTCCACGTGTTTTCCAAGTTCGTGAGGCTGCCGCCGGTGGACGCGAACAAGGTGACGCAAATCATCCAATACGAGGCGCAGCAGAACGTGCCATTTCCGCTTTCCGAAGTCGTGTGGGACTATCAAATTCTCGGGTCCGCGCCCAGCGGCGAGCTTGAAGTGCTGCTGGTGGCCGTGAAATCCGAAATAGTCGAGGGGCTGTTCCGCGTGGCGGCGGAGGCAAAGCTGAAGCTGCAATTGTGCGACGCCTCGCCGGCGGCCCTGTGCAACGCCTTCCGATACAACTACGGCGACCTTGAAGACTGCACGATGCTGCTGGACATCGGCGCCAAGACGAGCAACCTGCTGTTCTTCGAGAAGGGAAAAGTTTTTTCGCGCAGCATCAACCTGGGCGCGAACGCCATCACGCAGGATTTTGCCACCGAGGCGAAACTGAAAATTGAAGTGGCCGAGCAGATCAAGATAGCCGAGGGCTTTGTGAGCCTGGGCGGCGCGTATGAGGAGCCGGAAAATCCGCACCAGGCGGCCATCTCAAAAATCGCGCGGCAGTTCATGACGAAGCTGCACATCCAGGTGAACCAGACGATGCAGTTTTACCGGGGGCAGCAGGGCGGCTCCGCGCCGCAGCGGCTGTTCCTGTCCGGCGGCGCGTCCATCATGCCCTACACCGCGCAATTCTTTGCGGAGAAGCTGAACGTGCCGGTGGAATACTTCAACCCGTTCCGCAACGTGCAGATAGATGCGGCGGTGAATCTGGAGGAACTGGCGCGCGTGGCGCATTCGCTGGGCGAGGTGGTCGGGCTGGGGCTGCGGAACCTGGCGAACTGCCCCGTGGAAATGAATTTGATGCCCGACAGCACGCTGCGCTGGCGGGCGTTCAACGAGAAGAAGCCGTATTTTCTGGCGACCATTTTCCTGCTGGCGCTGGTGGCGGGGGCGATTGGATTCCTGTTCCAGGAACTTGCGACCGCCAAGGAGAGGGAAAACGAAAGCCTGGGGCCGCAGGCGCAGGCCATGAATGAAAATGTTTCAAAAATGCAGCAGGCCAACGGCAACAAGCAGGACGCCCAAAGCAAAGTGGATCAAATCACCTCATTGATGGAAGCCCGGTATTACTGGGGCGACATCGTGGTCGAATTGCGCCGGGCGCTCATCCGCTCCGAAGAGGAAATCAGGAAAAAATACTCCGCGCAAAAGGCGGGGATGGAAGCTGGCATCTGGATTGAGCAGATGAGGATGGGTAACGCCATGGCACCCGCTTCCGCCATGCCCGCCGCCGGCGGCGACACCGCCGCGGCGCAGCCGGCACCCGCCCAAAGCGGGGCCATCACGCTCATCTGCCGCGCGGTGGATTTGACGCAGATGGACCCAACCGCGGACAACACGGAAATCGTCTATGCCGTCGTGAACGGGATTAAGGCGTCGCCGGTGTTCGACCCAAAAACGGTGCAGTCAGCCGCGCAAATTTCACCGGTGGAAGCCAACGGCACGTTCACCTTCACCATCACTGTCACGCCGCAGAATCCATTGAAGTTTTAATATGGGCTGGCTCAAACGAAATTTATTTTTTGCGATCGGCGGCATCCTGTCACTGGGACTGCTGGCGGCGGCGGGCTATTACGACTATGTGGGCTGGCAGCACAACCAGGCCGCCTATGGCAGGCTCAAGGAGACCTATGACAAGCTGATCGAACTGTCCAAAAAGAAGCCGTCGCCCGGCAACGACAAGGTCCCCAACATCGCCGCCGCAAACGAGCAGGCAAACCAGCTCAACCAGTGGAAGAGCCAGTCCAAAAAGTATTTCCAGCCCGTGCCGCGCATCCCCGCGACCGGCCCGCTGTCCAACGAATCGTTCCAGCACGCGCTGACCGCGACCATCAAACAATTGCAGGACTCCGCCGCCGCCGCGAACGTGCAACTCCCGCCGCAATATAATTTTTCATTCACAACCGACGTGGGCCGGCTCACCTTTGCCCCCGGCAGCCTGGAGCCGTTGTCCGCGCAACTCGGCGAAGTCAAGGCAATCTCGGAAATTCTCTTCTCCGCCCGCGTCAACGGGATGGACGCCATCCAGCGCGCAAAAGTGTCGTCCGACGACGACGGCGGGCCGCAAACGGATTACATCATCGAAGACCAGCCCGTGACCAATGACCTGGCCGTGCTGATGCCCTACCAGGTGACATTTCGCGGATTCAGCCCGGAAGTGGCGCAGGTGCTTGGGGCATTCGCGGCCTCGCCGCCCGGGTTCATCGTCAAAACCGTGAGCGTGCAGCCCGAGGCCATGTTCGGCGCCGCCGCCGGGGACACCGGGGCGCCGCCGCCGCCGCCGCCCGCGCCCGTGTCCGGCAAGGGCGGATTGCAGACCGTCCTGAACGAACAACAATTGCGCGTCACCCTGGAAGTCCTGGCGGTGAGAATGCGATGAAAACACAAAACGCTGAAACTCTGAAATCTGAAAAGCTGAAATTCGGCAATTCAGCAATTCAGCGTTTCAGATTCTAACAAATGGAATTCATCAAGAGAAATTACGAAAAGATCGTCTTGAGCCTGGTGCTGCTCGGGCTGGTGGGCGTGCTCGCGTTCATGCCCTTCGTGATATTCTACGACCGGCAGCAGATGGATGATTTGCGGACCAAATACATACCCCGGAAACCCGAAGCATTGCCGGGGCTGGACATGACGCGGCAGGACAAGGTGCTGGAGCGGTTGAAAGCCCCCCTGGACCTTGATTTTTCCATGACCAACAAGCTGTTCAATCCGGTGCAGTGGCAGAAAGGCCCCGATGGAAAACTGATCAAGATCGTGAGGGGCACCGAAATCGGCCCCGGCGCCGTTGTCGTCCTCAAAGTCACGCCCCTCTACTACGTCATCACACTGGTCACGGTGGACACCAACGGGCTTGCGCCGCGCTACTCCGTGAGCATCGAGGATCAAACGGCGGCGATTCCGTCGCAGCGGCGCAAGCGGCCGCACTACGTATCGAAGGGCGAGACCGTGGTGGACAAAATGGTGGGCAACAAAAACGAGGGCTTCACCCTCACCGACATCAAGGGACCGCCGGAAAATCCCGATGCGCTGGTGGTGAAACTGGCCGACACCGGCGAGACGGCGACGCTGTCAAAAAGCCAGCCATACCGGCGCGTGGACGGCTACACCGCCGACTTGAAATACGATCCGGAGCCGAAAAACACAACCGTCAACGCCGCCGGATTGCGGGTGGGCGCGGATCTGAAATTCGCCGACGACGAATACAATATAATTGCCATAGACAAAAATGATGTGATATTATTGGCGCAGTCGAACCAGAAACATTACACTTTGCGATACGCGCCTTGAATGATAGAACAACCGCATTGAACGCCGCCGATTGACGACGAACCTGAAACGACCATGACAAAAGCTGTTTTACTCCCGCTGGGAATTCTTTTTCTGCTGGCCGCGCCGCTGCCGGCGCAAAACAAAAGCGCCGGCGACATGGCCGTCAACCGGGCGATCATGGACCAGGCCAACACGATTGTGCTGCGCCAGAAACTGCAGGATGCCAAGGCCGCCGCCGGGCGCGGCGACCTGCATGGCGCCGCCAAGCTTTACGAGGACGCCAAGGTGCTTGTGGATCAGATCGGTTCCGGCATTGACGTGGAGGCGGCCCTGACCATTTCCGGCCTCTCGGCGACGTGGCTTGAGATTGCCCGCCAGGATCAACGCGCCGGCGATTTGCGGCTGGCCGACACGGATGTGGCCCGGGTTTTGAAGGTGGATCCGCACAACGCCGCCGCCATTGCCTTCAAAAAGGCAAACGACGCGACGATTGCGGCGCTGAAGGGACGGATGCCGGATCAGGCCACGCAGGAGCAGTATCCGCTGGTGGTGGCCGACAATACGGCGGCAGCCACGCTGGTGCAGGACGGCAAGATGCTTTATGAGATGGGCAAATTCGAGGAGGCCGAAGTTAAATTGAAGCAAGCCTTGGAAAAGAATCCGGATGACCAGGGAGCGTTTTACTATTTGAATTTGGTGGAGCAGGCGTATTACGACCGCGAAGAACACAATCGAACAAGCGAGCAGCAAAAAAAGATGGTGGATGTGCAGAAGCAGTGGGTGCCGCCGATTGGCATCGGAATACCCTGGTCGAATCCGACCGGCGATGAATTGCCCTCGCCGAATCCTTATGCCAGGACCAACTTCGTCCACACCAGCCCCGGGCGTGAGGAGATTTACAACAAGCTGGATCACCTGCGGATAGATGACCTGCCAACGACGATGGCGGAGGGTCTGCCTTTGAGTGAGGTGCTGCGCTGGCTGGCCGAACAATCCAAGGCCCGCGATCCTGAAAAGCACGGCATCAATTTTCTGTTTAATCCAAACGTGGAAAGCGGCAGTGATGCAAGCGGTGGCGGCGGTGCCGGCGCTGCGGCCCGGGTGGATCCGACCACGGGGTTGTTGGCGGCCGCGCCCGCCGCTGGCGGCGGCGCTGGTGAAGCGGTGGATCCGGCCTCAATTACCGTGAAGCTTTCGTTGAGCAGTGTCTCGTTTCAAAACATGCTGGACGCGGTGGTGCTGGTGGCGGATCACCCCATCAAATATTCCGTCGAAGATTACGGGGTGGTCTTTTCGGCCAAACCAACGTCCGGCGCGGAGCCGCCTTTGCTCGAAACGCGTGTGTTCAGGGTGGATCCAAACACATTTTATGAGGGGCTGATGAATGTGTCCACGATGTCATTTGGCAGCGTCAATAATAATCAGAGTGGCGGCGGCGGCGGCTTTGGCGGCGGCGGCGGGAGCTACGGTGGTGGTGGCGGCGGCGGTGGTGGCGGCACGACTGTGCCGGTGGTGAACATTGTTGGCGGCAGCAGTGGCGGCGGCGGCGGTGGCGGCGGACGTGGCGGCGGTGGCGGTGGCAATAATAGTAATGGTGGCGGTGGACGCGGCGGCGGCGGCGGCGGTGCCGCCACGGCTGCCGGTGTCGGCCCGTTGAATTACCTCAATGCTGCTCCCGGGGATAAATCGTCCATCAACACGACGGTGCAGACGTTCTTTAACGCCATCGGGGTGAATTTGACCGCGGCCGGCAGAAGCGTTGCCTTCAACGACAAGTTGGGGTTGCTGTTCGTCAAAGCCACGCCGGGGGAACTGGACACCATTGAGCGCACCATCCAGGTGTTGAACCAGTTGGCGGCGCAGGTTCACATCAAGGCCCGGTTTATCGAGGTGGAACAGGATGACAACACGGCGCTGGGCTTTGACTGGTATCTGGGCAATTTCATCAACGGCAATGTGGTTGCCAACGGCGGCAGTTCGCCATCGCTCACAGTGCCGGTTTCGGCGGCCAATCCGCTGGGGGCCTTTCCCGGCAACACGGCGTCCAGCATTGTGCCGGCATCGGCCAATGATCAGTTGCTTACGAGCGGATTGCGTGACACCGCCCCCACACTGGCCACCGTTACGGGCATCATGACGGATCCGAATTTCCGGGTGGTGCTGCACGCATTGGAGCAGCGCTCGGGAGTGGAGCAGTTGGGCGAGCCGGAAGTGGTCACCACGAGCGGACGCCAGACGCAGATGCGCGCGACCAAGGTGGAGACCATCGTCACGGATTACAGCTATGGCTCGGCCACCGGCCTAACCCCCACTCCTGCAACCAGCGCGACGGTCGTCAATACCGCTGCGGCAACCACGGTGGTTCAACCGGTGACGACCCCGATGGAAATCGGCCCGACGCTGGACGTGGTGCCTTATGTGTTGTCCGACGATTATACGATTAACATGACGATCATCCCGGAGTTGCTGGAGTTCAACGGGTATGACACGCCGACGTTGCCGCCCATCACGGGCATCGCCAATGTCCAGATCATCCCGCCGGTGCTGCCGGATTTCACCGTGCGCTCGGTCGTCACCACGGTGAATGTGTGGGATAACCAGACGGTGGTGCTGGGTGGATTGATTTCCTCGTCCATACAGACCACCAAGGACAAGGTGCCGTTTCTGGGGGATTTGCCGCTGGTTGGCCGGCTGTTTCAAAGCCAGTCCAAGAGCACAACGAAGCAAAACCTGATGATATTTGTGACGGCCACGATTGTGGATCCGGCGGGCAACCGCATGCATTCGGACGATGAGCTGCCATTCAACCCGGCGATGATTCCGGCGCAGCCGGCGGTGAGCGCGAGCGGCATTGGGCAGACGACGATTCAACAGCCTCCGAACAGTTCGTTTGGCGCGGTGGTGGTCACGCCGGTAAAATGACCGGGAGATGGCAAATGGGAGCTGGCAGATGGGGAAACCCCCAACTCCCAACTCCCAACTCCCAACTCCCGATGAAGTTGTTGATTGTTGACGGACACGCCTATGCTTATCGCGCGTTTTACGCGATTCGCGGGCTGCGGTCGCCGTCGGGCAGGCCGACGAACGCCATTTACGGCTTTGTCAAGATGCTGGCGAAAATGCGCGCGGCCATCGGGCCGACGCATTTGATCGTGGTGTGGGACGGCGGTTTGAGCGCGGCGCGAACGGCGGTGTTGCCGGAATACAAGGCGCAGCGTCCGGAGATGCCGGACGACTTGAAGCCGCAGTTGGATGAAATCGTGAGTTACTTGAAGGCGGCGGGTGTCGCGTCTTTTTGCCGCGACGGCGTCGAGGCGGATGATTATATCGCGTGCCTGGCACGGCGCGCGGCGGATGCCGGGATGGCGGTGGTCATCGCCAGTTCCGACAAGGATTTCATGCAGTTGGTGTCGGCGCGGGTTGGATTGCTGAATCCGGGCGATCCAGGCGGGACGGTCTGGACGGACGGGCAGGTGCGCGCCAAAACCGGCGTGGAACCGTCGCAGATCGTGGACTGGTTGAGTTTGACGGGTGACAGCGTGGACAACATTCCGGGCGTGCCCGGAGTCGGGCCGAAGACTGCGGCGGATTTGCTGAACCAGTTCGGCTCGGTTGCGGAATTGTATCGGCGGCTGGACGAGGTGAAGTCGGAACGGGTGCGCGGCGCGTTGCGCGGGGCGGCGGAAGCGGTGCGGCGCAACCGCGGACTGGTCCGGCTGCGGGATGATTTGCCGTGCGATTTTTCGCCGGCGGACCTGGCGGAGAAACCGGCGGACACCGGGCGGCTGGGCGAATTGTTTGCGGGCTGGGGATTCAAGGGAATGCTCGCGGCGCTGGAAGCGGAATCGCCGCGCGAGCGGCAGGCGGCGTTGATTTGAAAAAATGAACTTGTGTCGTGTGATGGAAAATGAAGCGGCGATTTGCCGCGGAGCGCGGTTGCGCAGGCAGCCGCGTCCGCTGCGTTTTGCCGGAAAATTTTTTGGACAAAATGCCGCGATGCGTTTAGTGTCCATGGTGTCGCCTATGTCGTTGTCGTTTGCCCGCAGGGCCGCCGTTTGTTTTTGCCAGGGGTTGTTCCTCCTGATTCCCTCCGCCGTTTTTGCCCAGACCAATTACTACACCACCAACGGAACGGAATATGCCATCGTCGGCCAGTTGCCGGGCGATCAGGTGTGGCCGGATGTGGCGGTGAACACCAGCGGCGGTTTCGAGGTGTGGCAGGACAACGCCACCGACGGCAGCGGCTGGGGCGTCAGCGCGCGGCGGCTGGACGGCACGCTGTCCGGAACGTTGAGCCCCTTCCGGGTGAACGTGACGGGCACGAACGACCAGGAAAACGCGCGCGTGGCGCTGCTGAAAAATGGCGGCGCGGTTTTCGTCTGGCAGGGCGGCGTGGAAGGGTTCCAGCACATCTTCGCGCGTTTCATGTCCGCGACCAACACATGGCTGACCACAACGGACGTGGTGGTGAGCACGCCCGCGAACAGTTTCCAGATCAATCCCGCCGTGGCCGTGCTGAACAACAGCAACGTGGTGGTGGTTTGGGCGAGTTATAATCAGGCGGGTTCCAACAGCATGCAGGATGTCTATGGCCAGATGTTCTCGCCGTCCGGCCAGAAGATCGGCACCAACTTTTTGATCAACCAGTTCATTCCCTACAATCAGCGCAGCCCGTCGGTGGCGGCGCTGGCCGGCGGCGGATTCGTGGTTGCCTGGGTTTCGGAACAGGAGCGGGTGCTCGCGCCCAATCTCGGAACCAATTCAACCTACACCGCGGCGTCCGGACTCGTGAAACCGAGCGTGGACATTTACGCGCGGCTTTACAACGCCAGCGGTGTGGCGACGGCCGGCGAATTTCTGGTGAACGTGGATTCCAATCCCGCCGCAAATCCCGCCGTGGCCGCCGGTTCGGACGGCGGATTCGTGATTGCCTGGAACGCGAAGGACCTGGTGGTGCAGAGCAACAGTTGGGACATTTACGCGCGCTCCTTCACCAGCGGCGGCGTTGGCGGCGCGGTGTTGCGGGTGAATGCCTATCTTTACGGCGATCAATATTATCCGCGCATCAGTTCGATTGGCGTGGATTATCTGGTCGTGTGGACGAGCCTCGCGCAGGACGGTTCGCGCGAGGGCGTGTTCGGGCGGTTTTTGAACGGCAACGGCACGCTGACCAGCGCTGAATTTCGCGTCAACACCACGACGGCCGGCCAGCAAATGCAGCCGTCCGTGGCGTCTGACGGCGTCAGTCAATTCCTGGTGACCTGGACCAGCTACACCGGCAGCCCGTATAATTTTGATCTGTTCGCCCAGCGCTACATCAACAGCAGCCTCGCAACCTACCTGCCGCCGATGAACGCGCCGTCTGTCTGGGCGCCGTTCTCATTGAGCAACGGCGTGTATCAGCCGCAGTTGCGGGTCGCCTGGCCGCTGCTCCTCGGAATTTCCGTATCCAACTACGAAGTCTATGCCGACGGCGTCACCAATTCGCCGATGGCGACCCTGACGAGCAATCTGTGGACGATGACGGCGGCAAACGGGTTGAAGACCAACAGCACGCACTCGTTCCAGTTGGCCTACACCACAATTGCCGGGCGGCAATCGCCGCTGTCGCCGTCCGCCAGCGGGACGACGTGGAGCGGTCAAAGCTGGGGCGGCATTCCGTTTGAGTGGATGCAATTGTATTACGGCCAATTGCAGGTGAGCTTCAACAACGGCCAGATCACTTACAACTGGTTGTCGCCCAATGCGCCCGTTGTTCCCGGCGGTCCGACGCTGTTGCAGGTGTTCCTGACCGGCGGGAATCCCTATGATTCCACCACCTGGCTGCAACAGACGCTCACACAAACAGCCCAGGGCCTGTTCCTGAACTGGAACACGCAGCCGGGCCATACTTATCAGGTGCTGACCAAATCCAGCCTGACGGCCGTCTGGACCAATCTGGGCGCGCCGCGGTTCGCGGCGGGCGCGGTTGATTCGGTTAATGTCGGGGGCGGTCCGGCGGGTTATTACCTGGTCCAGTTCCTGTATTGATGAAATGAAAATGTTGCAATCAGTCAAAAGATTTTGGTGGGTGCTCCTGCTCGTCGCGGGCGTCCCGGCGGCGCGGGGATTTTCATTGCTGGACCCGATTGTTGGTGGCGATGCGTGGCAGACAGCGGCGCTTGGTTACGACAACAAGGCCAATGATGTGGGCGGGCCGGGAAACATTGGCGAGGAATATCGCGTCAACACGCCGGTGTGGTATTATGCTTACGACGCGAATTTCCTGGAATTCTTCGGCTCGAACGGCGTGGCGGCGGTGGACGGCGCCTTTGCCATGATGAACAATGTCTTCAGCAACAGCCTCACCGGCCCCAGCGGGGTGGACGGTTACACCAACGATCTTACTTCCGTGTTTCCATTCTATGCCAAAAGCGTCAACTATACCGCGCAGGCGCTGGGATTGACGGATTTGAGATCCGTCGTCCTGGGCGAATTGATGCCGCAACTGGGGCTGGCCGACCCGGTGCGCTATGTGTGGACATTGCGGTCGGTCACGGGCACCGGCACTGCGGCAACCTATCTGGTTATTCAAAGAAATTTTGACACCCAGCCCTCGCCGTTGAATTCGCCGGTCGCGCAGACTCAATACTCGTCCTACATCAACGACGTGCTTTATACCTACAACCTCTCCGCCACGGTCGTCGGGACGATTCCCATCCTGCCGGATCCTTATGATATCACCTATGCCCCGGTGGCGTCATTTCAAACGACGTCTCTGGATTACGGCTATTTTTACACCGGCCTGACGTGCGATGACGTGGCGGGACTGCGTTATCTGCTGACCACAAACAACATCAACACCGAGGATCCGTCAACCGGGGCGTTGCTGGTGACCACCAACCTCGGCGGATTCACCTTCATCACCACGTCCAACCTGAACCCGCTGCTGGTGGCCGAGCAGACCAATGCTCCGGGCCTGATCCCGGGCTTGTTTCCAGGGGTCACGGTGACGAGTGCCACGACAAATTTTACCGTCCTGGTCACGCCGAACCTCGTTTCAACTTACACGACCCCCAATGGCGCGCCGTATCCCTATCTGCCGGTTTTGGTCACGGTGACGAACGGCTATACCTATACTCCGGCGTTGGTGTATCAGGATACTTTTGGCGGCATCCTCACCAGCGCCAATCTCACCAACACGCCCTACATCGTCTTGAACGGCCTCAATGTCCCGTTGAGTTATTACACCAACACTCCCGCCAGCCAGGAGACGGTCACGCTGGGGACGCTGATCGGTTCGCCGTATCCCGCGCCCATCGTGACCAACACCGCGACCGTGCCCATCTTGCTGACAAACTCGCCGTCGGGCGAATATTTCACCATTCCTGCGGGCCAGTGCGGATGGCAGTTCATGTCGCCCCAGCCACCGGGTTTTCCCCTTACGAACGTGGTGGTGAGCACCAATATCATCACCCAGGCGACCAACACCAGCACGACCCTGACCAACGGCGCCGGATTTGTCGCCTCGGTGTCCGTCGTGACCTATTTCACAAATCACACCTACGTGGTGTATCCGATCAATTGCGTTGATTCCACCCCGTCCGCGGGTTTGTATGAGGGCATCGAGCACATCCAGTATGTGAAGTCCAGCTATGATTCGCTGATCGGCCAGTTCTTCCAGCCCTTCACGAACAGTTACACGATGACGCTGGTGACGAACAGCCGGACGGTGGTTCAGAATTTCCAGCGCGTCATCACGGCGCCGGACATTCTCCTGACCGCGTCGGACACCGCGACGGCCGCCGGTTACGCAATCGAGTCCACGGCGCCTGTCTGGGACGAGGCCAACATCCTGGCGGGTCTGGCCGGACCGGGAACCATCAATCCGCCTGCGACGTTCACCTTCGACAAGGTCGGGCCGCTGTATACGAACGGCTGGTCGGCGTTGAATACGAATCCGCTCATCACGACCATTGGCGAGACCAACCAGGAGCAGCTCTTTCTCTGGGCGTCGTTTGACTACTCCACCAACGATCCGGTGGCTTATCCCAGCGGCATCAGCATCCAGAATTTGATGAATCAGGTATTGATCCAGATTTCACCGGCCACCGTGCCGGACGGCACCAACAACCACGCTTACGCGCCCGTCACGTTCACAATCACGGGCGGCGGCGCGTTTGAGCCGCCGTTCACATGGTCGGTCGCCGGCTTGCCGTCGGGATTGACGGTGACCACCGATGCAAACGGCAACGGCCTGCTTTCCGGCACGCCGGCGCAAACCGGCACGTTTGACTTTACCCTTCTACTGACCGATTCTTTAGGGCGGTCGGTGAGTTGGGATTATTCCATCACCATTCATTGAATTGTATGACGAACCAGAAAATCCGCCTGGCGGGCGGCCGGCGCCGGAAGATGCGGTGGCTGCTGCCGTGCGGGCTGTTGAGTCTGGCACTGACGACCGTGGCGCTGGCGACGGATCCGGTGTTTCCACCCTACCCCGAGGTGCTGACTTACAATGATCCACCCGGTCCCATGCCCACCATTGACGCGACCAATTTCGTCAATACCATTTCATTCACCATCAACTTCGGCGCAGTCACACTCAACCCGGAGGTGCTGGAGACGCGGAACACCGTCAACTATACCAACACCGGTTCGATGGTGGCCAACGCCCTGGCCAACAACGGCACCGGCTTCCAGTTCGACATGCAGTTGAACAGCGGCGTGCGGCAGATGTCAGGCTCCTTTTTCAACTCCGGCTCGATTGATTGCGATTCGGTCATGGACAATCCTGGCGCGAACACCAACGGCAGCGTCGGCCAGTGCATTGTCTGGGCGACCAACATCGTCTCACCCGGCTCCATCGTCGTCGGACAGGGCGGCTTGTTGAGGCTGACCGGCCAGAATGTGGACCTGAACCACAGCACCCTGACGATGGAAGGGCTTCTGCAAACATCATTGACCGGCATGGCGGGATTCACGGTTCTAAACGAGTCGGTCGGAACCGATCTTCTTGGAACGTGGCAGCCGAGCGTTTCGTTGACGCCAACCAGCGCCGCCAACGAGGCGAATGCAGGGCCTGTTTACTACATGTCCCTGACAAACAGCACCGCGTATCTTGAGAAGCCCAGTTACACGGGCAGCACAATTGGAACCAACATAGTGCGGGCCGTTTTCATCCAAAACCTGAACCCCAACATCAACACCAGCGTTTATTTCGACAAAACCGCCATTGGGCCGGGCGCCGCCCACGTCGCATTTTTCGGTCCGACCTATCTGGATGCGGTGACCGGCCTGTTGAACACCAATTATCTCATCCTCTCCGACTTTTACGCACAAGGCGCCTCCCAGCCCGCCGTGGCCGCCGACGGCCTGCCGGTGAATTTCACCATCACCATGACAAACACGGTGTATCCGCCCACCATACTGACCGCCCTGGGCGCGCCCACGCCGAGCGGCTGGATCAACCTGCCCGAAGGCAACACATTCCTGCCGCCCTATCCCGCGACGGTGACCGGCAACGGATACGCCTACGCCTCCGTCCAGTTTGAACCCACCACGGCGGCCACCAACAATCCCAGCCCGAAAAACGTCGTGGACTATCTCGCCACCAACCTCACGGGCCGCATCCAGATCAGCGCCGCCAATTTAAGCCTGCCCATCGCGACCATCTCCGGCGAGAACTACCTCCTCCTGCAGGCCACAAACCAGTTCAACGGCAGCCTCGGCGCCCAGATATTCTCCCCCTACACGGACATCAGCCTGGCCGTCACCAACGGCATCCTGACCATCACCAACCTGCTGGAGCCGGACATCGCCGCGTGGAACGGCACCATGACGATGTGGACCTCGGACTGGCTTTACACCGACCCCGCCACCGGCTACAACTGGGACTTCCGCGCCCTGCTCATCCAGCTCACAGGCCCCAACAACAACCAGCCGCTGATGACCGCCACAACGCCCTCGGCCGTGTGGGACATGACCCTCCATGTCAGGACCAATCTCGTCATCAGCGACCAGTTCAACCTGCTGCACAGCCTCACCGCGGACGCGAGCGGGCTGACATTGACGGCCAACGGCCCGAACGCCGCCGCGCCGGACGGCGAATTAAACCTGCTGTTTGCCCCCACCCCGCCAAACAACCTCTGGTCCAACTCCCTGCCCAACCTGCGCTCGCTGACGAACAACGGTTCCATCCGCTTTTCGAGCTTGGGGCTGTTTGGCGGGCCGGTGTCGCCGTATCTGACGCTCATCAACAATGGATTGATCTCCGACGTGGGGGCGCAGATATGGGCCAACAACTTTGAAAACGGCGGCACCTTCACCAACGGCCCCGGCGCGTTCTCCCTGTCCGCCATCAACGCCACCTTCACCAACGGATCGCTGTCCGCCGTCGGCGACATTTCCATCTCCGCCGGCACGCTGCTGGCCAGCAATCTGGTGATGCTGGCGCCCAAGTCGCTGACGATGGCGGGAACGAACCAGTTCAGCGACGGCGGGCCGGGCAACAGCAACACCTGGACAGTTGGCAACACATCCGTCGGCTACGGATTCAGCTTCCCCATCAACCCGCACAACGGCGACCTGCTCGGCACCACCATCACCAACTACGCGCCCATTGACCGGCAGGTCATCAACGTCTCCGCCGGCAACGATCTTGGCCCGACGTCCGCCGGATTCGCGAACAACCTCGCCATAGGACGCCTGATGCTGGACACCCTGGGCCCCACAAACGACACCTGGTTCTACTTCACCGGCACGGGCGTGAGCAACGCCATATACGTGGACCACCTGGAACTGCTCGGCAATTGCGACTACTACAGCCGCAACACCCTTGCCGCCTCCATAGGCGCGCTGGAGTTCAACACAAATCTGGTCATCTATTATGCCGACGCCGTATCCGACGGCGCGGACGTGTCCGTAAAAATAAACGGATTCAACGGCAATCATTTGCGGTGGGTGCCGTCTTATGCGGGCTATTACAGCTCCACCAATGTGGTCGTCAACGGCGTCACCGTCACATTCAACGCCGCCGCCTATCCATACATGGATTCGAACGGAAACGGCATTGACAATTCATCCGACCCGACGCCGTTCTTCCTGTCGAGCCAGGTCAACCTCATGACCTATCCGACCAACAATCCGGCAAACACCATGGTGATCAGTTGGAACACGGTTCCGCTGGCGACGAACAGCGTGTATTACTCCACCAACCTGGCGACTTGGCTGCTTTTGACAAACACCTACATCAAGACCAATCCGTTCATTTCGCCGAATCCCTATCCCGGGCCGGCGGCGAATGTGAAAGTGTTTGACCCGGTGCAGTTGCCGGGGCGGTATTACAAGGTCTCCGTGCAACCGTGGCTGACGTATCCTTACTGATGCGGGCCGATGCGGGACACGTTGATGGGCGATTTGTTAATGAACATCCGGCGGAACGCGCGGCGTCCGGCCCGGAAGAATAAACTTGTGAAAATGAACATGGAAAAATTTGCAGGCCGGAGGCTGGGAAACCTCCTCCGGAATGCCGGCTGGGCGAAGCTGGGATTGCTGTGTCTGGCCGGCTGGATGATCAATGCGGCCCAGGCGCAGCCGGCCAATGACAATTTCGCCAACGCCTTTGTCATCACCAACATGGCCGGCACCACCAACGGCAGCAACGTGGGCGCGACCATGCAGGACCTCACCGGCTGCGAACTCACCTATATCATGGGAGATGATTACGCCGACATAGACAATTCCGTCTGGTTTGCGTGGACGGCGCCGGTCAGCGGGCTTGCGGAATTTGACACGATTGGGAGTGATCCGGATTTTGACACCGTTCTGGCGGTTTTCACGACGCCCACCGACCTCTGCGATCCCAGTATCGCCTACGTCGCCGAGAATGACGACATCAACCCCGGCGTCAACATCGCCAGTCAGGTTTCTTTTTACGCGGTCGCCGGCACCACCTATTACATTTCCGTGAACGGGAACGCCGACACAGGCCCTCCTTATGACAGCGGCAACTATGTGCTCAACTGGAACGAGCAGGCCGCTCCGCCCAATGATTATTTCACCAATGCCTTTGTCATCACCGGCTACTCCGGCTCCACCAACGGCACCACCGTGGGCGCAACCTTGGAGAACTGCGAACCGTCCTTCATCATGACGGGGAACAGCCTCACCAACATTGTGGACCTGGACGATTCCGTCTGGTTTGCTTGGACGGCTCCGGTGAGCGGGACCGCGGAATTTGACACGATTGGCAGCGCCTTTAACACGGTTCTGGCGGTTTATACGACCACCAACGGCCTCTGCGATCCCAATTTAACTTACATTGCCGGGAATGACGACATCACCAACGGCGTGCAGACCAACAGCCAGGTGTTTTTTCAGGCGGTCGGCGGCACCACCTATTACATTTCGGTGAACGGGAACGCGGACGTCGGCCCGCCTTATGACAGCGGCAGCTATGTGTTCAATTGGAACCTCACCACCATTCCATCGGGCACACTCGGGTTTGCCTTTCCCGGCAACTACGGCAACAACAGCATCTATGGATTGGGCGGCTTGTTGGGCAACGTCTACACGGTGAGCGAACTGGACTCATCGGGCGTGACAGGCGTCAACGTGGCCGACACCGTGAACGGGGCGCGCATCACCGTCACGCGCCCGGCCCCCGCCAACGGCCGGGTTCTGGTGGATTATCAGGTGACCGGCGTGTCCTTCACCGACACGCTGACAACGAACACTTACGGGACCAATACTTATGTGACCATCATCAACACCAATGGAGTGACAACACAGGTCAATTCGTTTTACACCAACACCGTTTTCGACAATCAGATTGGGTATTACTACGACGGGCTGGTTGAGTATTACCCGAACACCGGCGCCAAAACCAATTACATGGTGGTTTCAAACGGCGCCACCATGTTCAGGAGAAATGGAACCAGTAATGCGACGAATGAAGATGTTCCGAATTTCACGTATTACACCGCCAATACGGTCACGAATATTGTCCTTTATCCCTCCGTCTATAATCTGACGAACTACTATTCCGTCAACTATGTTTTTGACGTGACCAACATCACTGATTTGTATCAGATCGGACCGCCGCAGACTTACAGCGTCACCAATGTGCTTCCCCCCACCCCCAGCGCGCCGTATGACGTCGTTAATCTTGTTCTAGGCACGGAAATCAGCGGTGTCAGCAGCACCAACGAGACGGACATTACGAACTACTTTATCAGCCCCTTCGGGCCGGTGGGGTCGGATTTCACCAACATCTCCGTTCTGGATCCGTCTTCCACGTCGTGGACCACCAATTCGCTGGATGTCTATACCAATAATGCCGCTTACACGACAATCACCAGCACGACCCTTTTCAGTTACATGTTCACCACCAATGTGACGCGGTTGAACACCGCCGGCTTCACCCCCACCACCAACACGCTGGTGTTTGACGATTTCCAGATGAGCGCGGATTTCTACATACCCGTGTTTCAATCTTCCACGGGTGGTGGTAACGGCGGCGGCGGTTTTGGCGGTTTTGGCGGTTTTGGCGGCAACAATGGAATCGGATTGGCGGGGCTTCCCAATGTGGCCGCGATAAGCCTTTCAAATCCCCGGCTGGATCCGCTGGAATCGTCGGATCTGCAGCCGCCCACCTTGAACCCGCTGACCAGCACGGGGCTGGTGAGCATATTGAGCACCACCTACGTTGATGGGGACACAATACCGGCGGCCAACTCCATTTTCAACTGGGAGCGCTCCACGTTCCGGACGTGGTCCGATGAGGGCAGTGTGACGGTCTATGTCGACCGCACGGGCGGGAACGCAAACCAGGCGGTGTCGGTTCAATACGACACGGATTACAATGGCAACAACAATAACGACAATACATTCCCGCTTCAGCCCGGTTCGGATTATGCCACGCCCGGCGTTGATTTTACGACGACGGGAGGCACGTTGAACTGGGCGGCAAACAAGGCCAACGCGCAGGCCGTCACCATTCCCATTCTCAACGCCAGCCTGGCGGAGTTTAACGAGGACGTGTTGTTGGTGTTGCACGACCCGGGCAAATACGGCGAACTCGGTGAAGTCTATGATGCCACGCTGACCATTCTCAACTATTATGGGGAGCCCGCCGGGGCGTTGGACCGCAGTTGGAACGCGGATAATTCTTCCGGCTCCGTTCCGCCATTTATTCCCTATCCCGGCACGGCGGGCGCCGGCAGCACGGTCTACGCCGTGGCCGAGCAGCCCAATGGAAGCGCCATCATCGCCGGCAGTTTCAATTCCTACGATGAGGCGCCCTATAACCGGATTGTGCGGGTGGGGAACAACGGCTACGTGGACACCTCGTTTCTGGCTTCGCCCAACAGCGGGGCGAATGATTTCATCGCCGCGCTCGCCCTTCAGCCGGATGGCAACATCCTCATCGGCGGCAATTTCACCGCGTTCAACGGCAACAACCGGCATTATATCGCGCGCTTGAACGGCGCGGATGGCTCGCTGGACACCACCTTCAATCCCGGCCTCGGCGCAAATGGCACCGTCTGGTCCATCGCTTTGGAAACCAATGTCCAGACGTTTGTCGAGCTGCCGCTCACCAATGTCATTTCGCTTACGAATTATCAGGTGATCATCGCCGGCGATTTTACCACGGTGAACGGAATCCAGTTGAATCATGTGGCGCGGTTGAACATGGACGGCTCCGTGGACACCAGTTTCAATCCAGGCGTCGGGCCGGACGGGTCGGTGAACGTGGTGACGGTGGATTCGCTTGGGCGCGTGCTCATTGGCGGGAATTTTGACACGGTATCCGGCGTCGTCAGCGGCGGCATTGCGCGGTTGAATGTGGATGGCTCGGTGGACACCACGTTTGCCCCGGGCATCGGCACTTACAACCCGGACTCGTTGGCCACGGACCCGGTCAATGCCATCGTGTTGCAGGCGGACGGGCAAATATTGGTTGCCGGCGGGTTTGCCTACATGGATTTGGACAGTTACAGCGGGATTGTGCGCCTGAACACGGATGGCACGCTGGATTTGAGCTTCAATCCGGGCACCGGCACGTTGAATTTGAACACGAGCCTTTCGGACAGCATTTATGCCATGACGCTCCAGCCGGACGGGACCATTTTCGTTGCGGGCGATTTCACCACGTTCAATCAGACCCGCCGCGTGGGGTTGGCGCGCTTGTTGACGGACGGGACATTGGACACCAGCTTCATGGACACGGCTTACAACCAGTATGCCGGGCTGATCAACCATTACCACAATCCAAACGCGGTGAATCCGTCGCTTTATCCGGAGACGAACACGCGCAATTATGTCTATGCCCTCGCGGCGGAGAAATGGACCTACAATGTCGTCACCAATGTGACGCTGACCACGAACAAAACCGTGGTCACCACCAACCGCACGACCACCACCACTGCGATCCCCGGCAATATCATCATTGGCGGCAGCTTTTATTATCTCGGCAGCGGCGGCGGCTGGGACAACAGCACGCTCACGCGCGAGGACACCCACCCGCGCAGCAACGTGGCGCGGATCCTTGGCGGTTCCACGCCCGGCCCCGGCAACATTGAGTTTGCATACAACAGCTACACGTGGGACAAGCCGCCCGGCTTGACGAATTCGCAGTCCGCTGAAATCACGCTCGTCCGCAACAACGGCAGTCTGGGAATGATCAACGCGACATTCGCCACCAACACCGCCGCGCCCGGGCCGGGCATCGCCGTCCCGGATGTTGATTTTTCGTTGGATCCGCTCTACGCGTCGCCCGGCTGGCCGACAGAGTGGCCTCTTCCCGCGTGGACATACAGGACTGGCTACACTGGACCGGAATATGTGCCCGTGACCATTTACAATGACGGCAGGATCACCGGCAATTTGAACGCCAACTTGATTTTGTCGAATCCGAACAGCACCAACTTCCTGCTGGGCGGCGAGTTCATTCCGCTTGGCTCGGCGCTGGGCACCATGACCGAGGAGCCGCTGAAAATCATTGACATCAACACCAGTCCGGGCGTTCTGGGTTTCTCCTCGCCGGCATATTCCGTGACGTCGGATGGCGGCACCGCCACCATCACCGTCACGCGCACCGGCGGCAGTGACGGCGTGGTGCAGGTCGGTTACATCACCAGCGATGGCACCGCGTCCAATCACCTGGACTACTCCAGCGTGACCAACACGCTCACCTTTGGCGGGGGCGTCACCAGCCAGACCTTTACCATCCCGATCATCAAAGTCACGGTCGCGCAGCCGGACAAGACGGTCAACCTGCGGCTAAACACCCCGGCTGGCGGCGCGACGCTGGGGCAGTCCAACGCCGTGCTCACCATCATCAACAGCGTGTTCACGCCCGGCCATCTGGGCTTTACTTCCGCGACCTTCGCCACCAACGAAAATTCCGGCGTGGCAATCGTCGGCGTCAACCGCCTCGGCGGCAACAGCGGCACGTTGAGCGTGGAGGTGCTGACCAGCGACGGCACGGCGGTCAACGGCGTCAATTACACCGGCTCAACCAATGTGCTGGTGTGGAACGACGGCGACGCGTCAACCAAGACCGTTGTCATCCCCGTGATGGATGATGGCGTTGTCACCTCGAATCTGACGGTCAATCTGCAACTGGCATACGCGACCAACTACACCACGGTCAGCACCAACACCAACCCCGATCTTCTGGCGTTGAGCGATTTCACCAACGCCACGCTGTTCATTGACAACGTGGATTCCGCGGGCACGGTGCAGTTCGGCTCCCCGGTTTATTCGGTCAAGAAGTCCGGCGGCTTCGCGCTGATACCGGTGGTGCGCACCGGCGGCACGGTCGGGACCGTCACCGTTGGTTTTGGCACCGCCAACGGCACGGCCGTCGCGGGCGCGAACTATGTTGCCACCAACGGCGTGATGACCTTCACCAATGGACAGGTCGGCAAGTTTTTCGCCGTGCCCGTCATTGATAACGGCGTCAGCAACGGCTTGAAGACGTTGAGCCTGCTGCTGACCAACGCATCGCCCGCGACCGCCCTCGGCAACCCCAGCAACGCCGTGCTGAACATCATTGACACCGACTCGGTGAACGAACCGCCGGGCTCGGGTGACGTTACATACGACGCCCTCGGCTTGAACAACACCGTGTATGCCCTGGCGCTCCAGACAAACAACCAGTTGGTGGTGGGCGGCGACTTCACCCTGGCCAACGGCCTGCCCCGCTACCGCATCGCCCGCTTCAATTCCGACGGCAGCGTGGACCCCGGCTTCTCGAAGGCCTCGGACACATGGGGCGCGAGTGATTCCGTGCGGGCGATTGCACTCCAGGCGGACGGGCACATTTTGGCGGGCGGCCTGTTCACCAATTTCAACAGCGTGGTGATGAATTACATCGCCCGCTTGAATTCCGACGGCTCGCTCGACAGCTATTTCAGTCCCGGCTCCGGCCCGGACAACGCGGTCTATGCCCTCACCGAGACTTTCGTGGGCGGGCAAAGCAAGATTCTCTTGGGCGGCACCTTTGCCTCCATCAGCGGCACGCCCATCAACGCCATCGCCCGCCTCAATTCCGACGGCTCGCTCGACACCGCCTTCAATCCCGGCCTCGGCGCCAACGGCACGGTCTATGCCCTCGCCGTCCAGCCGTCGGACGGCAAGGTCGTCATCGGCGGTGACTTTACCGCCGTCAACGGCAACACCAATTACGCCCACATCGCCCGCCTGAACACCGACGGCTCGCTGGACACCAACTTCGTCGCCAGCGCGAGCGATTCAGTCCACGCCATCGCCATCCAGTTGGACGGCGAAATCATCATCGGCGGCCTGTTCACGAGCGTCAACGGCGTCGCGTTGAACCACATCGCCCGCCTGAACACCGACGGCTCGCTCGACACCGCGTTCCAGCCCGGCGTGGGCGCGGACGACGCGGTGTTCAGCATCGCCCTGCAATCCGACAACCGCATCGTGGTGGGCGGCGAATTCGCCCGGTTCAGCGGCGTCAGCCGCAGCCGCATCACGCGGTTGAACCCCGACGGCACGGTGGACCCGACCATCAACTTCGGCACGGGCGCGAACGATTTCGTGGCCGCCATCGCCATCCAGGACGACACCATCTACGGCTACCCCACCAGCGTGCCCGACGAAAAAATCATCATCGGAGGCGGGTTCACGCAATACAATGGCCAGCCCCACGCGCACCTGGCGCGGATTTACGGCGGCTCCGTCGGCGGCGTGGGCGCGTTTGAATTCTCCTCGGCCAATTATTCCGTGGACGAAAACGGCACCAACGTGGTCATCACCATCCTGCGCACCGGCGGCACCAGCGGCGCCAATGCGGATGGTTCGGGCGACATCATCGTGCCCTTCACCACCAGCGACGGCTCGGCCCGGGCGGGAGTCAATTACACCGCCGTCACCAACAATCTTGACTTCCCGATGGGCGAGGTCATCCAGACCGTGACCATCCCGGTGATGGACGACGGCGTCATCACGACCAATCTGACGGTGAATCTGGCGTTGAACCCGTCGCCCCCGGCGGCGTTTGGCGGCCAGCCGCTGGCCACGCTCACCATCATCAATGACGACAGCGAGATCAATTTCGCCTACTCCACCTATACCGTGTCCAAGGACAACATCGCCGGGGCGGCCACGATCAACATATTGCGGCAGGGCGGCGTGAGCGGGACCTCCACGGTGTTCTTCAGCACCACCTCCGCCGGCTCGGCCGTGCCCGTCACGGACTACACGCCCGTCAGCCAGACCGTGGTCTTCAGTCCGGGCGTCTCCAACGTCGCGGTGACCGTGCCCATCAACAACAACGGGCTTCCCGAAGGCAACCGGACGGTGGGCATGCAACTGACCGGCGCCACCGGCTCGCTGCTCTACAGCCCGTCCAACGCCGTCCTCACCATCATAGACACGCTGCACACGCCCGGCCAGCTGGCATTTTCAGCGCCGAACTACGTCATCACCGAGGGCGGCGGCGCGGGAACCACCAACGCCTACATCACCATCATCCGCACCAACGGCTCGCAGAACGCGGTGACAGTCGCATTCAGCACCGCGGACGGCACGGCGCTGGCCGGCGTCAAATACATCCCCACCAACGGCACGGTGAGCTTTGGCGACGGTGAAATGGGGGCCAAAACCTTTGCCGTGCAAGTGATCAACACCACCACGGCGGAGGGGCCTGAATACCTGAACCTGGTGCTGACGACCAACGCCAGCTCCAACGGCGCGACGCTGGCCGATCCCTCCACCGCGACCCTGACCATCTTGAACACCAACATCGGCGTCGCCTTTGACTCCCCGCTCTACACCACCACCGAGCCTGCGCCATTCGCCGTGGTGTCCAATGCCATCACATTGAACGTCCTCCGCTTCAACACCACCAACGTCCAGACAACGGTCAGTTATGCCACCGCCAACGGCACCGCCGTGGCCGGCACCAACTACGTGGCCACCAACGGCGTGGTGACCTTCAATCCCGGCGAAACGCTCAAGACCATCGTGGTGCCATTGCTCTATGATCCGCTGGTGACGGGCGACTTGGCCTTCACTGTCATCCTGTCCAATCCCAGCGGCACCGCGCAGCTCACGCCGCCCAGCACGGCCACGGTGCTGGTGCATGACGCCGACGCGGGATTGAGCTTCTCCGCCGCCGCGATGAGCGTGGCCAAGAGCGCGGGCTTCGCCTATCTGTATGTGCTGTGCTCCAATCCGGCCGTGGAGCCGGTGTCGGTGAATTACTCCACCAGCCCCGGCACGGCCCAGCCGGGAGTGGACTACACCGCCACCAGCGGGACGCTGAAACTGACCAACGGCGCGGCCATCGGCACCATAGTCGTGCCCCTGGTCGCCAACAATCTCGCGCAATCCACCAACCGCAGCTTCACGGTGAGCCTGTCCAATCCCACGCCGCCCGGCCAGTTGCTGCCGCCCACCACGGAGACGGTGACCATCATAGAGACCAACACGCCGCACGGATTGAGCTTCTTCAGCCCCATCATCCTCAACGGCGACTGGGGCGCCACCAATGCGAACAACACCGCCGGCTCGCCGGACTACGGCACGCCGAACATCGCCACCTACGCGCCCAACGCGCCGGTCTGGTTCCAATGGACCGCGCCCTCCAGCGGCGAAGTTTCGCTGGACACCATCGGCAGCCTCCAGACCAACGGATTGAAGGCCGACACCGTGCTGGCGGTCTTCACCGGCAGCGTGTTGAGCGGCCTCAACCAGGTGGCCGCCAACGACGACCTCTATCCGCTGCCATACCCGCCCACCTACGGTCAATACAACGAAGCCGCCCAGAACATTTACAACGTCAACGGCGTCAACATCGGCGTTACCAACGTCCTCGGCGGCGGCGGTCTCGGCGGTGGTGGCGGCGGTGGCGGCGGCGGTCTTATCACCACTGCGGTGCCCGTGTTCACGGGTTTGCTGTATGAATTCTACCAGCCCTTCGGCGGGCCGAGCGGTCTGCGGTTCAACGCCACGGCGGGCACCACCTACTACTTCGTGGTGGACACCAAGCCCAATTACTCGCTCACCTTGCTGACGAATATCAACTTCCTGAATTTGACAAATCTTTTGGACTATTACCAGGAAACGGACATCGGCAGGGGAACCATTTCGCTGAACTGGGCGTATCATCCGTCCGGCGTGTTCCGGTTTGCCAGCGAGAATGTGGACCAGACGGGCATTGTGGGCACGAACGGCAGCCCGATGCTTCTTTACCAGTGCTCCGAGACGGAAACCTCGCGGCGCATCTCCGGGGCGGTGAACGCTGGTGAATATGATGGCACGATTGGCACCTACTGGGATTACGACGCGCCCGGTTTGCTGGTGACGGTCACGCGCGTGGCCGGGTCATCGGGCCGCATGGCGGTGGATTACACGACGATGGACGGCGATGCCAGCGTGACCACCAACGGCGACCTTGCGGCGGTGGCGGACACGGATTATTACCCCGTCAGCGGCACGCTGGTGTTTGACGATTACGAGATGAGCAAGACCATCCTCATCCAGATCATTGATGACGATGGAGTCGCCCAGCCGAACCGCGATTTCAAGGTCGTCCTGTCCAATCCGCGGCCTGATCCGGCGGAATCGCCCGATGTGTCCGCGCCGAGGGTGGATCCAATCTTCAACCAGGTCGTGTGCCGGATACTGGATTGCGACATTGATCCCTCATTTGGGACATCCGTCACCTACAACATGGTGACGAACGTGGATCCCATCCTGATGGTCACGAATGTCCTGACGAATGCCGTCTATAATCTGACGCCCACGAACTCGGTGTTTAATTTCCAGAAGACCAGCTACCGCGTGGCGCGGGACCAGGACGCCAACGGCAGGGAGTATTGGGGAACGCCGGTGGGCATTTATGTCAACCGGATCGCCACAACCGCGGCGGAGTATGCGAACGAGGCCAAGGTCAATTACGTCATTGACGGCTATTTTCTGGACTCTACAGAGGTCGAATACAACAACTATGTTTTCCCGTTGCAGCCGGGATCCGACTATGCGACGCCTCCGGGCGGCACCGACGTCGGCGGAATATTCCAGTCGAAAAACAGCGATTTCAACCCCTCCGGCGGCGCGAGCGGAACGCTCGATTTCCCGGCCAAGAAATTGACGCCGCAGCCGATTTTGTTCAACGTCACCGACAACAACCTGACGGAATTCAACGAGGACTTCCACATCGTCATTTTCGAGGAGGACAAGGACGGCAACCCGTATCAATGCGGCATGGTGGACGAATGCAACGTGACCATCCTGTTTGACGATTTGAATCCGCCGGCCGGCTCGGTGGACGAGTATTGGAATCCGGATTTCTCGGACGCGATGTTGCTTAACCAAAACGGCTCGCTGGTGGCCAATCCCGGCACCGAGGCCTTGAGCGAAGTCTATGCCCTGGCCGTGACACCCAATGACCAGACGGTGATTGGCGGTGCGTTCTCGACCTACTCGGACAAGAACAACACCTACACCATGAGTGGCATCGCGCGGCTGAACAAGGATGGTTCGCTGGACACGAGTTTCAATCCGGGTGTGGGCGTCAACGTCCATCCCGGCAACGAGTTCATCCGGTCCCTCGCCTTGAGCGGGAACAGGGTGATCGTGGGCGGGCATTTCACCTCGTTCAACGGCGTCCCGCGCAGCAACATTGCGCGGTTGAACAACGACGGGTCGCTGGACACCTCCTTCAATCCGGGCACGGGGGCCAATGGCACGGTGTGGAGCATCCTGACGCAACCGGATGGCAAAGTCATGATTGGCGGCGATTTCACCAGTTACAATGGCACGACCCGCAATCATGTCGCCCGGCTGAACACGGATGGCTCGCTGGACACCACTTTCGATCCCTCCAACACCCTCTCCGGCCCGGTCTATTCGATGGCGTTGGGTTCGGTCTACTACACCTTCGCGCGCCAACAGGCGGGCATCACCAATGAGGACGATCAGGCCATCCCCCTGGTGAATAATCTGGGTAATTTCACGTCCGGCACGCTGACGGTGACTTATAATTTCCTCGCCATGTCGAATGATATGCAGGTGTATTATGGCGACACGAATGTGGCGGGGGGGACGGGCGTTCTGCTTTACGACACGGGCTACAACACCAACGGCCCGGTGACATTTGCGCTCAACTACGGCCCGGTGGGCGGCCTCACCGCCAGCCAGATCACCATCGTCATGAATCCGGGCGGCATCACCAACGGCATCGCCACGTCGTGGTCCTACACCGCCACGCTCGGCACGCCGCAGTCGCTGGTGGTGGGCGGCCAGTTTAATGTGGCGGGGCAGACGTATGCCAACCTCGCGCGGATGGATTTGACGGGTTCGCTGGACACGTCGTTCAACCCCGGTTCGGGGCCGGACAACGCGGTGTGGGCCTTGAATTACCAGTCCAACGGCCAGATTGTCGCGGGCGGCGCGTTCACCCATGTCAATGGCAGTTCCTACAACCGGCTGGTGCGGCTGAATGCGGACGGCACGCTGGACGCCAATTTCTACGTGGGCGTGGGGGCGGACAACACCATTTACAGCATCATGCAGTCGCTGGCGGGAGGCCAGTTGTATCTGGGCGGCACGTTCACCACGTTCAACGGCACGCACCGGCTGGGCTTTGCGCGGTTGAATGCGAATGGCACGGTGGACACCACGTTCATGGACACGGCTTACAACCAGTTCGCCGGTCTTACGCGGATACATTATGGCGATCCGCCCGGCACGGTGTATTCGGCGGGGCTGCAAAGTGACGGGAATGTGATGATAGCCGGCAGCTTCGCGCAGGTGGGCGGCGGGCAGTTCAGCGAGGATGTGAGGCCGGGCGATTATACGCTGGACCCGAATCTGGGGGTGTATCTGAACCAGAACGTGTGGCCGGAGCCAAAGACACGCGAGGGCATCCGCAATCGCGGCAACGTGGCGCGCTTGATTGGCGGGGCCACGCCGGGGCCGGGCAACATCGGTTTTACCGCCCCCAGTTACGCGGCCAACAAGAGCCAGTCGTTTGAGTCCGTCACGTTGACGCGCACGAACGGTTTTCTGGGTTATGCGTCGGCCAATTTCACGGTGCAGCCGAGCCTGGCCGTGAATGGCGTGGATTACTCCTATGGCGGCACCGCCCCCATTTATCCCATTTGCTGGGAATATTCCGGCCCATCGCGCATCCATGGCGACGGCATGGTGGGCGGAAACAGCTTGATGACGGAAGGTTTGGGGCAGTTCACGGAATCGTTTGGCCTCACGGGTCCGGCGGCCGTCATCGTGAGCCTCATCAACGACACGTCGTCGCAGGGCAATTTGAGCGCGCAGTTCCAGATGGCCAACCCGAATGCGGATATGTTCTATCTGGGCGGGCAGCTCATCCCGGTGGGCGTGGCGCTGGGCGAGCCGGCGGCGCCGTTCACCATTGTGGACAACAGCCATCAGGATGGCGTGTTCGGATTTACCGCGCCGAGTTATACGGCCACGAGTTCGCCGGCCACCATTGGCATCGGGCGCGCGGTCAGTTCCTACGGCTCGGTGCAGTTGTCTTATCAAACCACCACGGGCGGCACGGCGGTGCCCGGTGTGGATTACCAGTCGGCGGCGGGCGTGGTGACGTTCAATCCGGGCCAGACGAGCGCGGCGTTCCCGGTGACGGTGCTGAACAACAGCTACATTTCGAGCGTGGAGAAGACGGTCGGGCTGCAATTGAACAGCCTGCAGGATTTGAGCTACGGCAATGCGTCGCTGGGATTGACGAACGCGGTGCTGCGCATCATCAACCCGAATTATCAGGGGTATGTGGGTTTCGTGACCAACTTCCAGTCGGCCAATTTGAGCGCGGGCGTGATGGCGGTGACGGTGTCGCGCACGGTGGGGAGCCTGGGGAGTTTGACGGTGCAATATGCCACGACGAATGGCACGGCGGTGAGCGGGGTGGATTTTGTCGGCTCGACGAACACGCTGTCGTGGAACAGCGGCGACGTGACGCCGCGCGTCATTTTGATTCCGTTGATCAACAACAATCAGATCGGGCCGGACAAGCAGTTTGGGGCGGGCCTGTTCAATCCCACGACGAACGGGGTGAGCGCGCCGGCGTTGTTTGGGGCGTTCACGAACACCGGGTTGCTGATCGTCAACGACAACAGCTACGGGACGTTCCAGTTCAGCGCGCCGAGCTATCTGGTGAACGAAAACGGGGGCTATGCCACGGTCACGGTCACGCGCACGGGTTCGGCGGCGAGCAACGCGACGGTGAATTTTGCGACGGCGGACGGGACGGCGTTTGCGGGCACGAATTATGTGGCGACGAACGGCGTGCTGTCGTTTGCGCCGGGGCAGTTGGCGGAAAGTTTCGCGGTGCGGATACTGGATGACGGCGTGACGAATCCGCC
The DNA here is from genome assembly GCA_964475285.1 of uncultured Bifidobacteriaceae bacterium. GTDB lineage: Bacteria > Verrucomicrobiota > Verrucomicrobiia > Limisphaerales > UBA11358 > UBA11358. Next base: position 12,258 of record CAYYWB010000005.1, on the reverse strand, counting down.
GGTGGGCAGCTTCTTCTTCAACGTGGAGTTGTCCAATCCGAGCGCGGGGGCGTCGCTGGGGTCGCCGGCAAACGCGCTGGTGCAGATCGTGGACGCGGAGACTTACAACCAGCCGGCGGGTTCGCCGGACGTGGCGTTCAGTCCGACCGCCGGGATGAATGACAGCGTGCTGGCGCTGGCGTTGCAGTCGGACGGGCAGATTGTTGCGGGCGGGAATTTCACCATCGCCAACGGGGCGGCCTTGAACCATCTGGTGCGGTTGAACACGGACGGGACGCTGGACACGGGCTACTTGAACGGGCTGGCCGGGGCCAACGGGCCGGTGAATGCATTGGTCAGCCAGACGGATGACCGCGTCGTGATAGGCGGCGCGTTCACCAGTGTGGACAACATCACGCGGTATCGCATCGCGCGGTTGATGACGGATGGTTCGCTGGACACGAGTTTCAATCCGGGCAGTGGTGTGGACAATTCGGTTTTCGCGCTGGCGGAGACGTTCATCGGCGGGTCGCGGGCGATTTATGTGGGCGGCGCGTTCACCACGGTCAACGGGCAGTCGCTGCCGGCGTTGGCGCGGTTGAACGACAACGGGTTGGTGGATTCGACGTTTAACCCGGGGCTGGGCGCGAACGGCACGGTGTATGCCGTGGCGCCGTATCCGGCCGGCTCCATTTACAACGCGGGCCAGGTGCTGGTGGGCGGGGCGTTCTCGAACTTCAACAATTATGCGGTGGGCAATCTGGTGCGGCTGAACGTGGATGGTTCGATGGACACGAATTTCATCGCGAACATGGGGGCCAACGGGACGGTTCGCGCGCTGGCCATCCAGTTGGATGGCGGCATCCTCATCGGCGGCGATTTCACGTCGGTCAATGGGACGGCCTTGGGCCATGTCGCGCGGTTGAACCCGGATGGGACGGTGGATGCGGCGTTTGCGGCCAATGTGGCGTCCAGCGTCAACGGCGTGGTCAACGCCATCTCGGTGCAGGCGGACAACCGGATTGTTCTGGCGGGTGATTTCACCAGCGCGAACGGCGTGACGCGGCACAGTATCACGCGGTTGATGCCGGATGGCACGGTGGACCCGACCATCAATTTTGGCGATGGCGCGAACGGGGCCATCAACGCGCTGGTCATCCAGCCGGCGGACGGGATGCTCGTCATCGGCGGCGGGTTCACGCAGTTCAACGACCAGCCGCATGATCACATCGCCCGGCTTTACGGCGGCTCAATGACCGGCTCCGGGGCGTTCCAATTCAGTTCGCCCGGCTATTCCGCGAATGAGAACAGCGGCTTTGCGTATGTCGTCGTCCGCCGCACCGGCGGCACGAGCGGCCCGAATGCGGACGGGTCCGGCGACGTCTACATCCAGTTCGCCACCAGCGATGGCTCCGCCGTGGCCGGAATCAATTACAACACGGTGATTACGAATGTTGATTTCCCGATGGGCGAGGTTTTGCAGACGATCCAGATTCCGGTGTTGGATGACGGCGTCATCACGAGCAACCTGACCGTGAATCTGGCGCTGTCGAATCCCACGCCGCCGGCGGGCGTCGGAAACCAGACGACGTCCGTGCTCACCATCATCAATGTGGACAGCGCCGTGAGTTTTTCATCGGTCAATTATTCGGTGCCCAAGGACACGGCGAACGGGGCGGGGATGATCAACGTGGTGCGCCAGGGCAGCACCGTCGGCGGTTGCACGGTGGTGTTTTCCACGACGACCAACGGCACGGCGGTGGCGGGCGTGGATTATTATCCGACGAATGTGACGGTGACGTTCGCCGCGGGCGACTCGAGCAAGACTGTCCAGGTTCCGGTCATCAACAACGCCATCCCCGAGGGCAACCGGACGGTGACGATGCAGTTGGCCGGCGCGACCGGCACGGCGGTGTATGCGCCGTCGAACGCGGTGCTGACGATCATTGACACGGTTTATGCGCCCGGCCAGTTGAGCTTTGCCACGAACAATGTCTTTGTCGTCAAGGGCAACACGAATGTCTATCTCACCGTCGTGCGCGCGGACGGTTCGTCGGGCGCGGTCACGGTAGATTACACGACGGTTCCCGGCACGGCGACGCCCAGTCTCAACTACCAGACCACCAGCGGCACGCTGACGCTGAACGACGGCGCCACGAGCAACACCATCGCCATCCAGATTGAGGACAACAACGTCGTGCAGGGGCCGGTGAATTTCTCCGTTCAGTTGTCCAATCCGTCGGGCGGGGCGGTGCTGGCGGTTCCGACCAACTCGCTGGTGACGATTTTGGAGAAGAACATCGGACTGGCCTTCACCGCCGCGACCAATGCCGTGAGCGAGACCGCCGGTTTTGTGGCGTTGAATGTGGAGCGCCTCTACGGCATCACCAACGTCACGACGGTTCACTTCGCGACGACCAACGGCTCGGCGCAGGCCAATGTCAATTACTACGCGACCAGCGGGACGCTGACCTTCAACCCCGGCGAATCCGTCAAGCCCGTCGTCGTTCCCCTGATTTACGATACAAACGTGACCGGCAATTTGACCTTCACGGTGGGGCTGTCTTCGCCCGCCGCTCCGGCGCAGTTGATGGCGCCCAGCTTCACAACGGTGGTCATCCAGGACGCCGATGCCGGATTGAGTTTTACAAACGCCGCCATGAACGTGCTCAAGAGCGCCGGCAGCGCGGTCATCACCGTGGTCTGCTCCAATCCGAATGTTGAGCCGGTGATTGTGGATTCCAACACCGTCCCGTTGTCCGTGAATTACGCCACTTCCGACGGCACGGCCGTCGCGGGCCAGAATTATGTCGCCACCAGCGGCACGCTGGTCTTCACCAACGGCATCGCCACCAACACCTTCACCGTGCCCATCATCAATGACGGGAACGTGACGGGCGACAAGACGTTCAACGTCACGCTGTCCAGTCCCACGCCGCCGGGCCAGTTGGTCCCGCCCAGCACACAGACCGTGACCATTATTGACAGCAACTCCGGTTTGGAATTCTCCAGCCCAACCTACACCGTGCTCAAGACCGGTCTCGCGGCCACCATTGATGTTTTCCGCACCGGCTTCACCGACGGCGTGGTTTCCGTGAATTACACCGCCACCAACGGCACGGCCATTCCGGGTCTGGATTATGTTCCGGCGTCCGGCACGCTCGTTTTCACCAACGGCGTCACGGATCAGTCCTTCATGGTGCAGGTGATTGACAACCCCGCGGTTCAACCGGACAAGACGGTGCTGCTCCAGTTGTTGAGTCCCGTCAATGGCATTTTGCTGGCTCCAAGCGCGGCCACGCTCACCATCCACGACAACACCGGCAGTTACGTGGTTCCGGCCGGTTCCAGGCTTGTCTCCGAAACCGGGGCCGGCGCGCCCAACGGCGTGATTGACTCGAACGAGACCGTCACCATCCTGATTGCCCTCCGGGATGCCGGCGGCAACAACGCGGCCGACGTCAAAGCCACCTTGCTCGCCACCAACGGCATCACCTCGCCGTTCGCCAATCTCACCACCAGCCCGCCGACGCAGGATTACGGCGAGTTGGATTATCATGGCCACTCGGTGTTCCGGGAGTTCACCTTTACGGCGCAGGGCACCAACGGCCAGCAGATCGTCGCGACCTTCCTGCTGACAAACGTTGTGAACAACATTGCCACGAACATCGGCACGGCCGTCTTTGGCTACACGCTGGGCAGTTGGACCGCCACCTATTCGAATACCGCTCTCATTGAAATCCCCGATAACATTTACACGTCTGCGGAAGGCCCCGCCAATCCTTACCCGTCCGTCATCAACGTCAGCGGCGTTTCGGGAACAGTGGTCAAGACCACCATCACCTGGACCAACGTCACCCACACTTCGCCGTCGGACATTGACGCGCTGTTGGTGTCGCCAAGCCAGTATGACGTGCTGTTCATGTCGCACGCGGGTGGCAATTATGGCATGTATAATGCCACCCTCAAATTTGATGATGCGGCCACAAACTCCCTGCCTCAAGACGCCACGATCACCAACGGGGTTTATCTGCCCACCAGCTACCTGCCGGTGCCCGTTTTCCCCTGACGCCCGATGCACAACCTCAAACCAACAGCTTTTATGAGGAAGATTTTACTGACAATTGGCATGAGCCTGGCCGTGACAGGAGCCGCGGTCTATACAAGCGTCGCCCAACCGGCGGGCGCGGTGTCCTTGCGCGGCCATGTGCCGGCGGCGGTGTCGCGGTCGCGGGCCACCGGGCGGTTGCAGGGTGCGACGAACCTGAATCTGGCCATCGGCCTGCCGTTGCGCAATCAGGCGGCGCTTGACAGCCTGCTCAGGCAGTTGTATGACCCCGCCAGCCCCAATTACCATCAATTTCTCACGCCGGATGAATTCACCGCCCGGTTCGGACCAACGGAACAGGATTACCAGAAGGTGATTGATTTCGCGAAGGCCGCCGGGTTGACAGTCACCAGGACGCACGGCAACCGGATGCTGGTGGATGTGAGCGGAAAGGTTTCGGACATCGAGAAGGCCTTGCATGTGACGATGCGGACTTATCAGCACCCAACCGAGGCGCGCCAGTTTTATGCGCCGGATGTTGAGCCGTCCATCAGCGCCGGCGTGCCGGTGTTGCACATCAGCGGGCTGGACAATTATATTTTGCCGCGTCCCGCGCTGCACACAAAACCGCTGTCCAGCGCGACGTCGGCTTTGGGTTCGGGGCCGGCCGGCACCTACATGGGCTACGATTTCAGAAACGCCTACGTCCCGGGCGCGTCCCAGACCGGCGCCGGACAGTCGGTCGGATTGTTGGAATTTGATTCCGGTTTCTTTCAGAGCGACATCACGGCCTATGAAACCCAGGCCGGCCTGCCCAGCGTGCCCGTCCAGCCTGTCTTGTTGGACGGGTATGACGGCGGTCAGGGCATCGGTCCGGACGAAGTGTCTCTGGACATTGAAATGGCCATTTCCATGGCGCCGGGGCTTTCCACGGTCTATGTCTTTGAAGGATCCACCACGGACGACATTTTGAACTCCATGGCGGCGAGCAATCAGGTCAGGCAATTGAGCGCCTCCTGGAGTTATCCGATTGACCCGGTCTCCGATCAGATTTTCCAGCAGTTTGCCGCGCAGGGGCAGTCCTTTTTCAATTGTTCTGGTGATGGCCTGGCCTGGGTGGGGCCGATCTTCACTCCGTGTGACGATCCCTATATCACCATTGTCGGAGGAACCACGTTGACCACGACCCCGGCCGGAGCCTGGGCGTCGGAAACGGTTTGGAATTCAGGATTGTTGGGCCCCAACGCCTGGAATGTGGACGGATATTGGGGCAGCAGCGGCGGCATCAGCACCTCTTACGCCATCCCGGACTGGCAGACAAACATCGTCATGCGGAGGAACGGCGGTTCCACGACCTTCAGGAATGTTCCCGATGTCGCGCTGACGGCGGATAATATTTATTTGATTTACGGCGGTGGCCTTGCCGGGGCTTCCGGCGGCACCAGCGCCGCGACACCGCTGTGGGCGGGTTTCATGGCCCTGGTCAATCAGCAGGCTGTCGCCCAAAGCAAACCCGCCATCGGTTTCATCAACCCGGCGATTTACGCGCTCGCCAGCGGGCCGGATTACACCAACCTCTTTCACGACATCACCACCGGCAACAACTTTTGGCCGGGCAGCCCCAACTTGTTTCGTGCCGTTCAGGGTTATGACCTCTGCACCGGCTTGGGCACGCCCAACGGACCCGCCTTGATTGCCGCCCTCGTCGGCAACACCAGTCTCCACGTTTCACCGCCGCCGGCTCCCTATGGTTCCACCATGTCCGCCCTCAATGGCGGTAATCCCAATGGTGCCTGGGAACTGTTCGTGCAGGACGACACGTCCCTGGACAACGGCACCAATTACAACGGCTGGTTCTTGTCCCTGACCCTCGCCAACCCGGTCGGCGCGGCGGCGGATGATCAGATTCTGATGACCAGTCTCGCCGCCAGCGTTCCCTTCGGCAGCAACGCCGTCTACATCCTCTCGGTCACAAACTACGGGCCTTCGGCTGCCACCAATGTGCAGGTTTCGGACACACTGCCGTCCGGCGTCACGCCGGTTTCATCCAGCGCCACCCAGGGCTCTGTCAATGGATCAATATGGATGATAGGCACGCTCGCCACCAACGCCGGCGCGCAGCTCACCTTGACGGTGACGCCCAATTCCATCGGCAGCTTCACCAACTCCGCCAGAGTCAGCGCGTCCACGCCGGATCCCAATCCGGATGACGATACCGCCAGCGCCGCGGTTGCGGTGGCCGTTCCCGCTCCGCCCCATATTGGCGGAGGCGCGGTCACCGCCGGCGGCGGCCAGTTCCAGTTGTCCATCACCGGTTCCGCTCTGCCCACCGTCATTGAGGCGTCCACCAATCTCATCAACTGGGTGCCGGTCTTTACGAACAATCCGCCGTTCATCTTCACCGACCTCATCAATTCGCCATACCCCGACCGCTTCTATCGCGCGGTGCAGGGCATGTGACGGCGGTTCGCGCATGAAAATTTGCGGCCTGACCGGCGGCGTGGGCATGGGCAAATCCGCCGCCGCCGGGTTTCTCCGCGAACGCGGCGCGCAAATCGTGGACACCGACGAACTCGCCCGGCAACTCGTCCAGCCCGGCCAGCCGGCCCTCGACAAAATCCGAACCGCCTTTGGCAAAACCGTCATCGCTTCAACCGGCGGATTGAACCGCGCCGAACTTGCCCGGATCGTTTTTGCGGACGCGGACGCCCGCAAAAAACTCGAGGCCATTCTCCACCCGCCCATCCGCGAACAATGGCTCGCCCAGGTCGAAGCCTGGCTTGCCGCGCCAAAGCGGAGCGACGGCGGGAGGGGGGGAAATCATCCGCTTGTCGTCGTCGTCATCCCGCTGCTGTTTGAAACGCGGGCGGAGTCGCACTTCGACAAAATCCTGTGCGCCGCCTGTTCCGACGCCACCCGGCGGGAACGGCTTCTGGCGCGCGGCTGGACGCCGGAGCAAATCCGGCAACGCGTCGCCGCCCAGATGCCCGTCGGGGAGAAAATTGCCCGCGCCGATTTTGTCATCTGGACGGAAGGGACGCTCGCCGCCCACGCGCGGCAAATCGAACGGATTCTTGACAGCCTCAATTGGTAGGGCGGTGCTGCCGCGCCGCCTTGTGATTTGCTTCAGCCTTTGGCCTTGGCCGACGCCGCCCGCTGCTTTTCCCTTTCGGGATCGAACTTGTCAATTTGCACCGGGATCACAAATGGATTGGACAGGGTTTTCACGCGGGCAAAGCCGACATCCTGCGCGCGGATGAGCGAGACCGCAAAGTCCCGGAAATCATAATATCGGGCAAGCTCGCCGATTTCATTTTCGTTGTTGAGGTGGGAAACCAGGAAGTTTTCCGTGTTGGCCAGGATGTTCGGGTGGAGGGACGAGACTTCCTGCGTGGCATACACCATGGCAATGCGCGCCTTGGCGCCCTCCTTTGCGATGGTGGGCCAGATTTCCGTGAGCGCCGCGTCCCGGCCGATGATGTTGTGCGCCTCCTCCACGTAGACAACCATGTGCGGCGGCAGCCGGCCCGCGTTGAAGACGGCCATGGAATTCTGGAAAATGAGCCGCGCAATCCGCTTGCCCAGCCGTTCCCGCTGCGCGGGGTCGCCCACGGACAAATCCAGAATGACAATTTTCCCCGCCGTCAGGTGGTCGTAGATTTCGCTGCAGACATCCGTGTTGCGGTTGGGCGCGTGGTAATCCTTGAACGGCTGCAGCAGCCGGAAGCCGGGAATGTAGCCGCCCTGGTCGTTCTTCTGGAGCAGCAGGTTCATCAGCACGTTTGTGTCCGGGCCGATCCATGACGCGCCGCCGATGGTGATGAGTTCCTCCTGGATTTGCCGCGCCATGTCAAACCAGTCGTAGGCCTGCGCGGGGGTCAGGCCGTTCGCCGGGTCCACCGTGCGGTTCACCTTCTGGCGGATGCCGGGATTGACCTCGAACCGGATTTCAAAGCCCGGCGGCGGCTCGTAACCGGCGCGCGTGAGCATCGTCTGGTAGGCCGCCAGCTTGAGCCGGTGCTGCGCCAGTTGACGCTGGTATTCGTGGTCGCTGTTGCTGTCCTCCTTCTTCGGCTCCTCAAAATCCATGTTCAAAAACGCCTCGATGTCGGCGGACCGCGTCAGCTTGCTGCCTTCGATCAATCCCCGCAGCGTGTTGTGCCCCTCCGAAATCTGCCGGTAAAAATTGTTCAGCATCAGCTCAAAGCCCGGCGTCGGAATCATCCGATACCGGATCGTGTCCTCCGGATAAACCTTGGCAATCGAGCCTTGGTCCTGCTGGTTCGCGTTGGCGTATTCCCCGTTCAGGTCGTAGATGATCTGTCCGATTTCCAGCCCGCGTTCCATGCCCGTGCGCTTCACCACGGACACCAGTTGTTTCACCGTGTTGGATTTCCCCGTGCGCGTCATGCCGAACACCGCCGTCCGCCGCGCCAGAAAATCCACCGCGTTCAGGTGGAATGCCGCCGGCTCCGCCCCCTCGCCGCGCTGCTGCCGGTCCGTCGAGGAGTAGCGCACCGTGCCGATGGGAAATCGCGGCAGCTCGCCCTTCAACCCCAGCCGCCGCGCCTCCTCCTCGGCGGCGATGGCGCGCTCCGGGCTGATGTGGTTCACAATCTTTTCCAGCGCCGCGCCGACGGGGCGATAAACCGCCAGTTGCGCCGCGCTGTCGTAGGATTCAATGTCGCTGCCGAGGCGCAGCCGGCCTTCCCGCTCGTAAAACGTGCCGAGCACCCGGCATTTCAACCCGCCAAACTGGAATTCATCCTTCGCGCCGTCGCCGGCCTGGTCCGCCGCGCGGCCCTGGCACGCCTCGATTTTCGCCCGCGCCGCCTCGCCGTCCTGCGGCAGCGCCGCCGCCCCGGTCACGCGCATCAGCACGATTTCGCGCGGCGCTTCCGCTTTTTTGGCCGCCACCAGAAAACAATGGAGCGGCACGCCCCTGGCCCGCAGCTTCCAGTCGTCGCAGGTCAGGATGAGCGCCTGCTCGTAATCCATCTGGTATGTCCAGCCGACAAACTGGCCCTCCTGAATCAGCCCGTCCATCGGTCCGGCCTGCGGCGTTGGTTTTGCGTTTGGCATGAAATGATCGGTTCTCGGAAAATGCTTTTGACTGCCGGAATGGAAATCTCAACCGCCCGTCGTGTCAAGGCGCATTCCGGGCGGGACGGTGAAAATAAAGTCCATGCACACGGCTCGCGGCCGTGTTGGATTTGGAATTCAGCCGGTTGTCAGGCCGGACTTATTTGATCGCCAGCGCGGTGTTGATCTGCTTGATGGCGTTGTTCACGTGGGTGAGGGCCTTGCCGGCAAGCCCGGTGCCGGCCTGCTGGAGCAGAATCTGGGCGGCTTTCAATTGCGCGTCGGAAGTGCCCTGTGGCTCATGCCCCTTACCGTTGCCGCTGATTTTGCCTCCAAGTTCCTGCACGGCCAGCTCGATTTGCTTCATGGCCAGGACGCGATGGCCCTTGTAGTCATGGTCGGCCTGGGCGAGGGTCGCGTAGGCGTCATCCAGCAGGGCGAGGGCCGGGTTGGGGGTGGCGGGTTGGGCCTGTGCGCGCCCCGCGAGGCCAACGGCCAGAAACAGGACGGCAAACAGGGTTGCGCAGCGGACGATAAAATTGATTTTCATGCCTCCAATGTGTCGCCAAAACAAAAATTGTCAAGTGGGTCGCCGGATGCCGTTGGTTTTCCTCTCCGCCTCGAACGGGATTCCTCGCTCGCGGGAGCGGGAGAGGATGTCCGCAGGACAGGTGAGGGTTGTTGGGCGGAGGCCATTTTGCGGAGAGGAATTAAAGGTGAGGTGTCGGATTTCTTCATCCCGCATTCTGCAATCACCATTCGCAAATTTGCTCGCCTCCGCCCCGTTTCCCGCGCACACTCGGCGCATGGGCACGCTTTATTACGGCGACAACCTCGACATCCTCCGGCGTTACCTCAAGGACGAATCCGTTGATCTCGTCTATCTCGATCCGCCCTTCAATTCCGCCCAGAACTACAACGCCTTCTTTCAGGAAAAGGACGGCTCCGCCGCCGCCAGCCAGATTCACGCCTTCGAGGACACCTGGCATTGGGACATCGAAACCAAAAAAGCCTACGACGCCGTGACCGAGCAGCCCGGCAGGGTCTCCGACGTGATGCAGGCGTTCTACCAGTTTCTCGGCGGCAACGACATGATGGCCTACCTCACCTTCTTTGGTATAAATTAATTGCTCATGCCTGCGAATTACAAAACAAAGCTGAAGCCAAAGGTTCGTGTAAAAAGGCAAACGCGGTTGGTTGTCTCATCCGAGCCCTCATTGGAATTGAAAGAGCCTTCGGCGACTTATTTTGTTCGCAATTCTAAAATCCCGGAATTCTTCGGTCAGCGATTAAACAAAGGCGAAAGACTGCCGGTTGATTCGCCGGTTGAAAACAATTCGCCACGCCTATTTTATTCTCATCAGCATGGCGAAATCTGGCTGGGTGATTCGATTGAATGGCTGCGTGGTTTGGAATCCGGTTCGGTTGACCTTGTGTTTGCCGATCCGCCCTACAACATCAAGAAAGCAGAGTGGGACACGTTTGAGTCACAGCGGGAATATGTGGCATGGTCAGTTCGTTGGATTGAGCAGGCGGCGCGTGTCTTGAAACCGGAAGGGACGCTTTACATCTGTGGCTTTTCAGAAATCCTCGCTGACTTGCGATTGCCGGCATCGCGATTTTTCAAGGGCTGCCGCTGGATCGTGTGGCACTACAAGAACAAGGCAAACTTGGGCGATGATTGGGGACGTTCGCACGAAAGCATTTTGCATTTTCGCAAAAGCCATGATTTCACTTTCAATGTGGATGACGTGCGGATTCCATACGGCGAACATACGCTGAAATATCCGGCGCATCCGCAGGCCGAGACGAGCCAATATGGCAAGGCCGCGAATAAAGACCGCATCTGGCATCCGCATCCGCGTGGCGCGAAGCCGAAGGACGTGCTGGAAATCCCGACGACCTGCAATGGAATGCACGAAAAGACGCCGCATCCGACCCAGAAACCGGAGGAGCTGTTGCGGAAGATTGTGCTGGCATCGTCGAGTCCCGGCGACGTGGTGATTGATCCCTTCCTTGGCTCTGGCACGACGGCGGTCGTGGCGGAGCAGTTGAAGCGCCAATGGAAGGGTTGTGATTTGAGCGCCGAATTTTGTCGTTATGCGGCGGATCGAATCGAATTGGTCGAAGATTGGCCGGTGGAAAAGTGGTTGCGTTACGATGAACAAAATTCCGAAAGGAGAAAATCCATCCGATGAGAAAAATAACCCTTGGTGACTTGCAGGAAAGTTTGGCGGACAAGTCGGGTTTCACCCGACTGTCTGACTACGCCAGGTTCTGCTCGGCATTTCTTGCACTGCTGGAGACGGAACGGCCAACGCGGATCGTTTCTCCTTCGCCCACCAATGAACACTACGTTTTTATCAATACGGGAAGGCCAACCGGAACAAAATCACCCGCCCGCTGAATACGCGCTTGTATTTCGAGTCTGGCAATGAATTGTCGGCTGCATTTGACCGTTTCATTCAATTCCTGGGCGATTTGAAAAAGCACAAGCAGGCCGCAGCCGATGGCAAAGGCCGTAAGAAGTATCTGGGATCCAACGAAATCAATCGGGTGGTTTACACGTTGCAGCAGTCGGTGGGTTGCGTCGGGGATTCGTTTGAGAACGAGAATCAATCGCGCAAACGCATCGGCCAGCTTTTCGAGTCAATGGTGAAACTCATCATCAGGGAAATCGGCGTTACTTGCGAACCGCATGTCATCAACATTCCCATTCCGGGATTCCCCGGACGCGAAATGTCATACGAACTGGACCTGGTATTTTCGCGCAAAAAGGTCATCATCGCGTCCGAGACGAAGCATATACACACGGCGGAAGTGGTCGGTTCAGTTAAGACCACCAGCAAAGACCGGATAGACAAGGTTTTCCTCGACAAGTTTCTCCTGACCAAGCTGCTTGGCCGCGACATTCCGGTGATTGCCATTTTTCTCCACGATGTTCAGAGGGCTAAACGCGGTGAAAGTATTTTTGGAATCAATTCCACATTCAAAACCAACCACTTCCTCGGCTACACGGTTGCCTTGAACAAACTGGACGGGGTTTATTACGTTGATCCTCGACCGGACATGCTGACTAACGAGCGATTGCGTGAGCAAATTCGGGATTTTCAAAGCTTTCTGGTGCGGGACTTGTGGACGCTTGCGCG
>CAYYWB010000004.1:0-43599 GCA_964475285.1 uncultured Bifidobacteriaceae bacterium | reverse complement strand
CTCCCGCGCGATCCGCAGAACGGCTTGGAAGATCCAAGCTTGAAGGATTTTCTGCCGGCCTCGACCAACGGCCAGGCGGATGCCACCGCCAAGAAATGGTATTACTGGGACGGGCAGATCATCAAGTCGCCCGCTGGCAAGTATTACATGTTTGCCAGCCGCTGGGACCAATCCAAGGGACACAGCGGATGGGGCAACTCGTCAGCCGTGTATGCGGTCAGCGATAATCTCTTTGGGCCTTATGTTGACAAGGGGCTTGTCTGGCCCGACGTGGTCAATGGTGTGGCGGGACGGGGACATAATGTAACGGCGCTGGTTTTGCCGGACGGACGTTATGCCGTTTTGATCAGCGAGACCCGGCCGGGCAGCATCTACATTTCCAAGTCGCTGGATGGGCCGTGGGAGTTTCAAGGGCCGATCACATTCGCCACCAATCAGTTCAGCGGCAACGGCGGAAGACTTGGTTCCAACATGAGCATCATGGTCCGGCCGGATGGCGGCTTCGAGATCGTGCAGCGGTCGGGCTTGGTTTTGATCAGCACCAACGGCGTCATGGGGCCTTACGCGGTTCAAGGTCCGAGCGTTTATCCGAGGACGATTGACGGCCAGGCGGTTCGCAATCTGGAAGACCCGGTGGTGTGGTTCAGCAGCGGCCTTTATCACATCGTGGTCAACAGTTGGAGCGCCCGCAAGGCCTACCACCTGACTTCAACCGATGGCATCCACAACTGGACGTTGCGGGGACTGGCTTACGATCCGACGACGGACTTTGTGCGCTACACGGATGGAACTGTCAATCACTGGAATAAAATGGAGCGCCCCGGCGTGTTCATTGAAAACGGCCACGTGGCGGCAGTCACCCTTGCCAGCATTGACATTCCCAAGGAGGAGGATCGGGGAAACGAACCTCACGGGAGCAAAGTCGTCGTAATTCCGTTCGATGGGGCGGCTTTTGACGCCGACATGGCAAATCTCGCCAACGAGCCGCAACCGGCGGCTTCACCCGCGCAGCCGCAATAAATTGGCGGCGTGGCAAACAAGACAAAATATTTCATGAAAGTTTATCATCCACAGGTTCTGGCTTTGGGTTTCTTCGTCGCATCGGCCGCGCTCATCTGTGCCCAAACTCCCGCAACCGATTCTCCGCCGGCGGGCAAGATTGCCGCGCGTCCGCTCTACCGCGACCCGGTCTTTGACAACCCCACCGATCCCGTCGTCGTCTATAACGCCGAATCCAAAAGATGGTTGATGTATTACACCCAGCGGCGCGGCGACAGCATCGTCTTGATTCATGGCTCCAAGATCGGCATCGCCGCCTCCGAGGACGGCGGCGCCACCTGGAATTATATTGGCACGGCTGACATTTCCTATGGACAGGATCAGTATCCAACCAACTACACCTACTGGGCGCCCGAGGTCATCTGGGTAAATGGCAAATACCATATGTTCCTCGCCTTTGTGCCGGGCATCTTCAATGACTGGAACCATCCGCGCGAAATCGTCCACCTCACCAGCGCGGATGGCATCAAATGGGATACTGTCGGCAAAGTGGATCTGAAATCGAACAAGGTCATTGATCCCTGCGTCATCCAGCTTCCCGATGGCAACTGGCGGATGTTCTACAAGGATGAAGCCAGCACCAATAATCACATCGTTTGCTACGCGGACAGCCCCGACCTCTACTCTTGGGAAGCCAAGGGCAACGCCGTTACCGATCGCAACGGCGAAGGGGAAAATTGCATCCATTTCCAGGGCAAATACTGGCTCCTTGCCGACACCGACCGGCCCGAAGGTCAGGCTGTCTGGTCCTCGGATGACTGCACCCACTGGACGCCGCAGGACAGCACCATCTACGGCAGCCACGGCGACATGGTCGCCAGCGGCGGTCGGGCATGGTGGTTCTATTTCGGCGGCCAGCGCGTCGGCAATGTCAACTGGGCGGTCATTCCCGGTGCCGAACCGTTCACGAACGCGCCCGCATCCGGCGTCGGCGGAGAAGGTTTTCGCCGCGGCCTCTCCATCAATGTCGTCGAACTGAAAGTGATTGATGGCAAACTCATGTTCACCAATCCCAACCAGCCGACTTACATTGACCTCAAACCGGCTCGGGAGAAGAAGTATGATGAGCCGTTGACCGACAAAAAATAATTTTGGACACCAAATCATCCGGACAAAATAGTTCGTCGCATAGTGGCACTGGCTGACCTTGAAAGAGATGCGTGCGAAAAAGCCAGCCACCGGGTTGGAAGTCGAGGCGAAGGTCGGTTTTCAATTAACGCCGGCCGAAAAGCGCGGCGGGCGGCTATGCGGTTTTCCCTGACTTCAGTGCCAATCCATTTTCCGGTTGCCGTCCTGCCGGTTCGGAGCGATGATTGCGAAAACGCCGAATGGCCGCCACTGTGGTATCCTGGTTCCGCTGCCGGGGGCGGATCGCCGTCCGTCAAAACCAAAAACCAAATGTGTCAACCACGACTCCAAAATGCCGGTCCCACAATCAAGTTGGGCGCACAGCTGTAATTTGAACTTGTGCGGAGCAGGGCGTTGGAAGAAACTCGCAGAACACTATGAAAGTTAACCTTTGTCTCGTATTGTCTTCACTGCTGATTTGTCAGGGAACAACGCGCATCCTCGCCCAGCCCGGCGCCGACGTTGGGGCGCAGGCGGTCAAGGCGCAGGACACCAAAGGGACGCCGGACCAGCGGGCGGATCAACTCGCCGCTGAAATGACGTTTGCCGAGAAGGTCTCCCTGCTTTCGGGGGGCCAGGGCGGTTACAGCACCCGCGAGATTCCGCGGCTGGGCATCCCGGGGTTCTTCATGTCCGATGGCCCCAACGGCGTGCGCAATGTGCCGCAAGGCGTGACACCGCAAGCGTGTGCGTTCCCCGTCGGCGCGGCGCTGGCGGCGACCTGGGATGCCGACATGGCCACTGCCTATGGGACGGCAATGGGTTTGGAAGACCGCGCGCGCGGAACTTGTTTTCAGCTCGGACCGGGCCTCAACATCTGCCGGGTGCCGGTCAACGGTCGGAATTTCGAGTATTTTGGCGAGGACCCATTTCTGGCTTCGATCATGGCGGCCAATTGGGTGAAGGCGTGCAGCGCCCAGGGATCCATTCCGACGATCAAGCATTTTGCGGCCAACAACCAGGAGATGAACCGCAACACCGTGGACGCCCAGGTGGATGAGCGGACGCTGCGCGAAATTTATCTGCCGGCTTTCAGGAAGGCCGCGACGCAGGGCGGCGTGGTGGCAGTGATGTGCTCCTATAACCGCCTGAACGACGTCTATGCCAGCGCCAACGACTGGCTTCTCAACCAGGTGCTGAAAAAGGAGTGGGGATTCAACGGATTGGTGATGTCCGATTGGGGCGCTTCGCACGCCACCACCGATGTGGCAAACGGCCTGGATCTGGAGATGTCCAGCGGCGTCAATCTCAACCTGCCAAAAATCCAGGCGGCCATTGCCAACGGCACGGTTTCGGCGACGAATGTTGACAACGCGGTGCATCGCATCCTTCGCACTTTTTTTGCGCAAGGGTGGCTGGACGCGGGCTGGAAACCCGTGAACTCCGATCTGCCCATGGATTCACCGGCATCGGCCAGGACCGCGCTGGCCATTGCGGAGGAGGCAATTGTGCTTTTGAAAAATGACCGCGACACCCTCCCGCTCGACCGCGCGAAGGTGAAGACGATTGTTGTGGTCGGCCCGAATGCTTCGGCGCCGGACGGTGTTGTGCCGGCCAACATCGGCGGCGGCGGGAGCGGCGCGGTCAACCCGTTCACCAACCGGATTCCGGAGGCCAAATATCTCGAAGGCATCAAGAAAGCGGCCGGCAGCGGCATCAAAGTCATTTACCTTCCCACGCCGGAACCTTCCGGGGAACAGGCGCTGGCCCCGATGGATTATGTGCGCACTTCGCCCTCCGGACCGCCTGGCTTGACGCTGTCCGTGGAAGTCGCTCCCGCCGCACAGACAAATGGCATGGCGGACGCCACGGCCAATAATGCGCCGGTTCAAATCGCCTCCTCCGTCCAGACGAACATCAACATCGTGTGGCAGCCGGGACAGTTGCCCTTTGGTGTGCCAACCAACCGGGACGCCACTTTTGCCTGGAGCGGAATTCTGACGGCGCCGCATGACGGAGACTGGCAGGTCGCGGCCACCCCCAATGCCGTTGTCACCATCGGCGGCCAGACGGTTGACCCCGGCACGATCCTGCACCTCGTGGCAAACAACCCCGTGCCCATCCTCATCAAGGCGAGTCTGCAGGCCAGTCCGCCCGGCAGAGGGGGCCGTCGCGGTGGTGGAGGCGGCCAACGTGGGGGTGCCGGAGGCGAACGCGCCCTCCGCGTGGCCCTGACCGATCTCACCTCCATCAAAAGTGCCGATGCCGTCATCGCATGCGTCGGGCTGAACCGCAACGTGGAAAGCGAAGGCCGGGATCGTCCGTTCGAGCTTCCTGAAATCCAGCAAAATCTGATCAAGTCGGTGTCGGCGCTCAATTCGCATGTCATCGTGATCAACAACAGCGGCGCTGGCGTGGGGATGAGCGCATGGGCACAGGGCGCGGCGGCCATCCTACAGGCATGGTATCTCGGACAGGAAGGCGGCATCGCCATCGGTGAAGTGCTCTTCGGGGATGTCAACCCCAGCGGCCATCTCGTCTCCACGTTCGACAAACATTTCGAGGACAACCCGGCTTACTCGTATTACCCAGGGAAACAGGTCAGCGGCGTGAATTATCCCGTTGAACCTTACACCGAGGGCATCTTTTACGGTTACCGCGGCTATGACAAGGCGGGCAAGGATCCGATGTTTCCGTTTGGTTTTGGAATGAGTTACACGACATTCCAAGTCGGCAACATGAAAGTCGAAAAGGCGGGAACAAACGTAACAGTTTCCGTGGACGTGAAGAACACCGGGAGTCGCGCCGGAGCTGAAGTGGTCCAGATTTATGTGGGAGAGCAGAATTGTCCGGAGCCGAGGCCGTTGCGCGAGCTGAAGGGATTCAGCCGGGTGATGCTTAATCCTGGGCAGACAAAGCGCGTCGAGATCATACTGCCGCGCGACGCGTTCGCCTACTGGAGTCCGACGACAAAGAATTGGACGATGGACACAGGAAACAAATTCACCATCGAGGCCGGTGTTTCCGAGCGCGACATCAGCGCCAGTGAGACGCTGGCGTTGCAATAATCCGTCGCCAGCCCGTCATACTTTTCAACTGGTGCTTGCGTCCGCTTTCGTCTCCTCAATAAGCGTCTCAACGATAGTGATAGAACTCAATGCGCATCACCGTCGGCGGCGGCGCGGATGTATCACCTGCGGCGGCGGTGCCTCTTCCGCCGGGTCTGCCCTGGGGGCCAAGCGGGATCACGGTGCCGGCTTGGTGGTTGTCGGCGGCGGCGGAGACGTCGTAACCGCCCCGCATGATGTCATCGCCGTTGAACCGGCGCTGGGCGACCCACAGGCCATTCTTGAACGCTCCGCGTTCGATGATGGCGGCGGCGGCGATGTTTGCACCGGGGATGTTGTTGGGCGAGACGCGGAATGGGAACGAGCCGTTGGCCGCAAAGTAATACTCGTCCGGCGCGGTGTTGATGATGAGCACGAAGGGGGTGTCAAGGAAGGACAATGGCACCGCGCCTCCACGTCTGCCGCCGCCACCCGCTGCTGTTGTCGCGGTCGGCGTTGTTGTCGCATTGGAAGCGGCTTCGCCACCACCAGCGCGTCCGCCGCCTACGGGGGTGAAATCAAAGATGTATCGGCCCATTTCGATTTTTCCAGGGTTCTGGCCCGGCTCGAGTTTGATCAGCTTGATCGCATCCTTCCTGCCTTGCGCCTCGGCGATCGCCCCGGAAACCGAGCTGATGAATCCATAGGACCGTGCGAACGGGCTGTCAGGGCTTAATCCATCAACCCCGAAAGGCGAAAAACACAGGAGGTTGAGTTCGGTGAACGCGTTCCAGCAGGTGTTGGCATTCTGCTCCGTTTCGGGATTGAAGGCCGGGTTGCCGTTGCGGGCATAGGTCTGGATGATCTGCGCATATTGCGGCAGGTAAATGTCCGGCGCCAGGATGTCAATCGCCGGCGCGGCGGCGCGCCAGATGTCATGCACCAATGGCTCCGGACCGCCGCTGGGATAATCGCCCGGCCCCAGATCGTTCGGCTGGACGAGCCAGGTGTTGACATACATCGGGAGCGGATATGCCTTTTTGCCCTGCGCGGCGACGTAGCCGATGTAGCTGGCGTAGTTCCACGCCATGAAAATTTCGTCGGTATGATTGAACAGTTCGGCACCGGCGGCCCGGGGTTGACGGCCGGGGCTGTTGGGCACGGGCTTGTCGTTGGCCGGACGCGGGACGTTCTTGCCGAAGACTTCTTCCCACGTGCCGGAAGTCTTGTTGCCGGCGGCGTCCCAGATCTTCTTCAATTCCGGCAGCAGATTATTCCGGTTTTTCTGGAGATAGTCGGTCAGTTCTTTCGGGACGGGGCCGGCGAAGGCGGCGTTGGCCGCGTCGCAAAAATCGCGCGTGCTGCCCATGATGCCCACTTCGTTTTCCACCTGAAAGCCGATGACCGTTTGATTCTTGTCAACCTCGCGAATGTGCTTCAGGACGGCGGCGAAAGCCCTGGCGTCGGCATCACTGTTGGCGTGGCTGAACGTCGAGAGGATTTCCAGTGACTTGCCCTCGCCATTCACCACGCGCGGGAACCGGTCCTGGTTGGCCTTGACCCACATCGGCGGAAAGTGCGACAGACCGTTCTTCCAACTGGCCATCCAGAGAAAGATGAGCCGCACGTGGGCCGCGTGAGCCGCCTCGATTTGATAGTCAATCATCGAGAAGTCGAACTTGCCCTCCACCGGCTCGACCAGGTCCCAGGAAACGACGGTCAGGATCGTATTGAGATTCGCCGCCGCCAGCCGCGGAATGGCGGCCTTGGTGGCTTCCCGATCCGAGGACGTGGTATTGGCCAGTTCTCCCGCGACGCAGATGAATGGCTGGCCCTCGACGATCAGCTTGGTCATCCCGTCGCGTTTTTCGAGGTGCGGAATGGAGGATGCGGTGGATTGGGCGCGGGCGGAAGCGAGTGCGAACACACAAGCCAGGATGCCGCAGGCAATAGCAGGTAGTTTCATTGGGATCTTCATTTTTATGGTTGCCGATCATTCACCGATCGGAATCTGGATTTGAGGGAACTGGTTCTTTGGGCAACTCATCCAACGTGAGACCGTTCAGCCGGATGCGGAGCCTGTTTAATTGTGAGACCAAATTTCAGGAAAATTGGTTGACACATTTTGATTTTGACGGATGAGGATCAAGCCCTGGCAGCGGAGCCAGGATTCCACCGTGAGCCGCCACAGGGTGGCTCGACGGGGTGATATTCATTCGTCGTGTTTCCGATCATCTGCCCAAAGCGCCGGAACATCAACCAAAAAATGATGTGGCGCTGGCCGCCTTTTTTAGTCATAGGCAAGGCGAGTAAAAGGCGCGCCGGAGGCGGAAGCCAGAAAAAAGCATTCCGGGATGAAACAGCCGCTGTCGTCTCCAATTTCAACTTTCTGTTTTCAACACTTCAGTTTTTTCCCCGAAGTGCCGCTTTGCCCGCATGGATCGTGCGAAGGCCAGGATGCCCATCATTCCGCCAAAAATTCCCAAAGCCACGTTCACCGGTTCCGGCATCGCAGAATAACTCAAGTCGAAATCGTCAATCGCAAACACATTCCGGCTGCCTCTGCCCGTTGTGCCGTCAAGGGCCGCGATGCGGAACCAGATGTCCGATGATTGGTTGTTCCACGCAGCGAGGCTGACCGTCGTTCTGCATTGCGCCATCGGGCTGCGCCTCGCCCGCGCCGCAGCCGGGGAATGACGTGCGACCTGAAGAATTAATGTTAGTATTTGACCGCCAGCGGGAATGAAGTTATTTTGACCGCACGAAGATTAGATGCTCGCCCGTGTTTGGGCAGAGTGACAAAACACAATCCACAGGAGGCAAAAAATGAACGATTTTTCTGATTCAAAGGGGCTTCAAACCCTTGCGGGTGGCAGGCGCAATATTGTTTCGTTGGCGATGCTGTTCCTGGCGCTCGTGGCGGCAGGCATGCTCGCGGGTTGCAAGACGCAATTTGTTCCGCCAGCAAACGCGCTTAAAGAACAGGCTGGAGGATTGACCGCGATCACCAATGAGTTGATGAATTTGCGGGAAGGCGACGTGCTCAAGATTTCATTTCCGGGTTCGCCAACGCTGAATACGACCCAGACGATTCGACGTGATGGAAAAATCACAATGCAACTGATCGGAGAGGTGGACGTGGCGGGGACTACGCCATCCGCGCTGGAAGAGAAGCTGGCAGATTTGTATGCGCCGCAACTGTCCTCGAAACAAGTCACGGTGGAGGTGGTGAGTTCCTCGTTGACGATTTATGTCACCGGCATGGTCCTTCGTCCTGGAAAAATCTTGTCCGATCACCCGATTACGGCGCTTGAAGCCCTGATGGAGGCGGGCGGGCCGGATTACACCAAGGCCAATCTCAAAGATGTGGTTGTGATCCGGCGTGAGGGGAACGCCTTGAAAAATTACCCGATAAATTTGAAAGATGTGCTCCAGGGAAAACAGAGCGAACCATTCTTCCTGAAGCCTGATGACATTGTCTACGTTCCAGAGAGATTTTCCATGTTCTAATTCTGGCCGTTCGGGTTAATTTTGCGGCCCGGCTCGCTTCACGAGGCCACAGTTCCGGGCCAGTCCTATTTCAGGACATAATTTGTCCAAAGATTCCCTTTAACACCTGTCGGATTTGGGCCGGACGGCAGGGAGTTGAGAAATAGGGGGGATATTGTCCAGAAGACATTCACAAAAAACCATTGAAATCACGGCGGAACTCCTCCGGCCTTGATTCTTTGGGGTCCCGCTTGGAGGCTGCATTTTGTTCACCATCTTGGCACGCGCCCTGCGTGACAAGATGTATGGCTCGTCACATTTCAGCAGCGGTTTGGTTGAAGCGCGCAGTTCTTTTTTTGGGAATCGGCGCATGGATTGCAATGCTGCCATTTTCCGTATTTGCCAGCGGCAGCGTTACGCTGACATGGAACCCGAGCGTTTCCGCGAATGTTGTTGGCTACAACATTTATTACGGGCCGGCCTGTGGTGTTTACACCAACATGATTTCCGTCACCGGTTCAACTTCCACCAATGCGACAGTGACGGGCTTGATCCAAGGGGCCACGTATTATTTCGGGGCCACGGCTGTGGATTCACTCGGCAACCAAAGCCCACTTTCGAATGAAGCAACATATACAGTTCCTGTGGACTCTGTCGTCATATCAAACCAGCCGCCGACATTGAATGCGCTGACGAATATGACGATCAACGAGAACGCGGGTTTGCAGACGGTTAATTTGAGCGGGATCACAACGGGCGCGAGCAACCAGGTGCAGACGCTGGCGGTGACGGCGGTGTCGAGCAATCCGGGATCGATTGCCAGCCCGGTGGTAACTTACACAAGCCCCAACAGCACGGGGACGCTGACATTTGCGCCGGCGACAAACGGCTATGGAACCAATGTTATCACGGTGACGGTCAATAACAATGGCAGGAGCAACAACATTGTGACGCGGAGTTTCATGGTGACCGTCAATCCGGTGAACCAGCCGCCGACATTGAACGCCCTGACGAATGTGACGATCAACGAGAACGCGGGTTTGCAGACGGTTAATTTGAGCGGGATCACGACGGGCGCGAGCAACCAGGTGCAGACGCTGGCGGTGACGGCGGTGTCGGGCAATCTTGGATTGATTGCCAGCCCGGCGGTGACTTACACGAGTCCCAACAGCACGGGCACGCTGAATTTCACGCCGGTGGCCAACGGCAACGGGAGCGCGAACATCACGGTGACGGTCAATAACAATGGCGCGAGCAACAATATCGTGACGCGGAGTTTCACGGTGACCGTCAATCCGGTGAACCAGCCGCCGACATTGAACGCGCTGACGAATATGGCGATCAACGAGAACGCGGGTTTGCAGACGGTTAATTTGAGCGGGATCACAACGGGCGCGAGCAACCAGGTGCAGACGCTGGCGGTGACGGCGGTGTCGAGCAATCCGGGATCGATTGCCAGCCCGGTGGTAACTTACACAAGCCCCAACAGCACGGGGACGCTGACATTTGCGCCGGCGACAAACGGCTATGGAACCAATGTTATCACGGTGACGGTCAATAACAATGGCAGGAGCAACAACATTGTGACGCGGAGTTTCACGGTGACCGTCAGTCCGTTGAGCCAGTCGCCGACATTGAATTCTTTGAGCAATCTTGTCGTTGTTCAAAGCAGCGGTGGTGGCAGCAGCAAGCAAGTAGTCAATCTGACTGGAATCAGTTCTGGCTTGACCGACACAACCCAAAAGGCGACTGTCAGCGCGACATCGAGCAACACCAAGCTCATCCCAACGCCGTCCATCAGCTATACGTCTCCGAATTCCTCCGGCACTTTGAGTTTTACTCCTGCGTATGGCGTTACCGGAAGTTCGGTCATTTCCGTTACTGTCAATAACGGCCAGAAATCAAACAACATCATCGCCCGCTCATTTACCGTCACCGTGGTTCCGTCGGGGAGCACAGCGCCTAAAATCACCAGCCAGCCAACCAATCTGGTGGTGATTGCCGGGCAGGCCGTGACTTTCAGCGTGGCGGCCACTGGCACGGCGCCCTTGGCATACCAATGGCAATGCAATTCCAACATATTACCCTCCGCGACGAATGCGGTGTTGCAGTTGACCGGAATCACAGCAAAACAAGCCGGCCAGTATCGCGTCGTGGTGTCCAATGTTTTGGGCGCGACAAACACCACAGCCGTCCTGACGGTCTATTCAAGCACAGCTCCCGCCTTGGAGACCACGACTCCTCCTTCACGCGGCCAATTTGCCCTGACCGTCAACGGCGTGCCGGGATATAAATACGTCGTTCAGGCTTCCACCAACATGGCCAGTTGGGCCTCGATTCTGACAAACACCGCGCCGTTCACGTTTGTGGACACCAATGCGAGCCAGTTCAAGCAGCGGTTCTATCGCTCGTTTTACCTTCCTTGACGCGGCTTCATTTTTCGCTGGCGGACACCAGCGACAAGACCTGGCAGGCATACTTCAACCGTCCTTTTTTCGGTGAGTTGAATCGTTTGTCCTCGCAACCAACTTACCACTATTTGGTAACAAATTTGCCACATTCCACCGGCAATTCAGCACGCCGCGCGTTGGATATGGTGCGGGAGCGCTTGTTTGTGCGTGGATATGCGGCAGAGACGAGGTTAGTTTTTTCTGACACCCAAATGGAACCCGGATGCGTCCTGATAGCCAACGGGTGCGTGCTTTTTGAGGCCGTCCAGAAGTTTGGCCATCAGACTGACGAAGAACATGGTGATCGCCGCAGTGATGAAGAAGCTGGTCCTGTTATACATGACTGGAGATCAGCATTTGAAATGCCAGGCAAGTTCTACAGTTTCACAGGCGGATTTGCCCAGATGTTTCATCCAGATGTATGATTTTGTGACATTGCAGTCCAATTTTTGAAGGGTGGACAACGGACTAGAATGGATGCAATATTGGCCTGATGGATATTCCGCACGACAAATCAGATCGCAATCAAATCGAGGGCCGGCTGCGGGAATTGGCCGGCATCGTTGATAATTTCGATGACGCCATCATCAGCGCAACCCTCGATGGCATCATCGTCAGTTGGAACGAAGCGGCTGAGCGAATTTACGGTTATTCCGCACAGGAGGCGGTTGGCCGTTCGGCTTCGATGCTGATTCCTCCCGGCCGGGAGAATGAAATGCTGGAAATTTTACAGCGGATCCGGCGGGGTGAATGGACTAAAAACATGGGAACGACCCGGTCCCGGAAGGATGGCACGCTGATTGATGTTTTGGTGACTGCTTTTCCGATCAATCACTTCATGGGACAGGACAGATGCGCATTGGTCATCGCCCGTGACATCACGTTGCGCAAACGTCTGGAAGAAAAGCTGCTCGAAATCGGCGCCGACGAGCGCCGGCGGCTGGGGCATGATCTTCACGACGGGTTGGGACAATTTCTGCTGGGAATCGGGCTGAAGGCCAAAATGCTGGAAGAAGCTTTGACCAAGGAAAATTCCGTAGAAGCGTGGCGGGCCAAAGAAGTCGTTGGATTGGTGAATACCGCCATCGCGCAGACCCGCAATCTGGCCCATGGGCTTGACCCGGTTCATGTGGAAGCAAACGGGCTGGTTGCCGCGTTGCGAAATCTGGCAGGGCAAACCCGGGAGCTTTTCCATGTGGAATGCGCCTTTGACTGCGAGCGGGAGCATCTGGATGTCAACGCGCAAACGGGCATCGCATTTTATCGCATCACCCAGGAAGCAATTCAAAACGCCATTCGCCACGGTCAGGCCCGGCAAATCAATGTGGAACTTGTGGTGGATGGCATGAGGTTATGTCTGAAGATCTCGGACAACGGGAAAGGGTTTTCGTCGGGTTCCAGATCCCATTCGGGCATGGGGCTGCAAATCATGCAATTTAGGGCCAATTCGATCCGCAGCCATCTTGCCATCAAATCACAACCAAACACAGGGACACGGATTGAATGCACAGTGCCCGCAGGATTGTGGTCTGTAAAAAGCTGAAGGGACGAAACAATTGGCCGGGCAACCACTTGGCGGATCTGACACCCGCTGAGAACAGCGTCAATTTTAATTCTTCCCATGTCGTTGCCGTCGTGCATGTTGGCAACAAAAATCCATTTTTCAACTTGACATAATCATACATTTTGTCATTTTGCGCTATTGAAAGAGAATGTCGGGAGAGCAATCCGAGTTGATACAAACAGGGAGTGATGACTGTGAATGGACGAAAGACAACTGACGTGAATTCCCCGTTCACAAAAACGAACGGAAAGGCCGGCGTTTTGGTTGTGGACGATCATCCGATCGTTTGTCAGGGGCTGGCGGACTTGATAGATTCGCAGAAAGACTTGTTTTGTTGCGCAGGCGTTCAGGACATTTTGAAGGCGCAAGAGGCTGTGATTGCTAAAAAACCAGACGTGGTATTGCTGGATCTTCGACTAGGGCAGGCGGACGGGCTTGAATCCATCAAGGCTCTTATATCTAGGCATGAAAAACTTCGCATCGTGGTCATTTCCCAGTTTGATGAAGCGGTGTATGCGGAGCGGTCCTTGCGCGCCGGCGCGAAGGGCTATGTAATGAAAAATCAGGCCACGGAAGAGGTCATTGGCGCCATTCGCACGGTTTTGGCGGGGCAAGTGTATCTCTCGCGCGCAATGACGAACCGCGTCTTGCAGACAAACTTCACCGGCAAGTCCGCTCCGCGCGCCGCCTCCGTGGAAAAGCTGACGGACCGCGAATTGCATGTGCTTCAATTGCTCGGCATAGGAACAAGCACCCGCAAAATCGCGGGGCAAATGAATTTAAGCATCAAAACCGTGGAAACTTACCGGGAGCATCTCAAACATAAACTCGGATTATCCAACTCAACCGAACTCGTCCACTATGCCACACATTGGGTGGAACAAGGCACCCAGTTGAGGAATGCGCCGTCCGATCCGCTGGCGGCCTGACACCCGTTCTTTCAGTGATTGGAATCCCGGCGGCGCATTGTCCATCGGTGAAAATCCTACCAAAAAATCAGGCCGACACCCTGATGCCCTGAATGCTACAGCCTTGTTACATTTCTGAAAATCGGTGCAATGGTTGTTATGGGACGCGCCGTAAAAAAAGAGGACACAAAATATCCGATAAAAAGCCATGTTAGCTTCTCAAGCTGAAAAAGCGCGGGTTCTTGTCGTGGATGATCATCCGGTGGTTTGGCACGGCATCAACCTGTTGTTGAACCGACAGGACGATTTGGCCTGCTGCCCGGACGAAGTTGACACGGTGGCAGGAATTATTCCCGCCGTGAAGAAAGACCATCCGCAGATGCTGCTGCTGGATTTGAATTTGAGGGATGGCAACGCCCTTAACATCATTGGCACATTGCGCGATCAGTTTCCCGATGTGTCCATTCTCGTTATTTCGCAGTTCGACAACATTCAATGCGCGGAAGACGCCTTGCACGCCGGGGCCGTTGGCTACGTCATGAAAGAAGACGCCGCACAGGAAATACTCGCGGCCATCCGCATGGTTTTGCGAAAGGAAACTTACATCAGCCATAAATTAAACCTCTCCACTTCCGGCCCGGCCGCGCCGGCACAGCGGCGTCCAGCCGCAGGCGAACATGTTGACGAAGACGAATTCCAAGTGTTCCTGCTCCTCGGATCGGGATTATCCATGGGCGACATCGCCGCTCAACTGAAAATAAGCGACGAAACGCTGGCAACCCGCTGCAAAAAGCTCAAGGACAAGTTGAAACTGCCTGATGACGCGGATTTGGCAAACTACGCTTTTCAGTGCAAACACTGTTTCGACGCGAATGGCGTGGATACTGCCGCCGCCTTTTTCCAGTGCGCCTTGCAATTGGAACGCTGCGAGTGGGGAAGACCGGCCCAATTCAAACCGGCGCAGGCCAACCCGCGCCCCGGATTTCCCGGCAAGCCGCGATAATTCCCACAGGTTTCCAACAGGTTAATCTCCACGCTCCCGTGACGACACTTGCTGAATCAAATCCCGGCGACTTTACCCTGTTCCGCCGGTCAGCAGGGCTGAAAAGAGTAAGGGAAACCCCTACTCACCTTTCAGCGTCCTGCCCCGATTGTCCGCGCATCCATTCAATGCAATAATGACACCCATGAAAGAAAATTCTGATTACAAGTTCATTCGATTGGGTCGAGGCACGGGTAAAACACCCCATAGTCACGCACGGGAGAATTGTGCAAGTTCATCCAGCGAGCGAAATAATCTGTGTTGTTATTAGGAAGCACCTTAAAAAATGCAAACCGGACATCCAGCTTGGTATTGTGCGCGGACAAAGCCGAAACACGAGCATCTCGCGGCAGCGCACATGCGCAGGAATCTGAATCTGGAGGTGTTCCAGCCTCAACTGCGCGTTGAGCGGGCAACGCAACGTGGTGTGATACGGGTGCTGGAGCCGCTGTTTCCGTGTTATGTGTTTGTCCGCTGCGTGCTCGAAGAATGTGTGGATGAAATACAATATGCGAACGGGGTTCACAGCCTGGTGCATTTTGGCCATCGAATCCCGCCAGTGCCGGACATCATCGTCGAAGAATTGCGGGAGTGTTTTGAGGCGGAAGACACCATGACAGTGCCTGATCGAATTTCGCCGGGAGATGAAGTGACAATTGGCGAGGGAGCTTTTGCCGGCATGCGCGCCTATGTTTTGCGCCTGATGCCCGCAAAAAAGCGCGTTCAAGTTTTGCTCGAGGTTCTGGGCGGTCCGACTCCGGTGGAAGTGAATCGCTGTTCGGTGGTGCTGGTTAAGAATACTTTGGCCGAGCTGGCGCCGATTTTAGCGGCACCTTGCGGAGGGCTGGTGCCGGTTTAAGGATGGGAAAATTCAGACCCAAAATGGGTCTCGGGAGACGAGAGGTTGGTTTTGTGGAGAAGAACATGAAACGAACAAGTGCGGAGCTGTTTATTTTTATAAATGATATGAAGATTTGTCGAAGCTTAACGAATAAAACACTGCATCGTCAGAAAACCGATTCGCAAGTGTTCGCAGTTTCGCGTCAATTTTTAAAAACCATCATCTTGAATCCGATGCTCTCTTTTGTCGCTGGCCTTTTTGTCCTGCCATAAAATGAAATTTTTCCCTTCACAACATCCGATCGCAAGAAAATGATCAGCATTCCTGAAATTCCCCGCTGGAAGCGGACATTGGATGTTGTTTTCATCCTGTTAATCCTGCCTTTCGGGCTGCCGCTGGCCGTTCTGGTCGCCGTGCTGATTCAATTGGTTTCTGACGGGCCGGTTTTATTCCGACAGGAACGTGTCGGCTATTTGGGTCGAAAGTTCATGTGTTTCAAATTTCGGACGATGTTCGTCGGCGCGGAAACGACAACCCATCAGGGGCATCTTCAACAGTTGATGAAATCGGACGCTCCCATGGTCAAGTTGGATGCGCGTGGTGATTCGCGGATCATTCCGTTTGGCCCGCTGCTTCGCGCGTCGGGATTGGATGAGCTGCCGCAACTCATCAACGTGCTGCGGGGCGAGATGAGCATCGTCGGGCCGCGCCCCTGTCTGGACTATGAATGCGACAAGTATCTGCCATGGCAGTGGGAACGATTCAACACATTGCCCGGCCTTACCGGGCTCTGGCAGGTCAGCGGCAAAAACCAGACCACATTTGCCGAAATGATGCAACTGGACATCAGCTACGCGAGGGAAAAGACCCTGTGGCTGGATTTGATGATTATTTTTAAGACCGTCCCTGCCATCCTTG
Source organism: uncultured Bifidobacteriaceae bacterium (assembly GCA_964475285.1). Lineage (GTDB taxonomy): Bacteria > Verrucomicrobiota > Verrucomicrobiia > Limisphaerales > UBA11358 > UBA11358. Next base: position 27,213 of record CAYYWB010000004.1, on the reverse strand, counting down.
GCCAGGTTTTGCATGCCCGGAAAAAGGTGAAAAGACTTGCGCTGAAGCCTCAAGCTCCGCAGTCGTATCAACCCAATCTTTAATAGTCGCTCATGTCACTCATCAACATCTTCCTGGCAAGGGGTGTGCCTTTGCTCAAACAAGTGCGGCGAACCTAAAACTGAAAGAATAAAATCTATGTCAAAGCAAATAAAAATCGGAGTGGTCGGGTGCGGATATTGGGGGCCGAATCTGATGCGAAACTTCAGATCCCTTCCAGACAGCAACCTGAAAATGATCTGCGACCTCAACGAGCAACGGCTTGCTCATCTCAAGCCCTTGTATCCCGAGGTTCAAGGAACAACGGAATATCGGCACTTGCTAAACGGGGCCGGCCTGGATGCGGTCGTCATCGCCACGGCGGTCAACACGCACTATCCCATGGCCCGTGCCAGCCTGCTGGCCGGCAAACACACCCTGATCGAAAAACCCATGGCAAGTTCATCCGCGGAATGTCAGGAGTTGATCGCCATCGCCCAAAGGAAGGGTTTGGTGCTCATGACCGGCCACACCTTTCTCTATTCGCCAGCCGTGAGAAAAATCAAGGAGATCGTGGACCACGGTGATATCGGAGAAATCCGATACATTTGCGCCCGCCGACTCAACCTGGGGCTTTTCCAAAAGGACATCAATGTGGCTTGGGATCTGGCTCCGCATGATATTTCGATTGTCCTTAACATCATGGGCGAACAACCTGTAACCATCAATTGTCGCGGCAGCGCCCACATCACGCCAGGAGTGGAAGACGTGACAACCATGTGTTTGAGTTTCCCAAACCAGAGAACCGCGATCATTCACAGCAGTTGGCTGGATCCGAGAAAAGTCCGGGAAATGACCATTGTCGGCAGCAAACGGATGATTGTTTATGACGATGTCGCGCCGCTGGAAAAAATCCGCATCTTCGATGCGCGGGTGGAACGTCCGCCCCACTACGACACGTTTGCCGAATTTCATTACGCCTATCATTATGGGGATATGTATGCCCCTTATGTCAAACAAGAGGAGCCATTGAAAACTGAATGCCAGCATTTCCTGGATTGCATCCGGAACGGGACCGCGCCGACGACCGATGGCAGCCAGGGACTGGAACTGGTCCGCATTTTGGAGGCATCGTCTGAATCCTTGAAACGGGGCGGCTCACCGGTGGAGCTTGCGTCCGGACTCAACGGCCACAAACCGGTCCGCCCGGTTTCAGGAAGGCTGGCACGATTGGCAGTTCCCAAAACATCCGCCGCCCCGGTCCGAAGCGCCAAATATGTTCTTCCCGTTGATCCCAAGCTCCGCATAAAAATCCATGTGAACGGGCAGAATGGGAATGGACGTCAGGTTGACGCGAGATGAGCTGGTCACAACCAACGTGTTTGCGGGTGGCGCCTGATGTGAAGTTTGGCAAAAATGTCCGGCTCGCCGGTTTTGCCAACCTTTACGGCTGTGAAATCGGGGACGACGTGAAGATTGGCACCTTTGTGGAAATTCAAAAGGGGGCCAAAGTCGGGAACCGCTGTAAAATCTCCAGCCACACTTTCATTTGTGAGGGTGTCATCTTGGAGGACGAGGTTTTTGTTGGCCACAACGTCACCTTCACCAACGACCGTTACCCCCGCGCCACAGCCAATGGGCAATTGCAGACCGAGGCAGACTGGGCTTGCGTTTCCACGCTGGTCAAACGCGGCGCATCCATCGGCTCCGGTGCGGTGCTGCTTTGCGGCATCACCGTCGGGGAAAATGCCATGATTGGCGCGGGCAGCGTGGCGACCCGGGACGTGCCGCCAAACAGCATTGTAGCAGGCAATCCGGCCCGGGTCATCAAATCACTCGCGTCGAAAAGTTGAGTGTCAAAGGGCGTGCTCTTGACGGAAAACACCGTCAAATCGCCACCGTTCCTGCCTTCTCGATGCAGACGTTCTTCTGAACGTCAATATGAAATGTGGCATCTTGAGGTTCTCCGCCCCTAATCACTTGAAATCTAAAGTCAAACTCAGTCGCTTCCCAATGATATTAACTTCTACCATCAAATCGTTCAGTGTGTTCGCAGGCTGCCAGATTCTCCTGGCTACGACACTTTCCGTGCAGGCACAGCCGGCGTTTTCGGCCATCACAAATCAGACCGTATTCGAAGATCAGCCGGTCGGGCCCGTTCTTTTACACTTGAGCGACACATACGTTACATTGGATCAGATACAACTAACTGCCACTTCATCCAATCCGCAAATCGTCCCAGTGACCAACATCTTTTTTTACGCCTACTTTAATGATGTGCCTGTTAATCAGGGCCTCCTGGGCGTACAAAGGTATATTTCAATAACCCCGGTTTTTGGCCAAACCGGGACTTCGACCGTAACCATCATTGCCAACGACGGGGTTGGCAGCGCAACCAACAGTTTTGTTTTCACGGTCAACCCGCCACCACTCGGATCGGCGAGATTCGCAAACACGAATCTAATTACGATCCCGACCCAAGGAATGGCAGCGCCATACCCCTCGCAAATTGTCGTTTCCAACATGAGTGGCACCATAACCAATTTGACGGTGACATTGAGTCAATTCAACCACGCATACCCGGGTGATGTGGATATGCTTCTGGTGGCTCCAGATAATCAAACTTCGGTCGTCATATACTCGCGTGCCGGTGACGGTTCCGGCTGGACCGGGGGCGCGACCAATATCACGACCACGTTGAGCGACAACGCGATATTTGCGCTGCCATTCCCATATCCGCTTATTTCAATCCCCTTTAGTCCGGCCAATTATTCTTCCAATACCAATGGCGGTCCAGCCACCTTTCCATCACCAGCGCCGCTGCCATCCTTTTATACAAACGCACCAGCGGCCATGTCGAATTTTAACGGATTGTCGGCCAACGGCACCTGGTCGCTATATGTTTATGGATATACAAACTATCTGAACACGAACAGCGGCAGCATAGCCGCCTGGAGTTTGATAATGGCGACCGTCTCGCCCCCCACTATTAATGGCCTCACGAGCGAATCAACACCGGTGAACACGCAGACGGCGGCGATCCCTTTTAACATCTACGACGCACAAACTCCTGCCGCGAATTTGGTGCTGACGGCCACATCGTCCAATCCAACATTGATGACCACTTCTGACATTGCGTTTGGCGGCTCGGATTCGAATCGCACCATCACTCTGACGCCGGAACCCAATCAGATAGGAACGACTGCCATCGGTGTAATCGTCACTGACACCGATGGAATGAGCGCAACCAACAGCTTCTTGATCACCGTGAATCCGGGACAACTGACGGTAACCGGGATCACGGCTTCCGACAAGATTTATGATGGCACCACCAATGCTACGGTCAATGCAAGCGCCGCCATTTTGGCGGGCCAGGGTCTCGCCGGTTCAGACATAACCTTGAATAGCAATGGCGTCAGCGGAGCGTTTGCCGACCGGAACGCGGGTTCAAACAAGATCGTGCAAATTGCCGGTTTGACATTGAATGGCAGCGATACCGGCAATTACGTTCTCACACAGCCGGCCACGACGGCGAACATCACCAAGGCCAGCGCTACAATCACCGTGACGCCCTACAACGTGACCTACGATGGTTCGGCGCACGCGGCAGTCGGAACTGCCAATGGCGTGTTGAACGAGAATTTGAGTGGACTGGACTTGAGCGGGACGATGCACACGGCGGCGGGCAGCTACGCCGGCGACGGCTGGACGTTCACGGATGTGACGGGAAACTACAACAACACCAACGGGACGGTAAGTGATGCGATTGGAACAGTGACGCTGACAGTGACAGCAAACAGCCGGATGCGGGCCTACGGCGCGACTAACCCGGTATTCACGGTGAGTTACAATGGATTCGTTAACAGCGAAGGAACCAATGTGTTGAGCGGGTCGCCGCAGTTGATGACCAGTGCGGTGACGAACAGTCCGGTTGGTGGCTATGTGATTACCAACTCACTTGGAAATCTCGTGGCGACGAATTACGCGGTGAGCCTGGTGAACGGGATGTTGACTGTGACGGGAGCCGTGCTGACGGCAACAGCCAACACCGGGATTGAAGCCCAAAATAAGGCCTATGACGGCACCACAGCGGCAACGATCACTCTGACCAACCTGATCCTGGCCGGCGTTGTCAGCGGCGACGCGGTGAGCCTGTCCACCAATAATTACACAGCCAATTTTGCCTGCGCCAGTGTGGGGACCAACATTCCGGTGAGTGTGAGCGGACTCACATTGTCGGGGGCGAGCGCGGCCAATTATACCCTCGCCTCATTGGCGGGATTGACAGCCAATATCACGCCAATAACATTGATGGTGAACGCAGCCAGTAATTGCAAAACTTTTGGAATGCCAAATCCGGCATTGACTGCCAGTTACAGCGGCTTTGTCAATAATGAAGGAACGAACGTGTTGACCGGTGCCCCAAGCTTGAGCACCAGCGCCACAATCAACAGTCCGCCAGGATATTATACTATTTCGGTTGGTATTGGGACATTGAATGCGACAAACTACACATTTGCCTTTGCCGATGGGACTCTAATGGTGGCTGCGCAGCCCCGGTTAAGTGGAGTTCGTTTGGGCACCAACCAGCTTGCCATTACCTGGCCAACAATCACAAATCAAACCTATCAACTTGAATGCGCGACTAATCTCAATCAGGCGGTGTGGACTCCTTTGGGTGATCCGGTTGCGGGCACTGGCAGCTCCCTCATTGTAACCAACTGTTTTGATGTCTCCTCACCATGGTTCTTTAGGATGGCAATCAGTCCCTAGCTGGACTCGTCAGCTTTTGTCATTCAAACCGATGGATCTGTTGACTGGCATGATCGTGTTTCCAGAGCACTGCTGATTGGGTTATCGCGTCCGGTTCACGCGGTGCGGTGCCGGCATCGCGCATGGGAAAATAAGTTTTGGATTATTTGTGTTTTTGCGGAATAATAAATTTGGACAAAGATGAATAACAGCCGACCGACTCAACATCAACCGCCCATGAGGATAACGGTGGGTGATGTCTACTACGTGTTGTTCCGACATAAGTGGAAAATTATTCTCCTTTCCTTGGCGGGTATTCTGGCCGCCGCGGCCTTCCATCGCCTCAACCCGCCGCCTTACCAGTCGCAGGCGGAGTTGTTGATCCAATATGTGCCCCAAGCCGGGGCCTTGTCACTGATAGGAAGCGACCAAAGGATAATCGTGCCGGGCGGGGACGACGTCATCAATGCGGAAATCCAGATTTTGACCAGTCTGGACCTGGCGGAGGAAGCCGCCACCAACATCGGGCCGGCCACCATTCTGGCCAAGGCCGGCGGCGGCAGCAATTCTATTGCTGCCGCAGGCCTCATCCGTGGCAATTTGGAGGTGGAAACGGCCGGCAACCGGAGCAGTGTCATCGTGGTCACGTTCAAACACTCCGACCCACAGATCGTTCAGCCCGTTCTTCAAGAAGTCATAAATGACTATTTCAAGAAACATAAGGAGATTCATTCGGCGGGTGGGCAGTATGACGACGCCCTTAGTCGGGAACAATCCACTTTGAGCGCGCAACTCAACGACACGGAAAAGCAGATCGCAGACCTGAAGAACAAGGCGAACATCACTTCCCTGGACGACGCCAGAAAGGGTTTGGCGGATCAGATTTCCAAAATTCAGGGCGCCATGTTGGATGCCCAGGCTGGATTGGCGGGATACGCGGCGACCATGAAGGAAGCTGGCAGCGCACCGCCCGAAAAACTGGAAGCCACCAATGCGCAGCCGGCCATTCCTCCGGATCAAATTGACGCCTACAATGCAATTTGCGCCAACCTCGATGCGCTCCGAAACAAGGAGCAGGGTTATCTCCTGCAGGGTTTCACCAAACGCAATGCGCTGGTCATCGAGGTGGATGCGCAGATTGCTGGCGCGCAAAAAGACAAGGTCGGCTTCGAAGAGAAATATCCGCAAATCGCCGGCTTGGGGACCGTTTCGCTGCCACCGGTCAGACAGCCCGGAACGCCGGCAGCAGGTCTGCAAACACAAATTCAGGAAAGCGCGGCTCTTCAGGCCAAGCTCAAGGCTTGGGGCGAGAAATTGAACCAACTCCAGATGGAGGCAACCAATCTTAACAGTCTGGAGCCGGTTATAGCCCAATTGGAGCAGGTGAAGGCAATTCAACAAGCCAATCTTCAAATTTTATCCGAAGGTCTTGAAAAATCTCACATAAACGCGGCACTTGATACCGGCAAGGCCCCGAACATCAAGTGGGTGCAGATGCCATCGCCGCCGTCCCGGGATTGGAAACAAACTAACAAGGTGTCAGCCATGCTGGCCTTCGGCGGCATTCTTGCCGGCCTTGCCTGGGCGTTCTTGATTGAACTCGTTCTGGACCGTTCAATGAGGCGGCCAGCCGAAATTGAGGCGAAACTAAAAGTTCCCCTCTTCCTTACCATCCCATATTTCACCCGGAACAGCCGCTCGCATCCTGCCATCGCTCCGGAACGGCGGCGATTGCAATTGCCAAAAGCTGCGGGAACCGGCGTGTCCGCCGGGAGCGGTGATCCGGCTCCGGTGGAAAATGGCGCCCTGCAGGTCGTCTCACTTGAACAAAATCCATCGTTGCATCCATTTTGCGAAGCGTTGCGCGACCGGCTGATTGTTTATTTTGAAGTCAACAACCTCACCCACAAGCCGAAATTGGTGGCCGTAACGAGCGCCAGCCGGGGCGCGGGCGTGAGTTCCATCGCCGCGGGGCTGGCGGCCTCGCTGTCAGAGACCGGCGACGGGAACGTTTTGCTGGTGGACATGAATCTTGAGCAGGGAGCGGCGCAACAATTTTACAAAGGCAAGGCCGGCTGTGGATTGGACACCGCATTGAAGACTGAAACCAAGGAAGATGCCCTGGTCCAGGAAAACCTGTATGTCGTCAATGGCAATGCCGACAGCAGCGAGCTTCCTCGCATTCTGCCGAAACGCTTTGCCGCCCTGGTGCCCAAACTCAAGGCCAGCGATTATGATTACATCATTTTCGACATGCCAACTGTCAGCCAGACTAGCCTCACCTCGCGGCTTGCGAGATTTATGGACATGGTTTTGCTGGTCGTTGAATCGGAAAAATCTGATCGCGAGATCGTGCAGGAGGCAAAAACATGGCTGGCCGAATCAGGGGCCACCGTCGGCGCCGTGCTCAACAAGACCCGGCAATACGTTCCCGAACGCCTGCAGCAGGAGTTCCTCGGCAACAAATGAATTTGGCGCCCGATTCTTCGGGTGTGCTTCGATGCGTCCAGCGCCAAGCTCCCGCAAATCCTTTTGGAGTTTGCGGTTGGTGCTTCACATTAGATCCGCACCTGTTCGGAATCTGCAATCCTTGTTCATAATTCGTTCCTCCCATGCCGGACGCTGACCTAATCCGCCCATCAAAGCCGGCGGTTTCCCGCCGCCGTATCGGCATGATTGTCTATTCCGTCTATCGGTGCGACAACCGGGTGATGCGTTACGCCGAGGCTCTGGCCGCGCGGGGCGACACCGTGGAAGTGATCTCCTTGAAGCAAAACCCCGCCGACCCGGCTGCCGAAAAAGTCGGTTCCGTGCATGTGTTTCGCGTTTGGGGAAGATACATCAAAAATCAACAAAGCCGGGGAGACTATCTTTTCCCGCTCCTCTGGTTTTGGGCGGTTGCCGCCGTGCGGTTGGCGTGGAGGCACATCCGGCATGGTTACGACTTGATCCACGTGCATAACATGCCCGATTTTTTGGTCTTCGCCGCCGGATTTCCCAAGCTTGCGGGAGCGAAAATCATCCTCGATATCCACGACATCATGCCGGAATTTTACGCCAGCAAGTTCCAGAAGGCCGGAAGCACTTTCGGAGTGGCGATTCTCAAAATGATTGAGCGCGCTTCCGCCCGGTTTGCCGATCGTGTCATCATTTCCAACCATTTGTGGCTTAAACCATTCATTGCCCGCTCCGCGCCGGAGCAAAAATGTTCGGTGTTCATCAATTATGTCAACCAGCGCCTTTATTATCCCCGGCCACACTTATCAAACGGGGACAAACGCATCATCATGTTCCCCGGCGGACTGCAATGGCATCAGGGACTGGACATCGCGATCCGGGCCATGCCGGCGGTGTTGAAAAAAATCCCGACCGCCGAATTTCACATCTACGGCGATGGAAACAAGAAAGATGAACTCATGGAGTTGACACGCGATTTGGGGCTGACAGACACGGTGCATTTCTTTAACACGCGGCCAGTGTCCGAAATTGCGGAAGTGATGTCACAGGCGGATTTAGGTGTTGTGCCCAAGCGCGCGGATTCATTCGGCAACGAGGCTTACAGCACAAAAATAATGGAGTTCATGTCCCTGGGTGTGCCGCTGGTGGTGTCGAGCACGAAGATAGACCGCTTTTATTTCAATGACTCCGTCGTCCGCTTTTTTGAATCGGGAAATCCGGACGCGCTTGCCGAAGCCATCGTCGAAGTCCTCCAGAATGGTGAACTCCGCCGGCGCATGGTTGCCAACGCCCTGGAATATGCCAGCCAAAACAACTGGCAACGCCGGCAGGCCGACTACCTGGAACTCGTGGATGCCCTGATTGAGAACCGGCCCGTTACTTTGGACGGAGGCAAACTGGATGCCCCGCCTGACGATAAAAACAGCCGGATTGGCCGGCCTGCCGGGGGCGTTGGCAAAATGGAAACGCTGGCCGTCCAGTAAGGCAGCGGCAGACGCGGTTCAGGTGTTCGCACATGAAGTCAGGTTTCTCGGAAATCCAATCTGGCATTTTGACTGCCGCCGCCCGCTGACTTCAGAATCAGGAATTCAGTTTTGGACTTTGAACCATGCGCCTTGACCGTTTCATTGCGTTGAATTTGGTGCAGCCATTCCGTCGTATTTGCGTCACGCATCACACATCGCCCAACGCATCTCTGCCCGTCCTGATGTATCACAGCATTTCCAGCGACCCGGAACCCGGCGCGGGCCCCTATTATCGCGTTTGCACCAGTCCGCAGGGATTCCGCGCGCAAATGCAATTGCTGGATGCCGGTGGTTATCGCGGCGTCACCTTGGGCGATGGCCTCGCCTGGCTGAATGCGGAACACGAAGATCACGGTGCGAATTCCATGCTCCGTCCTGTTGCCCTGACCTTCGACGACGGTTTCCGCGATTTTTACACGCACGCCTACCCGATCCTGCAACAGCACGGGTTTTCCGCCACAATGTATCTGCCGACCGCATTCATCGGCAGCGAGCGCCGGTCCTTCAAATCGCGGGAATGTCTGACATGGGCGGAGGCAAAGGAGCTTCATCGCGCCGGAATCGAGTTCGGCTCCCACACCGTGCATCATCCCGAACTGGTTGATCTGCCCTGGCCCGACATCCGGTCTGAAATCACCGATTCAAAAGCTCAAATCGAAAACCAGTTGGGCGCGCCGGTCAAAGCCTTTGCTTATCCTTACGCCTTTCCGCAGGCCCGGCGGGATTTTGTGGGCCAGTTCAAGGATTTGCTCGTCGCCAGCGGCTATGAAACTTGTGTCACAACGCAAATTGGCCGGCACCGGGCGGGCGCCGCCCCCTTCCAAATCAAACGCCTGCCGGTCAATTCCGGTGATGATGACAGGCTGTTTCAGGCAAAGCTGGAGGGCGCTTACGACTGGCTCGCCTTGCCGCAGACGGCGATAAAAAACATCAAATGGCGCATTTCCGGTTCTGGAAATAGAAACGGCAACTCCGTGCGAAACGCGCGTTCCGGCGAACCGGCGCTCGGTTCCTGAACTTGGAATTTCAAACTCCGGACGCAAACCTTCAATCTGTTCCCGTCTATTTACTCTCAACCATCAAACGGCGGATATGTGATCATTACCCCTGTGCGCAACGAGGGGCAATATCTTCCGAAAACCATTGATTCGGTCGTCTCACAAACCTTGCAGCCGCGAAAATGGATTATTGTCAACGATGGTTCCACGGACAACACGAAGCAGATTATTGACGAGGCGGCGAAACAATATCCTTGGATACAGGGCGTTCATCGTCCCGACCGGGGTTATCGCAAACAGGGCGGCGGCGTGATTGAGGCCTTCTACGACGGCTACAAGCTCACCGATTACGAGCCGTGGGATTTCCTGGTTAAACTGGACGGGGATCTTTCCTTCGACAGGAATTATTTTGAAGCTTGTCTTGGACAATTTGCAGCCAATCCCAGATTGGGAATTGGCGGTGGAACCGTTTGCTGCCTGAAGGATGGCGCGTTGGTCGCGGAATCCCGCAACGACCCCAGGTTTCATGTCCGTGGAGCCACGAAAATCTACCGCCGCCAATGCTGGGAACAGCTTGGCGGTCTCCTGAAAGCGCCCGGTTGGGACACGGTGGATGAATTAAAGGCAAATATGCTCGGCTGGGACACGCGGACGTTTGCGGAAATTCTCTTGCTCCAGCACAAAGACACCGGCTCCGCGGACGGCGCCTGGCGCAACTGGGTCAAGAACGGTCTGGCGAACTACATCAGCGCGTATCATCCGCTGTTCATGCTGGCCAAGTGCATGAAGCGGGTCTTTGCCCGCCCATATTTTTTGAACGCCGCGGGTTTGGCGTTTGGTTTTGTTGGCGGTTACTTTCGCCGGGTTCCCAAAATCGAGGATTCGTCCCTGATACGCTACATCCGCGCCCAACAAATCCGAAAGCTGACCCTGCGGCCCAGCATCTGGGACTGACATGATTGCTCCACCAAAACAGGAAGCGAACCGGGTGTCAATAACGACCGGGCTGCCGCCATCGGCGGTTGACCTGTCCATCGTCATCGTCAACTGGAATTCGGCCGGATATGTCAGGCAGTGCGTCAAGGCAATCCAGCTCAATCCTCCCGGCTGCGTTCACGAAATCGTCGTGGTGGATTCCGGTTCCTTTGATGAATGCGGCGAAATGCTGGGGCGGGAATTTCCCGCAGTCCGGTTCGTCCAGAGCCGGACAAACGTCGGTTTTGCCGCCGCGAATAATTTGGGCGCGGCAAGTTCGCGCGGTCGCGCGCTGCTCTTTTTGAATCCCGACACCGAGGTCGGCGGCAAGGCACTGGACAGGCTCCTTAAAACATTGAACCGTTTGCCGGATGCCGGTCTGGTCGGCACCAGATTGTTGAATACCGACCGCTCGCTGCAAACAAGCTGCATCCAGTCGTTTCCCACGGTTCTGAATCAAGTCTTGGATGCGGAATGGCTGCGGCGGATTTTTCCGCGTTCCGATTTGTGGGGCATGAGGCCCTTGATTGACGAAACGCAAAATCCCGCCGTTGTGGAAGTGATTTCAGGCGCGTGCATCATGATTAAGCGGTCCGTCTTCAAGTGCGTTTCCGGTTTCGACGAACGTTATTTCATGTATTCCGAAGACCTCGACCTTTGTTATCGCGTGCGGCAGGCCGGCTTCGATTGCCTGTATGTGCCGGATGCGCAAATCGTGCATCACGGCGGCGGCAGCTCCAATTCCGCGCGCACCATGTTTTCCACCGTGATGACGCGCGAATCCGTTTTCCGTTTTCTGAAATTTCATCGCGGCCGCTCCATCGCATGGTGCTATCGCCTCGCGATGGGGGTTTCATCGTTGATCCGGCTTCCCCTCATCGCGGTGGCGAACGGCGCGAAAAAACTGGCCGGCAAAAAGAACAGCAAAGGCTCTTTCCGCAAATGGTTTGCCATCCTGCGTTGGAGCGTCGGCCTCGAATCATGGGCCGCAAAACAATCCAGCGGCGTCAAGGGCGCGGAGCAGTCGGTCGGCGGAAAAAATCAGGGCCCTGCGGCAACGCCGGGCGAATCGGAGGCGAAGCGATCATGTGCGGCATAGCGGGAAAATTGCTTTTTGACCCGGAAGCCAGGATTGAGCGCAGCTCGATCCAGGCGATGCTCCATCCAATGCGCCATCGCGGTCCCGACGGACAGGGCGTTCATTTGGACGGCAACGCGGGCCTGGGGCATCTCCGATTGTCCATCATTGACCTCAATACCGGCGCGCAGCCGATGACAAATGAAGACGAAACGATTTGGATCGTGTTCAACGGCGAGATTTACAACTTTCAGGAATTGCGCGAAAGCCTCCTGGCCAAGGGCCACGTCTTCCGCTCGCAATCGGACACGGAAGTCATCATCCACGCTTATGAAGAGTTCGGGCCGGACTGCGTGAAGCAATTGCGCGGGATGTTTGCGTTTGCGATCTGGGATGCGAAACGGCGGCGGCTGTTTGTGGCGCGCGACCGGGTGGGCATCAAGCCGCTCTATTTTTGCGAGACCGACCGGGCGTTCTATTTTGCCTCCGAGTTGAAGGCAATCATTGCGGACGCCGCCGTGCCGCGTGAAATCAATCTGCCGGGCATCCGGAAATTTCTCGCGTTCAATTATCTGCCCGGAGCCGAAACCCTGTTCAAGAGCATCCACAAGCTGCCGCCGGGACATTTTCTCACGGTCGAACAAGGCAGGGTGACGCAACGGCAATACTGGGATTTGCAGTTCACCCAACAACGCTGGCAAATGCCGTTCGACGAAGCGGCGGAGGAACTTCACGGCCTGCTCGCCGCGACGGTGCGCGACCACATGATCGCCGACGTGCCCGTGGGCATCCTTTCCAGCGGCGGCGTGGATTCCTCCGCGATTTTGAATTTTGCCGTTCATGCCACGGACAAAAAAATCAAAACCTTCACCGTCGGTTTCGATGGCAACCGGGTGGTGGACGAGCGGCCCTACGCGCGGCTGTCCGCCGAAAGGTTCGGCACGGAACATTTCGAGACGAGCATTTCAGCGGATGATTTCTGGAACTTTCTGCCATCCTATGTCTGGCACATGGAGGAGCCTGTTTGCGAACCGCCGGCGGTGGCCCTGTTTTATGTTTCCAAGCTCGCCCGAAATCATGTGAAAGTCTTGTTGTCCGGCGAGGGCGGCGACGAGGCGTTTGCCGGATATCCGAACTATCCGAACATGATGCGGCTGGAGGCAATCCGCTCGGCTGCCGGGCCTTTCGCGCGGACAATCGGCGCCGGGGCCGTGCTTGCCGGGAAAATTTGCGACAGCGAAAGATGGCGGCGTTACGGCAGCGCCCTGGGGCGTCCACTGGCGACGCAATACTTCAGCCGGACTTCGGGTCCGGCCAGTTTTTTCAACCGCAACGCGGCGGATTTTTTCACGCCCGAATTTTTGGCCCGCGCTTCAGCGGCCCCGGCGGCGGAATTTGTCGGCCAGTTGACGGCGATGGTAAAAGACGAACCGCTGCTGAACCAGATGTTGTATGTGGACTCAAAAACGTGGCTGCCGGACGATCTGCTGGTGAAGGCGGACAAGATCACCATGGCCAATTCGCTCGAATTGCGGGTGCCGCTATTGGACCACAAAGTCCTGGAATTTGCGGCGTCGCTGCCTCCCGATTTCAAGGTGCGCGGAAAAGAAACCAAGCGGATTTTGAAGGCGACCTTCGCCAAATCACTGCCGGAAGAAATCCTCAAACGGAAGAAGGCCGGCTTTCCCGTGCCCTACGAATCGTGGTTGCGCGGCGGACTCAAGGAGCAGGTCGAAGGCGTGCTGCTTTCCGACCGTTGTTTGTCGCGCGGTTATTTTCAAAAGGCGGAAGTCAGCCGGCTTTTGGAGGCGAATTTCCTGGACAACAAGTTTTCGAAGGAGGTTTTTTGCCTTCTGATTCTGGAATTGTGGCACCGCCAGTTTGCAGACGCGCCGCCCTCGCCGTCAAGGGACATGGCCGAAGCCGGAACAAGGCCATCGTTCGGTTCCCTGGAAAAGGAAGCGGGAGCCGCCATGCTGGATTCAGCAGCTTGTCCATGAGGAATGGAGAAAACATGGACAGGCCATTGCGGGTCTTGCACAGCTTTCCGCATCGCATGGGAATGAGCCGCATCTGCACGACGGCCTGGCATGAAATTGACAGCGCGGCGCAGGCGGGCGCTGAAATGCTGGTGATGGCCGGAGATTCCGTGCGGGCGTTTCCCCGTCCGGTGCGCGTGGAGACAACGCTGTCACGCGGACGGTGGCGCATTCCGTATCGTCTCCTCGGCACCTACCGCGCCTGTGCGCTGCACGACTGGCTGGTCGCACGCCGCCTGCCTTCGCTGGCCGGCAGGATAGACATCATTCACGCGTGGCCTTTGGGCGCGTTGCGGACCATTCGCGCGGCAAAAAAGCTGGGCATCCCGGTCGCGCTGGAACGTTGCAACGCGCATACACGGTTCGCCTACGAGGTTGTGCGGAATGAATGCGGGCGGATTGGCGTGCCGCTGCCGCCCGGACATGAACACGCCTTTAATGCAGCCATTCTCGAGCGCGAGGAAATGGAATATGCGGAAGCTGACGCGCTCCTCTGCCCCTCCGACTTCACGGTGAAAACATTTGTGGATCAAGGCTTCCCGCGCGAACGGCTGGTGCGTTTCATTTACGGCGTGGACGAAAAAAAGTTTTTCCTATCGGACAGGCCGCGCGACCCGAAAGCCGGCCTGAAAATGATTTTCGTCGGCGTGTGCGCGGTTCGCAAAGGACTGCATTTCGCCCTCGAAGCGTGGCTTAAATCGCCGGCTTCAAACAACGGGCGGTTCTTGATCGCGGGCGATTTCATTCCGGCTTACCGTGAAAAACTGGCGCCCATGCTCGCGCATCCCGGCATCGAGATTTTGGGCCACCGCAATGACATTCCTGAATTGATGCGCGAATGCGATTTATTTGTGCTGCCCAGCATCGAGGAAGGTTTTGGGCTTGTCTGCACGGAAGCCATGGCCAGCGGATGCGTGCCGCTGGTTTCGGATGCCTGCACCGATCTCTGCCGCCACCGCGTCAACAGCCTGGTGCATCCCGTTGGCGATGTCGAAGCGCTGGCGCAGCACATCACCATGCTGCATCAAGACCGCGCGCTTTTGGAAAAGTTGCGCGCCGCTTCGATTCGCGCCGTGCCTGAACTCACCTGGACCGCCGCGGGGCGAAAATTGCTGGCGGCTTACCAGGAAGTAATGGCAATGGGGCGCCCCCGCGTTGATGAATGCCTCATGGAAAGCCTGTCCGCCCAATGAACGCGCTTGGAACATTGATTTTGGCGGTTTTGCTTTTTGTGGTCCTCTTTGGCTCACGGAGATCGGCGTTGCTGGGGATGATGGCCGGAGTGATGTTCCTCACTCAAAATTCAAATATTGACATCGGAGGGTTCAATTGTTTTCCGACGCGATTCCTCGAGCTGGCGGGTTTCATCCGCGTGGCGGCCCGTCGCGAGTTTTCATTCCACCAGTTGAACAAAATTGATCGGGCCTTGCTCCTGCTTTATTTCTACACAACCGTTGTCTTCCTGCTTCGTTCGACGGAGGGACAGGCATATCAGATTGGCACGACATTGGACGTGTTCCTTTGTTACTTCACATTCCGGGGTCTGTTAAGTGACATGGAGGATTTCCGCTGGTTTCTCGGCGCTTTCGTCATTCTATTGGCGCCATACGCGCTGCTCGTTCTGGTTGAGAGCATGACTGGCCACAATCCGTTCGCCGTCATCGGAGGAGTGGATGGGGGCAGCGCGTGGATGCGGAACGGGCGGCCGCGCTGCTTCGGCAGCTTTCGCCAGCCGGATACGCTGGGCATGTTTGCCGCAAGTTTCATCCCGCTGTTCATCGGCCTGGCCGCAGCAACGCGGGAGCCAAGACGGCCACTGATTGGCATCGGCCTTTGCGTCATCATTGTCTGGGCTGCAAATTCCGGAGGGGCGGCGGGGGCGGCGGCCACGGGTCTGGCGTGCTGGGGATTTTGGCTCTTCAGAACCGAAATGCGGAAGGTGCGATGGGCAATTGTGGGCGTTATCATCCTGCTCGCGCTGGTGATGAAAGCCCCGATATGGTATATCTTTGCCCATATCAGTTCGATCACCGGAGGCGATGGTTGGCATCGTTCTTATCTGCTGGATGTTTCGTTCCAACATCTGGGCAAATGGTGGCTGGCCGGCATTCCCATAACGGAAACCAGCGGTTGGTTTCCATATGATCTGGCAACCACCGGCGGGGCGGACATCACCAACCAGTTCGTTGCGTTCGGCTTGACCGCCGGCTTGGGGGCGCTCGCTCTGTTTCTATTTCTGCTAACCCGGACCTTCAGCCAGCTCGGAGGAGCCATGGCGGTTGTTCGTTTCAATTCCCAGCGGTCAGACGCAAATGAGTTCCTGCTCTGGGGTTTGGGAGTAATGCTGGTGGTGCATGTAATGGATTGGTTTGGCATCACCTATTTCGACCAGATGAACGTGGTTTGGTATATGCAACTGGCGGTCATCTCGGGCCTCTCCCAAAAATTTGCCGCAACGGAACCGGGCTCGCTGAAAGAAAGTGACGAACCACGAGCGGAGGTTGATGAAACCTCGCAGATTCCAGCCAGAAGCGCCGTTTGAGCGGCATCAACGACAATGCAAGCCCGCCAAGTCAAGGTTGTCACCTCGTTCGCGGAGTTGGAGGCGCTGCGGCCATTTTGGGAAGCCACGCAATGGCATCCCGGCGCTGATTATGAGTTTTTCCGGATGATTATCCAGAGCCGCGGGAACATCATTTCCCCTTGCGTGCTGGTCATGCTTGAAGACGAACAACCCGTTGCGCTCCTAGCGGGACGGCTTGAGCGGTCGCAAATGAAGATTAGTCTGGGCTACGCGACGTTGTTGCAGCTTCCCGTGCGGCAGTTGATTCTTATCGAAGGTGGCTTCATGGGGAACCGCGCTGCGGAAGTGTGGGAACAGTTTTTGAAGAGCCTTTCCGGACTTTTCCGGCAATTGGATGCAAAACGACTCATTGTCGAACAGGTCAAAGCGGGGTCTGCCGAATTGCAATCCGTTCGGCGGATGTTTGGCCGGAGCCGGTCGAGCGCCATGGCCGGCGAATCCGAACACTGGCTGATGCAAATGCCGCGAAACTGGGATGATTTTCTGAAAAGCCGGAGCAAAAAACACCGCTACTGGTTGAAGCGGCTGGCCACGACACTGGACCGCGAATTCAGCGGCCAATGGGACATAAAAATTTTCACCTCCGAGGATGAAGTCGGGGAATTTGCCCGGGCCGCCGAGTTGGTGGCAAGCAAGACCTACCAGCGTGGACTCGGCGTCGGGTTCAGGCTTCAGGATGAAGTGATTCAACGGATGAGGAACGAGGCGCGACGGCAACAACTGCGGGGGTATGTGTTGTTTATCCGGGGCGAACCGAAGGCGTTCTGGCATTGTTTTGCCTATGGCAGCACACTTTATCTTGCCTCCACGGGTTACGATCCCGCTTACCGCGATTACGAGATCGGGACGGTTCTTCTGATGCGTGTTTTTCAAGACCATTGCGGCGCGAAAATCGAAAATGTTGACTTCGGTCTGGGCTGGGCGGGTTACAAGCAGCGATTTGGCTCGGAACGTTACATGGAATCTTCGATTTGCATATTTCCCAAGACATTGCAGGGAGTTGTGCTGAATGGGTTGCAGGGCGCTGCCGTTTTCAGCGCCGGCATGGCCAAACGCCTGTTCAAACGGTCGCAATTGGCTCAACAGCTGAAGACCTTCTGGCGGCGCAAGCTTGAGAGCCGGATCAAGGCTCCGAGCGATACTCTTGCTGAAACATCGCCAAATTTATGACGATTCAAGCAAAACTCGTTGCGTTGATATTCTGCGTCCCGATAGGGGTGTCTTCCGTCCGCGCCCAAGACGTCACTTGGAGCGCCGATACGATTTTTCAATATGGCCTCTCAATTAGTGGAGTCGGTCAGCCGGTGGGAACCGTTGATTCGCCATCCGGCTTTTGGCAGTTGAATTATTCCTTCCAATTTTCCGAATCCGGCCCGGCCATAAATCTCCAGCAATCCGAATCCGCCGCATGGTTCCAGCCCGATCCAGCATCCGGGTTGGTCTTTCCGGGCTACGCAGACGTGCTTTTTAGTCCGGTTCCGGCACAGGACTGGAACACCTCGGATTCAACCCTGTCTCTTGGTGGAGCGGGATGGAGCGGGTATCTCGATATTGCCATCACCTCCCAGCCGAACGTGAATGACCCCTCGACCTGGCAATGGGTCATCACCAGTGCGGGGAGCGGTCCGCCGCTCGATGTGCCGGAGCCAAAGTGGTCAATCTGGCTGTTTGCCCTGGCGGCAATTGTCCGTGCTGCCAGAAAAGCCAGGCGGTCCGGCGGTCCGGTTGCCATGGCTGCTTCCAAATGACATTAACGCGAAAAATCGCCAATTTTATCCGGGAGCCGCTGATTGAGAAGACCGAAACAATGTCTCATTGGTATTGGCTTCTCAAGACGCAATTTTATTACCATCATTTTTTCCGCCGCATCGGGCCAGGTTCGCGAATTATCAAACCGCTTCGATTGAAGAACGTTGAAAACATGTCAATCGGCAGCGGAGTGATAATTCACAAGCACTGCTGGCTGCAAACCGAGCCGAACCCGGCTCAACGTCCGGAACTGGTCGTCGGCGATGGATCCATCATTGGCAACTTCAACCACATTACCTGCGTGGAACGTGTGCTCATCGAAGATAAAGTGTTGACCGCGGACGGCGTTTTTATCAGCGACCATGGCCATGCCTATCAGAACCCGGACCGTCCCATTCTCGAACAGGGAATTGCCGCGGGCAAACCGGTGGTCATTGGCCGCGGAAGCTGGATCGGGGAAAATGCCGCAATCATGTCCTGCCGCATCGGAAGGAATTGTGTCATCGGCGCCAACTCGGTTGTTTTGAATGATGTGCCTGACCATTCAGTGGCGGTGGGCGCACCGGCTCGAATTGTGCGCCGCTTAAACCAACATACCAACCTGTGGGAACGCGTTTCCGCCGCCAATTCATGAACACCGCGTCCGAACAATCACCGGCTCCGCTGGTCAGCGTGATCATCCCCGTCTATAACCGCGCGGGAACCATTCAACGCGCCGTGGCAAGCGTGCTTGCACAGACATATCGTCGCATCGAGGTGATTGTTGTGGATGACGGTTCGACGGATTCAACGGTCAAACAACTGGAAAGTTATGGAAACCGCATCCGGCTCATCCGCCAAATGAATTCCGGGCCTGGAAAAGCGCGCAATGTCGGCATCCGGGCCACCACGGGAGAAATCATCTGTTTTTTGGATTCCGATGATGCCTGGCTGCCTGAAAAACTGGAGCATCAGGTCCGTTTGCTGGAAAGAACCTCCGCCCATGGCGTCCAATGCTGTGTGTGCAATGCCAGAATGATTGCAGCCGACGGCAGCGAGAAGACTTCGTTTGCCATAGCTGGCTTGTCACCTGAAGCTTCGCAGGGAGTATGGACGAATCCAGGTGAAGTTCTGCTGACGCGTTTTTTGTTTTTCAATCAAACTGTGGCGGTCAGGCGCGGGCTGTTGAACCAAGTTGGTCTGTTTAACGAAAACTTTCGCCTTCTGGAAGATTATGATCTGGCGTTGCGGCTGGCGTTGACGGGGCCTTGGGCTTACATCGCGGAGCCGCTCGTCATTTGGCACGGTGGAGTAGATAACAGTTTGAGCCGCGGTGCCACCGAGCCGGAAGTGATTCTAAGGACGGATGAAATCCTCGCGGAATTGCAGAGTTCGCCGCGTTGGTCCGCCCGGTTGCCGAGCGGGCTTGTGCGCCGCCGCCGAAAGCTTTTACAGCGGCATTTACGGGTTCAAAACTTTTGCCAGCGCGCACCCGTCTGGCTGGGCAGATGCGCACGGTTTTATTTGCGGGTTCAGAAATGGCTGTATTATCACCAGCCTTTGTGCCCGCGAATGGATGCTTACGGCGTATGAAACCCTGCGTTCATTTCGGTGCAATGGTCGGCTCCAGCGTGTCCCAGAGCGGGACATTGCGCGCATTGTCACAAATAACGACAATACAGGAGGGATGCGTCTGGATTGTAAATGAACCGGGTGTTAACTTGCTTATGGGGTTGGAACATTAAATTGCTCCCCGACCACGGTTAATGGCATGGATTGTGCTTTTAATAGCTCGATTCTGAATTTGATCGTGGATTGCTGAAATTGACATATGTTAAGCGGAAATTTATTTAATTTTAAAGTTGGGAACATCACTGCGGGTGTATTTGCCATCTCGTTGTGCTGTCACGCAGCCAATTACTATGTTGATTATGCCGGTGGCAATGACAACAACAACGGCACTTCCCAGACCACGGCTTGGATGCATTGTCCGGAAGACGGACAGGCGACCGGGACAGCCGCATCAACGTCGCTGCAATCCGGCGACACGGTGATATTCAAGGGTGGTGTCAGCTATGTGTTCACTTCTGGAGGAGCGGCGGGTGTTCCGGTTGCGGGTTTTAACGTCAATGTTTCGGGTGTCACCTACGATGGCAACAGCGCTGGCACTTGGGGGAGCGGTAAGGCCATTCTCACTGACAACAACAGCAATCCGGGGCACACGGCGTTTGCAGTGAATACTCCGGTGTCGAATATCACAATCCGCGACTTCAGCATAACGCAATTAGGCGGCTCGGCCACTTTGCCAGCCGACCTTGGCTCGGCGGTGCCTCCCAATCCCGGCTACGGGGTCAATATGACAACGTCAGCAAATAATATCTACGTCAGCGACTGCGATTTTTCCATGCTGGGCTATTGGTTCAACCAGCAGCCGATGAATAACACCTCCATTTGCGGCCTAGGCGTCGGTGGCGGTTGCTCCATGGGTGGGGTATTTGGCAACATAACCGTTACCAATTGCACGTTCACAAGGATGGCGGTGGGGGTTGAATTTTCAGCCGGGCCAGTCTTGACGAACCTCACCGTGGCGCGTTGCTCGTTCACGGATTCGCTCGTCTGGTGTGTTGACATCGCCAGCAGGGGGAATTCCGCCTACACCGATGGCTTGAACATTTTTGGTTGCACTTTCCACGACTACTACCAGTTCAATTCGAGCTACTGGACGGGTTACGGGGGCTGGCCTCATGTGGACGGAATCTTCTTTCGGTGTGATTACATCAATTGCACCTACGGCACGAACAATAACTTCCACAACAACCTGTTCTACTCGACACAACCCACCGGCGGCGGCACGGCTCCGATTTACATAACCGAGGGCGAATCGGTCAACATTTTCAACAACATATTCATCTACAGCGGCATGGCTAATGGCAACATCACCATCGGCGGTGGGCTCTTCACGCCGGGGGTCACGCAGACCGTCAATGTCTTTAACAACACGTTTTACGATTTTTACACGTCGGACGTTCACATTGGAGGAACCACGAATGTTTATAACGGAGTAGTTGACCTGCCGCAAAGGGTTGTGGTGATGAATAACATCTATTATGACACGGCGACAGGAAGCGGCAACAATGCGGTGGTTTCGGCTTACGATCTCCATGCGGACAACTCGTGGCTGAAAACGAATTGGTTTTTCAACTGCAATGATTATGAGTCGTTCAACACCGCCGGGACGCCCATTGCAATCGGGGGCGGTGGTGCCAATTATTCGGTTGCGAATGTCCAAAGCCAGTTTGGTTGGGAGTTAAATTCCGTGGTCGGCGACCCCAAGTTTGTGAACATCAGCTACGGGACGGGAACCAGCGATTACCTGAATGACTTCCATTTGCAATCAACGAGTCCGGCGATTGGCGCAGGCGCCAATCTGACCAGCCTCAATCTGCCTGGGCTGAACATGGACTATGCAGGCACCGCGCGTTCGTCAGCCGGCAACTGGACGATTGGCGCGTATGCTGTCGCCAATACCAACGCATCGCCCGCCATTTCAATCACGCCGGCAAGCCAGAATTTCGGCTCGGTTGCCGTTGGAGCGTCAACCAATCAAATATTAACGGTGCAAAACACCGGCGGCGGCACGCTCGCGGGCAATGCCAGCGCGGCCGCGCCCTTCAGCATTGTTTCGGGCGGTTCCTACAACCTGGAGGCGGGACAAAGTCAGACGGTTACCATCAACTACAGCCCAACGGCGGCTGGAACCAACACGCAAAACGTAACGTTCACCGGTGCTGGAGGCGGCAGTGCGGCGGTCAACGGGATGGCTTATCTGGCGCCGCCGCAGGGTTTGCGTGTTGTTACACCACCGCCCTGAACCCATCTCCGGCAATCAGCGTTACGGACCGAACTCCATGTCAAATTGTCCGTGCCAGTTGTCATGTCCGGGTCGTGCGGGGTGTGTGGCCATGCTGGCGGACATTCAACCGGAATTCAGCGAAACTCAAAAAGCTTAGATCGGTTCCGGAATTTCAATGACGATTGGCGGCATCTTGAGACAGGAACGACCTCCGTCCTGACATCCGCATTCCCGCAACTTTCATGACTCTTAAAACACAGGTCGCCCGGGGATTAAAGTGGCAGGCGATCAGCATCGTCGGAAAGCAATTCCTTTCACTCGTTGTTTTCACGACGCTCGCCCGGCTGTTGGAACCTGCGGCATTTGGCCTGATTGCCCTCGTTGGGGTCTATTTGGGGATTGTCACCATGTTCGTGGACCAAGGCATCAGCATGGCTCTCATTCAACGGCAGGATTTGAAGTCCGGGCACAAGGACGCTGCCTTCTGGTTCAATATGGGTTGCGCCATCATCCTTTGTTTGGGCACAATGATGTTGGCGGGTCCGGTATCGGCGCTGTTCAAGGAACCCCGGCTCGTTCCACTGCTGCGATGGTCATCGCTCGGACTGGTGATTGGAGCCGCTTCGGCAATCCATGCAACGCTTTTCGTCAGGGCAATGAACTTCCGCCAACCAGTGCTCCGCAATCTGACAGCCAATGCCGCCGGTGGTGCCGTGGGCGTGGGAATGGCACTCGCGGGCTGCGGAGTTTGGTCACTCGTTGGCCAGCAACTGGCCGGCGAAACCGCCGGCGCGATATTCCTCTGGAGAATGTCAACCTATCGCCCTTCCATGAGGTTCTCCCTGCCGCACTTCCGGGAGCTGTTAGGCATAAGCTTGTCGGTTTTTACAGCTTCGATTCTCTGGTTTTTCTCGTCCCGCCTTGATCAAATCATAATCGGCCGCTTTGCCGGCATGCCAATGCTGGGCTTGTATTCGATTGCCGGCAAGATGCCTGGCTTGGCAAATATGCTGGCCCAACAACCGGTGGCCATTGTGTCATTGCCGTCCCTGTCGCGTCTTCAGGATGACCATGCCAAAATGCGGCGAGCGGTCTTCGAGGGGATGGAGTTGAACGCCATCGTCTCGTTCGCCATATTCGTGGGACTGGCCGCCGTCGCTTCAGACCTGGTGCCGATCCTCTTTGGCGCGAAGTGGGCGGCTGCTGCGGTGCTGTGTTTGTTGTTGTCACTTTTTTCGTTGATTGAAGCCCTCCAAGTCTTTTGTTACCCGGTATTGCTGGCTTCCGGCGGAGTCGGGAAATATGTGTGGCTGAACGTGTGGCACGTCGTCGGCGTGCTGGTGGCATGCCTGGTCGGAATTCGGTTCGGCGTCGCCTATCTTGTGCTGGGGCTGATCGTGAACAGCATGGTCATCGCCATTCCTTCCCTGTTGTTCATCCGCCAGCGGATTGGCTTGAGTCCATTAAGTTATTGCAAGCCTTGCCTGGTGCCGGGGTTGGCCTCGCTTTTGATGGTCGGAATGATTTGGGTCGTGGCCGCCATGCTGCCGGCGGATGTTCCACTTGTGTTGCGGCTGGCCTGCAAGGTGGCCATCGGCGGCACTGCCTACCTTGGATGCATATTACTCCTGGCCCCTTCGACCTTGAAGAATCTTGCCAACACGGTTGGCCATGCATTTCACCGGTCGAATGCTTTGGCTGATGTTCCTGCTGCTGTCCGGCTTTGAACATTTGACAACAACTCAATGCTCACCAGACAAATAGAGTTCTCAAAACGAGTCGCGCGCGGAACCCACTGCCGCTTCCAGGCGTCGTTGGTCAAGCTGGCTCTCCGCCAGCGCGGATTGGCGGGGGCTTACAAGATTCCTACCTTCACAGTCCCGGAGGAGTTGGAAATGTTGTTCGAGCTGGCGCATGAATGCCGTCCCGACGCCCGCGTGCTTGAGATTGGGTCTTATCTGGGTGCTTCGACGTGTTTTCTTGCGGCGGGCTTGCGCAGCACACACTCCTCGATTGTCTGCATTGATACATGGCAGAACCAGACCATGCCCGATGGCGTTCGCGACACGTTTGCGATATTTGAGAAGAATGTGAAAGCAATCAGGCATCAACTGAAGCTCGTTCGCAAATCCAGCGGCGATGTTGCGCCGGATGAATTGGGCGGGCAGTTCGATCTCATTTTTCTCGACGGGGACCACAGCTACAAGCAGACCCGCGCGGACTTTGAACTTGTCTCAAGCCTGGTGGCTCCGGGCGGGGTGCTGGCGTTTCATGACAGTCTATTTTATGAGGGAGTTTCGCGTGTCATCGGCGAAGCGCTCGCGTCCGCCGGGTGGCAAATTGGCGGGATGGTTAGGAATCTGACATGGCTCAAGCGGGCCTGCTTCGCTCATCAATCCTAGGATGAAAACCATGACTGCCTTCATCATCTTTCTTTCAATCATCGGCCAATGAATCCGACGGGCCAAGCTTGCGCGTTTGGCAAGGCAGCCGGAACATGAACTCAATGGTCCATAAATTTCGTCAGGCACTGGCCAGAAAACGGCTAAAAGGAGTGGACTTTTCCATCATCAGCAACAACTGTTGGGGGGCGCACGTGTATCAGACAACCGGGCGGGCATATGCCACGCCATTTGTGGGCCTGTTTATCAGTCCGGCTTCATACTTGCGCTTGCTGGCTGGATTTCCGCAATGTCTTTCACAGCCGCTAAAGTTCAAGACGGCCTCGGATGAGGCCTATGTCAACCGGGCACGGGCGGCGCATTCTGTTCAGTGGCCGATTGGCAGCCTGGGCGACGGGGTGGAAATTCAATTCGTGCATTACAAATCAGAAGCTGAGGCCAGCGATAAATGGAAGAGACGGGTTGCGCGCATCTCGCCGCATCCCGGGCGGTGGTTTTTCAAGTTTTGCGACCGGGATGACTGCACCGCTGGACAGATGGCCGCGTTTGACCGGTTGCCGTTCCCGAACAAGGTTTTCTTTACCACCCGGCAGGATTGTCCGTCCCGCTGCGCGGTGAAGATCCCATCAAATGAAGCCTGTGTTCCAGACGGGCTGTCTTTGTCGCGTCTTTCGCCGGCATATTTTGACACGGCAGACTGGCTTGGCGGTGGTTCGGGCCGTGTCAGGTGGTGGGGACGATATTTGAACTGCGTTTAATATTTAGGTTCCCTGATGCTGACTATTTGATGCAGGCATCCATTATCATCTGCACGCGAAACCGGGCGGAAAGCCTTCGGGCCACTTTGGAAACGATTGGCAAATCGTCCGTCCCGGAAGGATGGACTGTTGAATTGCTGGTGGTTGACAATGGTTCGAGTGACCATACGGCGGACGTGGTGAGGCGTGCCAGTATTCCGCTGATGCCGGTCAAACACATTCTGGAGCCGCGAGCTGGAAAAAGCCATGCTTACAATACGGGAATTTCAACAGCCGCCGGCGACGTGCTGCTTTTTGCTGACGATGATGTCCGGGTGCCGGCCAACTGGATTGAGGGGATGTGCCGGCCGATACTCCACGGCGACGCGGATGCGGTTGCCGGGGGCGTTGTATTTCCCCGCCACATTGGTCGTCAGTTGCAAATGAGTCCGCTCAAAGAGCGGCTCGGATGGGTCGCCTCCACTCATGAACTTGACCCGCGTTGTCCGTGTCGAATGGTTGGAGCGAACATGGCCTTCCATCGCCGTGTGCTCGCCAAGGTTCCAAGGTTTGATACTGAACTGGGGCCGGGCCCAGAAGGACTGGGGAATTTCGAGGACACAATGTTTTCGTGGCAACTGCTGGCGGCCGGATACAAACTTGTGGGCGCGCTGGACGTGGCGGTTGAGCATCATTTTGATCTTACGCGCCTTGCCAGGGAGAACTTGATGGATTTAGCGCGTAAAATGGGGCGCTCCCACGCATTCGTTTTCTATCATTGGAGACATCAAAGATCACGTTTGGCGGTTCCCCGATTGATGCTATGCCATCTGCGCCTGTGCTGGAAGCGATGCTTTTACCGCGGACATGATATTGCTGGCGGCATATCTGATCAGGCTCTCCAATTGGAATACGATCTGGCATTTTACCGGGAGTATGCCGTGCAGCGCCGCCGCCAGCACAAATATTCCTTGCGCACTCATGCTTCACCAATGAACCCTGCGCAATCCTGCCTGCAAGGCAATTGATTTGGAAATGTGAGCGCCCTCGTCTCCATCATAATTTGCACGCGAAATCGGGCGGAAAACCTGCGGGCTTGCTTGCAAGACATCGGCAAATTGGCCGTGCCAGAACGATGGACCGTCGAATTGCTGGTGGTTGACAATGGTTCAACGGATCACACGCACGCAGTCGTCAAGGAAGTCCAATTGATCAATATGAACCTGCGCTATGTCAGCGAACCGAAAGCCGGAGTTAGCCGCGCCCGGAATACCGGACTGGCGGCGGCGCAAGGTGAGATTATTCTATTTACAGACGATGACTTGTCACCTGACCGGGATTGGCTGTGGAAGATTGGAACACCTTTGTTGAAAGGGAACTGCGATGCGGCAGTGGCGACGGTCAAGCTGGCCGAACATCTGGAGCGCCCGTGGTTGGAGCCGGTTCATAAAGCCTGGCTGGCTGTGCCGGGCGCTTCCGGGGATGCGGAGCTGGAACTGACGGGAGCAAGCATGGGTTTCCACCGCTCCGTGTTGAAGCGCGTGCCGGCGTTCGACCCGGAGCTTGGAGGGGGCGCGATTGGGTTCGGAGAAGACACACTCTTTTCGTGGCAAATCTGCGAGGCGGGCTGCCGCTTGCGCAGGGTTCCCGATGCGCTGGCGGTCCATCATCCGGACCCTTCACGACTCTTGCGATCACAGTGGCTTGCCGCAGCCGGCCAGCGTGGGCTTAGTGCGGCATATCTTCTTCACCACTGGCAGCATGGCGAGTTGAGGAGCCCGCTCTTATGCGCCTGTTATTTTGCCGCCAAACTTCGTTTGCGGCGCATTCTGCAACCGCCCGTCCTGATGGAGGCTGAAGGCTGTGCCCCGTGGGAAATGAGCTATGTGTTGACAATTTATAAATGCCGGCAATTCCTGAAGGAACGCAGGCGTCCGCGAAATTATTCCAGGCGCGGCTTGGTCCGGCTGGAGACGCGCTTGGACAACAGGTCCGCCGCGACAGTATTACGATCTTGATGATCAGTTCAATTTGGCGGGCGGCTTCCGTCTTAGTAAATCGGCAGT
>CAYYWB010000003.1:0-52650 GCA_964475285.1 uncultured Bifidobacteriaceae bacterium | reverse complement strand
TGTGGCGCAGTTTCTGGCCGAGGATTTGAAGAACCTCGAAAAATCCTCCTGAACCCGGCCGCGTGACAAGCGGCAGCAAAGATTTTTCAGGAAGGCCGGGCGGACATTGATTTTCACGCCAGTGACCTGTCTGTTGGTTAAATGATGCCGCAAGTTCACGCGAGTTGCTGCTGGCTGGCGGTGCGCTTGACCCATTTGTAGCATTTGACCGAATTTCGCCAGAAATATTTTTCAGCCGCCGGTTGTCCCTTGGCCATGAAATAATCCTGAACGATTTTGAATCCGACCGGAACAGGCAGCCACTGATCGCCGTTGGGCCAGTCGCTTCCGTAGAGCACGCGGTCAATTCCGAAAAAATCCAGAATTTCGTCGAGCCTTGGGCGGTAGAATTCAACGTCCGTGGGAATGTTGCCGTCCACGCGGCGCAACACCTCGGACACCTTCACATAAATCTGCGGCCGGTCCCGGAACGCCTTCATGCTGGCATCGTAGGACGCCCGCGCCGTGGATTCGGTGGGCGGCACCATTTGCGGCAGATGATCTATGACCACGCGCAAACCGGGAACGCGGTCGCTCACGCGCACGACATCGGCCAGCAACGCCACGCTGGGATCCGCCGTGTCCAAAACCAAGTCGGCGTCGGCCAGCGCCTTGAGGTCGGCGACAAATTCCGGCCGGTCAAATTCCCTGCCGCCCTGCCCGCCCAGCCGGTAACGAATCCCGCGAAAGAGCGGATTTTTTCGGAACCGGTCGAGGCTCGATTTGAAATCGGGCGTGCCGGGCGTCAGATGCCCGACGGTTCCGACCATGATGTCTTCCTTGGCCGCGACATCCAGCACCCATTGGTTGTCTTCGAGCAGAGGGCTGCATTCGACTTCAATCGCGCCCACGATGCCCAGTGGCTGGGCGATGGGACGGTATCGCTCCGGCAACGAAGTTTTGTAGAGAACCGAGTTTGCGCGGTTGGGCCAGGGCGAGCCTCCGGGCCGAAACGGATCGTAAAGGTGAATGTGCGTGTCAATGACGGGTATGGTCCCGGTCGGAACTGCGGCAGGCGGTGCCTCGGCCGCAAGCGCGCGATTCAAAGTGCCGGGTAGCGCGGCCCCGGCAAGTGCGGCGGCGCAAAGAAACCGGCGGCGGGAAATTTCATGCTTCATCATAATCTGTCTCCCGTTCAATCCGTGGCCGCCCGTCAAACCGGCTGCTGCCAACTGATGATCTGGTTCCAACTGTTCGGCAGCCGGTAGTTTTTTACATGGTCCTTGATTGCCGGGCCGACGATTTCAATCTTGCTCAAATCTCCTTCGCCCCGGTCTCCCGCCTGCGCGCAATAAGTCAGGTAACCAATCTTGCTGACGTCAACGCCCATGAGTTCCGCCGCCACGCGGTCGGCGGCCAGCCAGTCCAGGCTGGCGACGCAGACTTTGTGATCCACCGGCGTGCCGTTCACCGGGCCGGTGCCTTCCATGCCTTCGTAACCGTCAATCACCGCCAGGTGCGGATGCAGTTTCGGCGAGAGGGCAAACAGATTGTAATTGATGCCGCGCGTGCCGCCGCCGTGCGTGATGGATTTGTCGGATCGGCCGCGCGCCGCAAAGAATCCGTATCCGGCGCCCGCATCCTTGATCCCCGATCCGACGACAACGTTTTTCAGCGACAAGGTGACGCCAACCAGATCGTGCGTCTTGAACTTGGCGGCGGAAACGATGAAGTTGTCCGGGTCGAGCATCAGCTTGGACATGCGGCAGGGATGCGGCTGAAAATCATTTTGGTTGATGCACTGAACGACGCCAAAATCTTCCTTGTCGAGGTCCACCAGCTTGACGCCGTATTTGCCGACAAATTTGGTGTAGCCATAATTGTCGAAACCGTCGAGGGCCGAACCGTTGGCCGGCGACTCGGCGATGGCGACGTTGGTTTTGCCGATGGACTTCAGGAATTCGAGGATGCCTTCCAGATTGTCGGCGTGGGTGGCGGACAACGGCACGTTGATCTGGACGTTGTTGGGCTTGAGGATGACGCGCTTGTTTCCGATGGCGGCGGCGATTTCCTTGCTGAACGGCTCCAGCGCCTTGAACGCCAGGTTGGCGCGGTCGTTGCCGGCGGTGAGCGCGACACGGCTGGTCGGGCCGCCCGTGGTGGCGGGCGAAGCCGCCGGTGCCGCTTCCGCGGCCCGCGCCGAAGGAATGCTCCACGCGGCCATGGCCGCCGCGCCGCCGAGCAATGAAGTTTTCAGGAAATTCCGCCGGGAAGTGAAATGGTCAGTTGTCATAATTCATCATCGTTGTCTGCCAGTTATTTAACTGTTGATTGCCTTTGTGTCCAACTAATTCACGTGGTCGCGAGGATTTCCGACGGATTTTGCTGTTCAACCCGCCGTGATTCTGTCAGCTTGACCGGACTTTTTTGGAGCAAACAACAAAGATGCGACAATCAACATGGACAAACCAGCAACGAACAATCAAAAACTCATTTCATGGGTCAACGAAATGGCGGCGCTCTGCCAGCCGGAGAAAATTTTCTGGTGCGACGGCTCGGCCGCCGAGAACCAGATGCTTTGCGACCTGATGGTCAAAAGCGGCACGTTCACGAAGTTAAATCCGCAGAAGCGCCCCGGCTCGTATCTGGCCCGCTCGCATCCGAGCGACGTGGCGCGCGTGGAGGACCGGACGTTCATTTGCACGAAGACGAAGGACGAAGTCGGGCCGACCAACAATTGGGCCGACCCCGCCGAAATGAAGCAAAAGCTGCTTGGCCTGCTCAAGGGCAGCATGAAGGGCCGCACGATGTATGTGATTCCCTTCGCGATGGGGCCACTGGATTCGCCCATCTGCAAAATCGGAATTGAGCTTTCCGATTCGCCTTATGTCGTCGTCAATATGCGCATCATGACGCGCATGGGCCGGGCCGTGATGGACAAGCTCGGCGCGAATGGAAATTTCATTCCATGCCTGCACTCGGTTGGCGCGCCGTTGCAACCGGGCCAAAAGGATGTTTCCTGGCCGTGCGAAAACGATCCCAAAAACAAATACATCGTCCATTTCCCCGACGAGCCTTCCATCTGGTCCTACGGCTCCGGCTACGGCGGCAACGCGCTGCTCGGCAAGAAATGTCTCGCGCTGCGCATCGCCTCGACCGTGGCAAAAAAGGAAGGCTGGCTGGCGGAGCACATGCTCGTCCTCGGCCTCACGTCGCCGCAGGGGAAAAAATATTACATCGCCGCCGCGTTCCCCAGCGCCTGCGGCAAGACGAACCTCGCGATGATGCAGCCCACGCTGCCCGGCTGGAAGGTGACGACGCTCGGCGACGACATCGCGTGGATTCGCATCGGCAAGGACGGACGGCTCTACGCGATGAATCCGGAAACCGGTTTCTTCGGCGTCGCGCCCGGCACCTCGGCCCGGAGCAATCCGCACGCGCTCACCGCCTGCGCGGAAAACACGATTTTCACGAACGTCGTGCTGACGCCGGACAACGACGTGTGGTGGGAAGACATGGGCGTGCCCGCGCCGGCCAGGGGCGTTGACTGGGAAGGCAACGAATGGACGCCCGCCAGCGGCAAGAAGGGCGCGCATCCGAACTCGCGCTTCACCGCGCCCGCCGTGCAATGCCCGGTGATTGACCCGGACTGGCAGAATCCCGAAGGCGTGCCGCTGTCCGCAATTTTGTTCGGCGGTCGCCGGCCCGGCACAATTCCGCTGGTGAACGAGGCGTTCGACTGGGAACACGGCGTGTTCATGGGTTCGGCCTGCGGTTCGGAGACAACCGCCGCCGCGCTCGGCACCGCCGGCGTGATGCGGCGCGACCCGTTCGCGATGCTGCCGTTTTGCGGCTACCACATGGGCGATTATTTCGCGCACTGGCTGTCGTTCGCGCAGCGCACCGACCGCGCGAAGCTGCCGAGGATTTATTTCGTGAACTGGTTCCGCAGGGATGGCGGCAACAAGTTTCTCTGGCCCGGCTACGGCGACAACAGCCGCGTGCTCAAATGGATTTGCGAGCGCGTGGAAGGCACGGGCAAGGCGCAGAAGACGCCGATTGGCAATCTGCCGACACCGGACGCGCTGGATTTGAGCGGCCTGAATCTTCCCGCCGAAGACGTGAAATGCCTGCTGTCCGTGGATGTCGCCGGCTGGAAAACCGAGGTCGCGGACGTGGCGGCGAATTACCCGAAATTCGGCGGCCATCTGCCGAAGGCGCTGACCGAACAGCTTGAGGCATTGAAGCAACGGCTGGGTTGATGCGTTTTCATTTGCGCCGGCTGGTGCTCAAGAACGGCCGCTCGAAAAGGTGGAACCACAAACCGCCGACGGCGACCGAAACCAGCGCGCCGACCGGCTGAAGCACGTTCGGCAAATAATTGCAAATGGTGAACGGCTGCTGCCACAAATAAATCGAGTAGGTCCGCTCGCCCAGCCATTTCAGCCAGCCGCCGGCCATTCCCGGCAGCGCACGTCCGGACAAATACGCCAGCAGGCACGGCGCCAGCAGCAGCGCGCCCGTCGCCACCACAACTGGTTTCATCTCCAGTCCGAAAAGCATTATCAGCAAACTCAAGCCGCCAATTCCGAAACCCAACCAGATAATCAAAGTCACCAGCGAACCGGGAATCCGCCGGAACCAGTCGCGCCGATATTCGCAGACAAATCCCAGCATCATCGGCCACACGGCAAATTCAAAATGATATTTGCCGCTTCCGACAAATGGCTGTGCCATTCCCAATCCGCCCAGAATCACCAGCAGCAGCCCGAAAACCAGATTTCGCTGCCGCACTGTCGCGCCGCCGGCGATGAAAATCAGCGGCGCAAGCAGATAAAATTGCATTTCACACGAGACGCTCCACAAATGACCGAGCGACATCGGCGTTTCGATATAATTCACGCCGTAAATGAAAGCCACCGGCACAGCTTTTATGTAGGAAAGAAGATCGGAACCGAGCGGCAGGTTGGGCCGGTGCTGCAACAGCCACGCCAGCGGCAGCATCACCAGAACGTAGGCGAGCAGCGCCGGATACAACCGCCGCAGCCGCCGCCACCAATACGAGCGCGTCCGTTCCCCGGCCGTCGCCGCGCGCGACCGCGACAGCGAACGGAAAACCAGGATGCCGGAAATGAAAAAGAACAGATTGACGCCGACGCGCCCGATGCCGTTGACGCGGTCCGTGAAAAAAAATCCGTGTGAAATCAAGACCAGCACCAGCGCCAGCCCGCGCCACTGGTCCAGCGCGATTGACCCCAGCCGGTCCAGTTCCGAAGCCGGCACCGGCGTCGCGCTCGCGGCAGCGGGAATTTTCATCAGCCGAGCAGTGATTTCGCCTTCGCCAGCGCCTCGTCCAGCTTGGCCGCGTCCTTGCCGCCGCCGCGCGCGTTGTCCGGCTTGCCGCCTCCCTTGCCGCCGACAATCGGCGCAATCTGTTGGATGATTTTCCCGGCCTGCACGTTCTTCACAAATTCTGGTGAAACTGCCGCGAGCAGCGCGACCGCATTGTCGGCAACACCGCCGAGAATAATCACGCCCTTGAACCGGCCTTTCAACGAATCCGCAATCGCCTGAAGAAAATCGCCGCTGGCCGCGCCGAGATTATGGATGATGACCGGAATACCATTGATGATCTTGACCTCCTCCAGAAGGAGGCTCGCGGCGTTCGAGGCCTCACGCTGCTGCGCGGATTTGAGATGCTTCTCCAATTCCTTCTGGTGCGCGAGCAGGGCTTCAATCTTTTTGTCCAGTTCGTGAACCGGCGAATTCACCCTGCCGGCCAGCGTTTTGATCAAATGCACTTCGTCATTTGCCTTGCGATAAGCCTCAAGTCCGGCAACGGCCTCGATGCGCCGGACACCGGCGGCAATTGCGCTTTCGCCGACGATGCGGAACAAGCCAATTTCGCCCGTCGCGCGCGTGTGTGTGCCGCCACAGAGTTCCATCGAATAGCCGTCCAGCTTCGTCGCGTGGCCGCCGATTTGGACGACGCGCACGACATCGCCGTATTTGTCACCGAAGAACTGCATCACGTCCTTGCGATGCTTCACGTCGGCGTGCGGGACTTCCGTCCACGAGACGCCGGCATTTTCGAGGATGCGCTCGTTGACGAGCTTCTCGATGTCGGCGACTTGCGCGGGCGTGAGCGGTGCGCTGTTGAAATCGAAGGTCAGCTTGTCCGGCCCGACGAATGAACCTTTCTGCGAAGCCTCCTTGCTCGCGACTTCGTGCAATGCCCAATGCAAAAGATGCGTGACGGTATGATGCCGTTGAATCGCGTTGCGGCGTCCGCGATCAACCGAAAGCGTGACGACATATCCAGGAATGGGGAGCGCGGGCGTCTCGCCCGCATCGGTTGGCGTCCCGCCGACCGAAGGTCCGTCGCGAGACGCGACGAGCTGCGACCGGGACGGTCGCGCTCCCGCTTCAATGAAATGTAGCCAGGTATTTCCAGATTTTTGCGTGTTTGAAATTCGCCAAAGATTTCCGCCGCCGGAAATTTCGCCGGTGTCGCCGACCTGGCCGCCCATCTCGGCGTAAAACGGCGACGTGTCCAGCACGACGGCGGTTTTGTCTTTGACGCTGACGACTTCGAGCACGCGCGCGGGCGATTCCAATTTTTCAAAGCCGGTAAATTTTGTCGGCGCGGTCGTTTCGATTTGCGAAAGCGAAATGACTTCTTTTTTCTGCGCGGCGCGGGCGCGGGCGCGCTGCTCTTCCATCAACTTTTCAAAACCGTCCTTGTCCACGGTCAAACCGCGTTCGCGCGCCATCAACTCGGTGAGGTCGAGCGGGAAGCCGTAGGTGTCGTAGAGAACAAATGCTTCTCGACCACCAAATTCTTTCTCCTTCCACAACTTTGCTTCTGCAACTCCAGATTTAGCCCTCTCGATGAAATCTGGATACTGCTTGATAAACTTTAGATAAATCTCCTCTGAACTAGCGCCACAAGAAATAGCTGAAATAGCCAAAGAAGCCACTTCCACCAACGTGGCTGCTTGAACGGGACTGTTTGAGTCAAATTGATTTGTAATTTTCGTTAACCTCTCTGAATCATTTTCAATTTCTTTTAGGCGTTCATTTCCCGCTGAATAGTTGTCCGGCAGCAAATTGAGTTTCTTCTCTAGCACCGTTATAATTTCGGATATTTCATCAGCTTTAGATTTGAGAAATGTGCGCGTTTTTAGTGCTGATTCAAAAAGCTCCAATCCATTATCCAACGTTCTATTAAACGCCTCTTCCTCGGTGCGGATGGTTTCCTGCACCTGCTTCTTGCGGGCGCGGATTTCGGGGAAGACGTCGCCCATCGTGTCGGCGAGCACGTCCACGAGTTTGTAGAAGAACGGTTCGTGGAAGCCGAGCGTGCGGCCGTAACGCACCGCGCGGCGCAGGATGCGGCGCAAAACGTAGTTGCGGTCGTTGTTGCCGGGCTGGATGCCATCGGCAATCGCAAAACTCAACGTGCGGATGTGGTCGGCGATAACGCGGAAAGCAATATCAACCTGGATTTGCTCCGGTGAATCGGGCGCGTTGCTTTGGGGAGCGCGACCGTCCCGGTCGCCCTGCTGCGCGTCTCGCGCAGCAGCTTCGGGTGCGTGCGAGGCGGGTTGAACGGGTGAACTCGTTCCTGTCTCCCGCGCAGACGCGGTCGGCGGGACGCCGACCGATGCGACCGGGACGGTCGCACTCCCCATTTTGCAAACGTTCGCGCTCCCTTTCGATTCTGTTGCGTTCCCCTTTGCGCCGGGAGCATCGGGTGTCCACAGCCACGGATAATTTTCTGTATTCGGAACGACGCCGGAATCCCAAGGGTTGCGACAGATGTAATGGAATTTTTCTTCGAGATCAGCATCGCCACGAATCATCCGGTCAAACGATTCGTTTTCCCAGACTTGACCGGTGGTTTTTTCGAGCTTGTTGATTTCGTGTGCGGTGAAGGACTTGATTGAATGCATCAATTCGGCAAGCGGCCAGAACACGGGCTTGCCTTCCTTGTCCTGCTCCTTGACTTGCGGTTCAAAAAGGAGATGAACGTGGTCAGGCATGACGCAGGCGGCATACATCTGATAACGGCGCTGGTCGTGTCCAAAGAGCAGGCTTTTTAGCACGGCATCTCGCGCCAGCGACGAAAGCTGGCGACGTTCGCGCGTGCTGAAGCTGACCATGTATTTCGCCCAAGGCCGCTCGAAATGCGGAAGTCGGCGTTTGTAATATTTTGCTCCTTGCTGCGAAGATTCCGTTGGCGGGACGCCAACGGATGCGACCGGGACGGTCGCGCTCCCCAAAAGTTGCGGAAGCGTGCTGCCGTATTTCTTCCCGCTCAACTTTTCCAGCGCGTCGAAAATCGGGCGGAAAATGTCGGTCTCGTAATTGGAAATTTTCGCGTTGGCAAAATCGGTCAAGCCT
Organism: uncultured Bifidobacteriaceae bacterium; assembly: GCA_964475285.1. Taxonomy (GTDB): domain Bacteria; phylum Verrucomicrobiota; class Verrucomicrobiia; order Limisphaerales; family UBA11358; genus UBA11358. The sequence continues at coordinate 44,265 of CAYYWB010000003.1, read as the reverse complement.
TTCGTGCCTTGAATGATGCTGGTGACGCGCTCAAAACCCATGCCGGTGTCAACGTGCCGGGCGGGCAACGGCGAAAATGTGCCGTCGAGATTCGCGTTGAACTGGATGAAGACGAGATTCCAGATTTCAATGCAGCGGGCGTCGCCTTTGTTCACCAAACTGCCTTTGGTATTTCCATCCGGCGTCAAATCCGCGTGCAATTCGGAACACGGACCGCACGGGCCGGTTTCGCCCATCATCCAGAAATTGTCTTTGCGATTGCCCGGCACAATGTGAACCATCGGATCAAGACCGGCTTTCAAAAAATGCAAAGCCCAATAAAAAGCAGATTCATCATCTGCCCATTCAAGAGCTTCGCCAGATTTTCCAGTTCCAACAATTCCAGTTTGTGCGCCAGCAAGAGAATTTTTTGCCAACATCACAGTTTGGCCAAGGTCATCCTTCCATTGATTTATATCCGCATAGGGACAAAACACAGTCGCGTAAAGCCGCGACGGCGGAAATTTCCAGATGCCGACGACGAGTTCCCACGCCCATTCGATGGCTTCCTTTTTGAAATAATCGCCGAAGCTCCAGTTGCCGAGCATTTCGAAAAAAGTGTGGTGGTAAGTGTCAAGGCCGACGTCTTCGAGGTCGTTGTGCTTGCCGCCGGCGCGGATGCACTTCTGCGTGTCGGCGGCGCGGCCCGGCGTGTAGGGGCATTTCGTCTGGCCGAGAAAAATCGGGACGAACTGGTTCATGCCGGCGTTCGTGAACAGGAGGTTCGGCGAGTCGGGCATGAGCGAACTGGACGGGACAATGGTGTGCTGCTTCGATTTGAAGAAATCGAGGAACGACTGGCGGATTTGCGAACTGGTCATCATGGCAAATTCAAAAATGGGGCGCAAAAAGCCAAAGGCGACCCGGCGGATAGTGTAGGAAAAACCAGCAGCAAGGCGAGCGCAAGTTTCGCGCTGATTTCCAGTGCAAATTGGCCCGGAACAGAATTGGTGTAACCCATTGCGGCGAATTCCGTCCTTTCTGTTGACAGCACCCTGTGGAAATTGCTTGATTGGCGCGGGGTGTGGTTGTTTTTTTCATCCAAACAACAATTTAGAAACAATACGAATCACATGAAAATGCGTCTTTCTCCCAACAGGCCTGGACTTCTTGCTTCGGTTTTTATTTCCATGTCGCTGGCCGTGGCGGCGTTGCGCGCCGCCGACGGCCCGCCGGCGGTCGCCAAACCCGCGGTCAACGCGCCCGTGACCGTCACCGACAGCGGCAACGCATGGACGCTCGACAACGGCATCGTCAAGGCGACCATCAGCAAGGGCAACGGCAGGATGACGGCGCTGGTTTTTCACGGCATCAACACCATGGGCGGCGGCGGATACTGGGAACAATCGCCGGCGGGTTCCGCCAACAGCCTCACGATAGATCCTGCGAAAAACGGCGGCGAACGCGCCGAGGTTGACATCAAGGGCGCTCCCGGCCGGGGCATTGACATTGAACTCCGCTACGCCATGGCGCGCGGCGTCAGCGGCATTTACGCCTACGCGATTTACACGCATCCGGCGGCCAACGGCGCGGCTGGTTATGGCGAAAACCGCTTCATCACCAAGCTCAACCATGACTTCAACTGGATCTCGGTTGACGCAGACCGCAACATGCTCGAATGCACGCCGCAGGACTGGGGCGCGGGCGTCGTCATTCACGCGAAGGAGCAGCGCATTTTGAGCACCGGCTACTATAAAAATTCCGTCGAGCACAAATACAGCTACAACGCCATTCAATACAAAATTCCGGCCTACGGCTGGTCTAGCACGAAGGATCACATCGGAGTATTTTTCATCAATCCGACCACCGAATACTTGAGCGGCGGCTCTTCCAAAATGGAACTGGTCTGCCATTTCGACGCCAACGACAATCCTGATCCGATCATCCTCGATTATTGGTGCGCCGGCCATTATGCCGGCGGCGCGGGCTGCAACATTCCCGCCGGCGAAGAGTGGAACAAGGTTGTCGGCCCGATTTTCGTCTATTGCAACGCGCTGGCCGATCCGGAGGTTCCCTCGCAGGCCGACCTCGCCACATTGGAGGCAACCGCCGGCAATCCCACTGTTCCGCCGGCTTGGAAGGACAACGGAACGGCCTTGTGGCAGGATGCGCTGGCCCAGGCCAAAATGGAAAAAGCCCAGTGGCCCTACGATTGGGTCAACGGCGTGGACTATCCGCACAAGGAACAGCGCGGCAACGTGACCGGGCAACTCGCGCTCAATGATCCGCAGGCGGCCACGACCAAGCTGCCGCATCTGACCGTCGGATTGGCGCACCCGGATTACACCAGCAGGGCCGGAGGATTTGTGTCGCGCGCCGGCAATGGCAACATGGTCACATGGGATCACGACGGGAATTATTATCAGTTCTGGACCGATGGCAGCGACGACGGAAAATTCACGATCTCCAACGTCCGCCCCGGAACTTACACGCTTCACGCGTTTGCCGACGGCGTTCTCGGAGAATTCGCAAAGGCCAACATCACCGTCACGGCGGGGCAGTCGTTGGATTTGGGCCGGATTGAATGGAAGCCCGTGCGCTACGGCAAACAAATCTGGGACATCGGTTATCCCGACCGCACCGGCGACGAGTTTTTCAAGGGCGACGGCGCGGACTACTGGCTCTGGGGCTGGCCGTTGCGCTATCCGCTTTTGTTCCCGAACGACATCACCTACACCATCGGCAAGAGCGATTATCACAAGGACTGGTTTTTCGAGGAGGTGCCGCACGGCGAGTCCACGGATTGGATAAATCCCGCGGCGAAAGATCCCGCCAACCAGCCTTTCGGCTGGATCAAATCCTTGCCCACCGGCTCGCCTGACCCGTGGCGCACCTACGGTCGGGGCCGGGAGACCACTTGGACGATCAAATTCAACATGGACAAGGCGTCGCAAGGCACGGCGACTTTGCGCGTGGCGCTGGCCGGTTCCGACGGCACCGCCGGCCTCGCCAATCCCGGCGCTCCCGGCGGTCTCGGTGTGGGGGTCAACGGCAAGGGCGTCGGCTCAATCCATTTCATTTCCACCAACGCCCTCCGTTACAACACCGACAAGGGCGTCTGGCGCGAATATACCCAGACCTTTGACGCCGCGCTGCTGAAGCCCGGCGAAAACGAAATGCAACTTACCGTCCCCGCCGGCGAACTCACCTCCGGCGTGGTCTATGATTACCTGCGCCTGGAGCTGGACGAGAATCAAAAATTTGCCAGCGCACCCGCGCCGAACAATTTGTAAGTCTGCTTTGGCCGTGTGTCGTTTGGCCGCGCCGATTACATCGTGACGGGACTGCGGTTCTGCCGCCGTGGCTGTTCCCGGAAGTCGTCCCATTCCGGCTCAATCTTTCATTTGCGCCCGGACCATTTCGCACAACTGCATCACCAACCTGTCCTTCATGCCGTAATACACGCGCTGGCCGTCCTTCTTCCGCTCCAAGATGCCTCCCGCCGCCAGCAGGGCGAGGTGCTTGGACACATTTGCCTGCGTTGAACCGGCGGCTTTCACGATGTCATTGACCGTGCGCGGCCCGTGGCAGACCGACTGTAGAATCTTCAGCCGCATCGGTTCGCCCAGCAGCTTGAACCGTCCGGCCAGGCGCGCCAGTTCGCCGTCCGAAAGCGGGGGCGGTGATTTTTTGTTTGACATATTACTATATGGTTATACAATTATACAATGATCGGGAACGCGATGCAAACTGAAACCTCCATTCAACCGGGCGAACTGCGGCGCCGCCTCGCCGCGGGCCGGTCCGCCCGGCTGCTCGACGTGCGCACCCCCGGCGAATATGCCGCCGCCCATGTTCCCGGCGCGCAACTGATGCCGCTCGACGAACTTGATGCCGCCGCCTTTTGCCGCGAGCGGGGCGGTGATGGCACGCCGGTTTATGTGCTCTGCCAGTCCGGCGGGCGCGCGCGCCGCGCCATCGAAAGGCTGGAGCGCGCGGGCGCGCGGGGTTGTGTCCTCGTTGAAGGCGGAACGCAAGCGTGGATTGACGCCGGGCTGCCCGTGAACCGGGGCGGGAGCCGGGCTCTCCCGCTGATGCGACAGGTGCAGATTGCTGTTGGATTTTTTTCGGCCGTTGGCGCAACGCTTGCGTTCACGGTCAATCCGTTTTTTGCCTGCATCCCGCTGCTTTTTGGCTGCGGCCTGCTGTTCGCGGGATTGACGGGATTTTGCGGGCTGGCCCTGGTCCTGGCAAAAATGCCGTGGAACAAAACTTCAGCCTCCCGTTCCGCCTCCAGCTGCGCCGCCGGATCCAAATGAAGGCTTCAACCAGCCCGGCGGATGTTTCGGCGTGGTTGCGGAGGGCCGGCAAGCGACAAGGCTGGCGGGACTGCTTCTCCCGAATTGATTTCGTGATAATTGCAAATCACTGCAAAGTGATCTTGAAGACGATGGCGATGTCGTTCGGTTTGTTTTCGGGCGGCTGGATGACCAGCGCGCCGCCGGTTTGCGTCCAAGCGAGTTTTTTCCCGGCGCCGTTTTGCATCAGCAGCGTGGCGGGACGTTCGGCCGGCAGCCGCGTTTTTTGATTGCCGCCGAGCAGCTCGATGTTGCGGATGGATTTGTCGAGCAGCCCGGCGGATTTGCCGAGCGACTTGATGGCCACCGCGTTCGTCGGCCAGCCGAGTTCGATGGCATAAAGCACATTGCCCCTGGTGGTGAAACGAAAATCGGCGGCGGAATTCGGCCTGCCTTTGCCCTCGTTGAAGCCCTGGGCGGAAAGCGCCGCGCCTCCCGACGCCGGGCCTTCGCCAAAAATCTTCCACGGGCGCGTGCCGAAAATGCACTCCTTGTTCACGTCCATCCAGGCGCCGATGCCTTCGAGCACGGCCTGCTCCTTGTCGTCAATCGTTCCGTCGCCGCGGACAGGGATGTTGAGCAGGAGATCGCCATTCTTGCTGACGACATCGCACAACGTCTGAATGACGGTCTTGGCGCTCTTGTAGCGGTTTTGCTCATAGAGCGAGCGGTCATAATGCCAGTTGCCGATGCAGGTGTCGGTTTCCCACGGAAACGGCTCAATCTGGTTGGCCGCGCCGCGCTCGATGTCCCAGACCATGCACTGGCGTTCGCCCTCGGTGAGCATTTTGCCGAGCATCACGGCCTCGAGTTTGCCGCCATGCTGCTTCATGTTGAAATTGTAAAAATCGGCGGCGATCTTCAACCCGGCGTCGCTGACCGGCCACAAAGGAAGCGTGTCGTCGTCGAAATAAACCAGGTCGGGCTTGTATTTGTGAACGAGGTCAATCGTGCGGTTGTAAAATTTCTCGCAGTAAGCCTGGTCTGGAATGCTCGCGCCGTCAGACCAATTCCACTGGCCCCCGATTGCGCCGGGATTGGCGAAGTTCGCGCCGGGCTTGTGGCGCTGCTCATATAAATCCTGCGGGTCGAGGCCGTCCCACCATCTGCCCATGCCGTCGGCCCTGGTCAGCCTGCCGTCGTAAGGCACGCCGGCGAACGGGCCGTTCCTGTCGGTGCTCTGTGTGATTTCGTAAAAACTCCACGCGTGGGCGGCATGGACGGTGACGCCGAAGGGCAGGCCCTGTTCGTGCGCGGCCTTGGCGAAGCCGCCGATGATGTCCTTCTGCGGCCCAATCTTCACGCTGTTCCACGGCTGGTATTTGCTGTCCCACATGTCGAAATTGTCGTGATGGTTGGCCATGGCGACAAAGTATTGCGCGCCGCTGTGCTTGTAGAGCGCCACGAGTTTGTCAGGATCCCAATTTTCGGCTTTCCATGTGTGAATGATGTCCTTGAAACCGAATTGCGAAGGCGGGCCGTAATGTGCGACGTGAAATTTATTCTGCGCGCCGCCTTCCGCATACATGTTGCGCGCATACCAGTCGCCATCCTCCGGTTCGCATTGCGGCCCGAACACCGCCCAGATGCCAAACTTCGCGTCGCGAAACCAGTCCGGCGCCTGATACTGCTTGAGCGAATCCCACGCCGGCTGGAACTTTCCGGGCGTCACCGGCTCGGCCGCCGTGCTGACGATGACGGCGGGGACGGCGGTTTCCGGGATGGGTTCGACGGCGCGGAGACATTGGGCGATGCCAATTGCGGCCGGCAGGATTAACAGTCGGAGTCTGGCATTCATATTTTTATGGCGGCATGGAAATTTCAGGACTGGCGGCGATTTGCGGCAATTGTCACCGTTGAGCCGCCAGATGGACAAAATTGTCTCAAGCCGTCCGCTCATGATTTGCCACGGAGATATTTTTTTACAAAAAGGATGTAGCCCAGAAACGGCACGATGGAAAATAACGTGATCCAGGTCATGCGGTTTCCCGTCAGCAGGCCGGTCTTTTGAATCTGGTCAATCTGCTCCTGCGGATAGCCCATCAGTTGATAGATTTCGATCACGTCATGCCGCGCATAGGTCAGCACGGCGGACACCGCGACCACAATCATCGCGATCAAAATCAGCCACCAGCCCCGCGCATCCAGTTTATACAAAAGCCATGCGCACCAGGCCCAGAGCGCGGCGATGGCGAGACAAAACGCCGTGCCCGGCAGCCCCGTGAGAAACATTCCGAAGAACGGCATCACACCGTGGACGATGACGGGCATCACCAGCATCATCAGCGCGGAAAACAGCAGCCACAGGCAAAGGCCCAGCACCGGCAACGGACACGCGTCGGTCCAGCGCGTCACGGGGTCGCGCGCCTCGCACGTGGCCTTCACGTGCCGGCTCTTGTAGAAAAAAATCCAGACCGCCGGCACGGCGATGAAAAAGACGCCGAGCATCAGGCAGGTAATGACCATGATCACGCCGATTGCCGCGGCGGGCATCGCCGGCTGGCCGGGCGGCGCGGCGGCCTGTATGTTCTCCAGAACGACCGGCAGGAACACCGCCACGCCCAGCACGGCAAACACACCCATGACGAGCCAGCTCCAGGAAAAGATGAGCAACAACGCCCGCGCCCAGCGCCGGGCCATGATCGAGCCGGTTCCCAGCCAGATCAACGCCACCGCCAAACTGCCGTAAATGAACACGTCAAGCAGCAGGATTGAAGTGGTGGCCGCTGGCGCATGTGTGCTTCGGACAGCCACCTGTCCCACCATCATCATCATCATCAGGAAAAATAGTCCGGCCATGCAGCCAAGCAGTATCGTCAGGATGCCGAAGACCAGTAGGCCGGTTGAGCGGTCTTTATATTCGGGCGGGATGCTTGTTTCAACGGGCGGGAGTTCTGGATTTTGTGCATTCATAGGCCGGGTCGTTGCCTGCTGAATACGCGCATATCAGGGCCATGTCGAGGATTTTTTGACAACCGAGCAGTTACTGGCTTGGCTTGCGGCGGGCGTATTTTGAAGGCATAATTCTTGGACGATATGTCCGAACATTTCCAACAATTGCCGCGAACGCTCTGGCTGGGCGTCATTCTGCTCGCCGGCTTTCTCGGCCTGGCGTATCTGCTGTCGCTCGCGGAATTCAAAAAGCAACACGCGATGCCGGTCATCGGCAGCATCGCCAGCTTCACGCTCACCAACCAGGACGGCAGAGCCACCACGCCCGCCGATTTGAGCAACCGCGTCTGGGTGGCCGACATCATCTTCACCCGCTGCGCCGGTCCGTGCCCCATCATCACCGGCCACATGAAATCGCTGGAGGACGCGCTGCCCAAAACCAGCGACGCCCGGCTCGTCACGCTCACGACGGATCCGGATTACGACACGCCGGCCATGATGAAACGCTACGGCGAGCGGTTCGGCGCGGATTTCAGCCGGTGGATGTTTTTGACGGGAACGAAGGCGGAAATCGGCGCGCTGGGCGCGGGCAGCTTGAAATTGAGCGCCGTTCCCAAGCCGCCCGCCGACCAGACCAACGCGGTGGACTTGTTCATTCACACCACGATTTTCGTCATCGTGGACAAACACGCGCGGCTGCGCGGCTCGTTCGAAACCATGGGCGACGGCGTGGATTGGACGAACGCCGTCCAGCCGCGCATCGTCGCCGCCGTTCGCCAATTGGAGCGCGAGCCGTGACGATGATGCGGATTCATCAAGCGCTTCGGAACGCCGGCCTCCGGCCCGGCGTGTTGGAGACATTGTTGCATACCGAGCCGTGCCAGAGGCCGGCGCTCCCATGAGCATCCACGATTTGCCCGCCGTCAACGCCTCGTTCAACGGCTTGAGCGCGGCGTTCCTGACCGCCGGTTTTGTTTTCATCAAGCGCGGAGACAAAATCGCGCACCGGAACTGCATGATTGCGGCGTTTGTCACCTCGATTGTTTTCCTGGCGTGTTACCTCACCTACCACACATGGCTCGCGGTGGTTTTGCATCAGGGCCCGACGCGGTTCTTGGAGCCGCAATGGTTCCGGCCGATTTACCTGGCGATTCTGCTCACGCACACCGTTCTGGCCATCGTCATCGTGCCGATGATTTTACTCACACTGAACCGCGCGTGGCTGCAGCGCTTTGAGCTTCACAAAAAAATCGCGCGCTGGACATGGCCGCTGTGGATGTATGTTTCCGTGACCGGCGTGGTGGTTTATTGGCTGCTCTACATAAAATATCCGCAAACCCAGCCGTAGCGACCGGCGCAGGAGATTCTAAATGTCCGCCATCGCCAACATCACAATTCACGAAAGTCAGTTTCCCGAAGCTGTCCGCCGCGATTTGCTGGAATCGCTCCGCGCGCGGCGCGTGAACCACAAGTTCCATTACGACAGCGTCAAGCAGACGCAGAAATGGCTCGCGCTGCATCAGGCATATTCGCCGACGCGGAACGACGCGGATTGCCGGGCGATTTATGAAAAGGGTTTTGCGGCGGCGGCGAAGAAAATCAAGGCGAAACACGTTCACGTCATCGGCCTCGGCTGCGGCGGCGGGCAAAAGGACGCGCGGCTGCTGAAATTGCTGAAAGCGCGCGGCAGGAAAATTTTCTACACGCCCTGCGATGTCAGCACGGCCATGGTTCTGGTCGCGCGCGAAACCGCGCTGGCAGTTTTGCCGGGAGAAAATTGTTTTCCGTTCGTTTGCGATCTGGCGACGGCGGATGATTTATCGGAAATCATTTGGGAGGGTCGCCGTGTCGGCGACCCAAAACATTTGGGGACGGCGGCACGCCGTCCCTCCCGGAGCGATGCGCGCCTCGTCACGTTTTTCGGCATGATTCCAAATTTCGAGCCGCGGGAAATTCTGCCGAGGCTGGCGGCGCTGGTTTGGCCAAAGGATTTCCTGCTGTTCAGCGCGAACCTTGCGCCGGGCCACAATTACGCCGCTGGAATGAAGAGCATTCTGCCGCAATACGACAATGCACTGACCCGCGACTGGCTGATGACGTTTCTGTTCGATCTGGGAATTGAAAAATCCGACGGCGAACTGCGTTTTGCCATCGAAGCCGGCGGTTTTGGCTTGAAGCGCGTCGTCGCGAGGTTTCATTTCACCCGCGCACGACAGATCAAAGTGGACGGCGAAAGCTTCAAGTTTCGACGCGGCGAATCCATCCGGCTTTTCTTCTCGTATCGTTACACGCCGGAGCGGGTCTGCAACATTCTCGCAAGGCACAAACTGGAAGTTTGCGGCCAGTGGATTGCGAAGTCCGGCGAGGAGGGTGTTTTTCTTGTGCGTCGTAGCGACGTCTCGGCAGAGCGCAGCATTTGAAAATGAATTCAGCGGCGCTCTGCCGAGACGCCGCCACGGGTCAAAACGCCTCCATCGTTTTCAGCACGGCCTTGATGCGCGGGACTTCGTGCGTGCGGAACAAATCGGTCCTGCCGAGCGCGGCCAGCACGGCAAAGAACGGCTCGGCGCAGCGCACCTCCTCGCGGAAAAATTCAAAGGCGTGCGGCAGCGCGTGGCAAATCGGAAAGCCGAGTTCGCGCAGCCGGAACGTGTTCAGGAAAATGTTCATCTGATGCCGCACGCGCACGGCGCTGTCCTGCAAATTGCGGTAATAAAAGCCAAGGCCGGGATCGAGGAGGATTTTCTCCATGCCGCTGCGCTGCGCAATTTCAATCTGGCGCGAGAAATAATCGCGCATCATCGGAATCGGATCGGCGCTCAAATCGAAGTCGCCAACCTCGCGGACGTTTTTGCCCGCGACGTGACAAATAATCACGGCGGCGTCATGCGCGGCCACCATTTTGAAAATCCTGGCTGAAGCCGCGCTGCCGGTGAGATTCAGGATGTTCGCCCCGGCTTCAAGGCACGCGCGCGCGACGGCGGGAGAATACGTTTCGACGGAGATCGGGATTTTTGCCGCGCGCAATTTCTTGATGACGGGAATCAACTTGCCGGTTTGCGCCGCGTCAGCCACGCGCGCGGCATGGGCGAGCGTGGATTCCGCGCCGATGTCCACGATGTCCGCGCCCTGCGCCGCAAGCACTTTCCCGCGGTGGACAGCCGCCTCCGCCGAGAGGCAGACGCTTTCGCGATACCACGAATCGGCGGACAAATTGACGACGCCCATGACGGCGGGCTGCGAGTTGAAATTGAACTTTTTGCCGCCAATGGAAAATTCCTTCACGCTCGCAGCCGCGGTGGCGCGGTTTTTCTCCAGCAGTTCGGCCAGTTGTTCAAGATACAGCACGGGCCAATCGTAAATCGTAAATCGCGAATCGTAAATGGAAAGTGGCGCGCCCGGCGCGAATCGAACGCGCGACCACCTGCTTAGAAGGCAGATGCTCTATCCAACTGAGCTACGGGCGCAGCCTGTTGAACACTACCCATCCGCCGCGCTCCGCGCAAGAGCGCTTGCGAACGGATTGAAAACGGGTAAGTTGCCGCCATGAAAGCAAGCCTGTGGGCAGCCGGGTTGTTGCTGCTGCACGCGGCCATTGTTCCGCTGTCCGCCCAGCCGGCCGGCACCGGTGTTCTGATGTTCGAGGAAATCAAGGCGCGGGCCGAAAACGGTGACGCCGCGCTGCAATACCAGCTCGGTCTTTGTTATTTCAACGGCACGAGTGTGGCGAAGGATTATCTGGAAGCCGCGCGCTGGTTCCGCAAGTCCGCCGAGCAGGACTTTGCCCCGGCCCAATACCAGTTCGGGCTTTGCTATTACTCCGGCTATGGCGTGGAGCAGGACTACGCCGAGTCCGTGAAATGGTGGGGCAAGGCCGCCGAACGCGGAAACGCGCCGGCCCAATACAATCTTGGCTGCTGTTATTATTACGGTTACGGCGCGGATAAAAATCTGGCGGCGGCGGACAAGTGGCTGAATCTCGCCTCCGCCGCAGGCAACGAAAATGCGCACCTGCTGCTGCCCAGGGTCGAGGCGCTGATGTCTTCGGACCAATTTGCCGCGGCACGGCAAGCTGTCCGCGATTTCAAACCCATCCCGTCGCCGGAAGCCGGCGCGTCCACGTCCGGTGGCAACATCGCAAGCAACAGCCCGGCGGCGAGCGGCACGGGATTTTTCATCACCGACGACGGATTTCTTTTGACCAACGATCACGTGGTGAAAAACGCGGCGCGCATTTACATCGTCACCGGCGCCGGACGCCTGCCTGCCAGCGTGGTGAAGACGGATGCCCAGCACGATCTGGCGCTGCTCAAGGCCGAGGGCAAATTTGAGCCGCTGCCGGTGATTCCCAGCGGTACGGTGGCAATGGGCGCCACGGTGTCCACCGTCGGTTATCCCAACATCCAGTTGCAAGGCCAGTCGCCCAAGCTGGCCAAGGGCGAGGTCGCCGCGCTCTCGGGCGCACATGACGACCCGCGCTTTTTTCAAATCAGCGTGCCGGTGCAGCCGGGCAACTCCGGCGGCGCGCTCGTGGACGAACGCGGCAACGTCGTCGGCATCGTCTCTGCCAAGCTCGACGCGAACGCGGCGCTGCTCACCAGCGGGGCGCTGCCCGAAAACGTGAATTACGCCGTCAAGAGCAGCTACCTTCTCACCTTCCTCGATTCTGTTCCGGAGCTTGCCGGCAAACTCAAGGTGCCGGACACCGGCCCGCGCGGATTCGAGGACGTGGTGAAATCCGCCGAACACGCCACCGTGCTGGTGCTGGTTGTTCACTAACCGGCGCAGTTTGGTTGAAAATGGCCGGAGACTCCGGCAGACTGTCCGCGTGAAACGGAAAAATCTCCTCGCGCTGCTGTTTGCCGCCGCGCTGATGGCCGGCTGCAAAAATTCGCAGGACGCCGCCGCGCCGCCGTCCAACGAATTGCCGCTGGCCACGCAGGCGCAGCCAAAATTGCCGACGGTCAAGCTGTATCTCGGCGCGGAAACGCTGGCCGCCGAGCAGGCGCTCACCGAGCGCCAGCAGATGACCGGCATGATGTTCCGCACGAACATTCAGGACAGCGACGCCATGATTTTTGTTTTTCCGCAGCCGATGCAGGCCGCGTTTTGGATGAAGAACTGCCCCGAATCCATTTCCGCCGCCTACATTGACCCGAACGGCGTGATTCAGGAAATCCATCATTTGGAAAAGAACGACACCAACTCCGTCGTGGCCGCCTCGTCGAACATCCAATACGTTCTGGAAACCAGCGACGGCTGGTTCGGTCGGCACCACGTCAACACCGGCATGGTCATCCGCACCGAGAGCGGGTCGTTGCAGGAAACGTATTTCAAAAACCAACGATGATTTCGCGCGCAACATCCAAAAGGCTTTTCACCGAGGCGTTGAAGTTCATTCCCGGCGGCGTGAATTCGCCGGTGCGCGCGTTCCGCGCCGTCGGCGGGCAGCCGTTTTTTGTGAACAAGGCCAAAGGCGCGCGTGTCTGGGACGTGGACGGTAATGAATTGATTGATTACGTCTGCACCTGGGGGCCGGCGATTCTTGGCCACGCGCATCCGAAAATCATTTCCGCTGTCAAGTCCGCCGCCGACCGCGGCACGAGCTTCGGCATTCCCAATCCGTTTGAAGTGACGATGGCGAAGATGATCTGCGAATTTGTTCCGAGCATCCAAAAAGTTCGCATGACGAATTCCGGCACGGAGGCGTGCATGAGCGCCATCCGGCTGGCGCGAGGATTCACGAAGCGCGACAAAATCGTCAAGTTCGATGGCTGCTACCACGGCCACGCGGATTCGCTGCTGGTGAAGGCCGGCAGCGGTGCGCTGACGTTTGGCAATCCCGACAGCGCGGGCGTGCCGGCGGATTTTGCGAAGCACACGATTGTTTTGCCATTTAACGACCCCGGCGCGGTGAAGGCCGCGTTTCGCGCGAACAAGAATAAAATCGCCTGCATCATCGTCGAGCCGGTGCCGGGCAACGCGGGGCTGTATTTGCCGAAGCCCGGCTATCTGGAATTTCTCCGCGAGGCGACGGAGGCGAACGGCGCGCTGCTGATTTTCGACGAGGTGATGACGGGTTTCCGGCTGGCGAAAGGCGGCGCGCAGGAGCGTTTCGGCATCACGCCGGATTTGACGTGCCTCGGCAAAATCATCGGCGGCGGGCTGCCGGTGGGGGCGTTTGGCGGCCGCGCGGAAATCATGAACTGGCTTGCGCCGCTGGGGCCGGTTTATCAGGCGGGCACGTTGAGCGGCAATCCGCTGGCAATGGCGGCGGGCATCGCGGCGCTGGAAGAACTATCAAGCGCGGAATTCGGAATGCGAAGTGCGGAATCCGCTTCCGAGCGCACGCGTGCCGTGATTCCGCACTCGGCACTCCGCACTCCGCGTTTGAACGCCTACTCCCGGCTCGAAGAAATCGGCTCGCAGCTTGAAACGGGCATGAGGGACGCCGCGAAGTCTGCGAAAATCCCGATGACGTTCAACCGCTGCGGCTCGATGTTCTGCGGTTATTTCACCGGCGTGCCGGTTTGGAATCTGGCGGATGCGATGAAGAGCGACCGCGAGCGGTTCAAAAAATTCTTTCACGGAATGCTGGCGGAAGGCATTTACCTCGCGCCGTCGCAGTTTGAGGCGGGTTTCATTTCCACGGCGCACACGGCGGCGGACATTGGCCGGACGGTCAGGGCGGCGGCCAAGGTGTTGGGTGGGCTGTAACCTTTTTCGGACGCCTTCGTCTAATCACTCCAGACCGCTTAAAATAAAGGGGCGGTGGAACCGTAACAAACAAAACGAACAAACAATAAAGCTATGAAATCAATGAAAACCATGTTGGTTGCCGCGCTTGTCGTCGGCAGCCTGTTAGTGTGCGACACAGCAGTGTTTGCACAAGCTGGCGGTGGCGGCGGTGGCGGCGGTGGACGAGGCGGCGGGAGGGGTGGCGTGTTGACCCCGGAACAGACTCAACAGATTAATGATGCTGTCACAGCGTCAACTGACCTGACTGCGTTGACCACGAAACTCGCGGCCGCACAAAAGGACGCGGTTGATGCCGCCCTGGCTCCAAACGCGACCGATGCGTCTGTCCGCGCCAAGGTCGAAGCCGTGGCCAAAATCCAGACCGACATCGCGGTAATGCGCTACACCACGGCCGTGAAAAAGGTTGTGCCTTCCATCACAGCCGATCAAAAGACCCAGTTTGATGCCGCGCCGCCGGCCATGGCCTATAACCAATTGTTTGGTGGTGGCTTTGGCGCTGGTTTTGGTGGACGCGGCGGTGGACGCGGCGGACGCGGCGGTGGCGGCGGTGGACGCGGTGGTGGTGGCGGCGGCGGTGGAGCGCCTCCGGCGGGGAACTAATCCATTATTGTTTCCACTCACACAGGGACGGCATCGGGCCGTCCCTGTTTATTTATGCGCCAGCCCCCAGCATTTCTCCTGCCAACGCCGTTTTATATTGGATGCCGGTGAAGCGATTTATCTTGCGCGATTGTAACCTTCCTTTAGCATCCGCGTCTGACCAAACAACCCGCCGCTCCAGGAAGGTGCGGTGGGTTATGAAACAACAACAACAATACAATTAAGTCTATGAAATCAATGAAACCCATGTTGGTTGCCGCGCTTGTCGTTGGCAGCCTGTTAGCGTGCAGCACAGCCACGTTTGCACAAGCTGGTGGCGCGCCTGGTGGCGCTCCCGGAGCCGGCGCACCCGGCGGCGGTCGCGGCGGTCGCGGCGGCGCGCAGACGTCGGATGCGATGATTACCCGTTTCCAGACCGCTCTCGGCGATACCAACAAATTGTCCGATGTCGTAGTCGCCAAGATCAAACCCATTCTCGACGACATGATCAAAAAGCGGACCGATCTGATGGCTGGCGGCACGGCTGACCCGGCCGACCTTCAAACAAAGATGACGGCCATCACAACGGCGGCGAGTGACGCGATCAAGGCCATCGTCACGCCTGCTCAATTCGCAATCATTCAACCCTTGCTCCAACGCGGCGGTCGCGGTGGCGGCCGTCGTGGCGGTGGCGGCGGCGGTGGTGGCGGCGGCGCTCCGGCTCCTGCTCCGGGGAACTAACTCCTCAGACATTTTTAATCACACGGGGACGGCTTCGGCCGTCCCTTTTTGTTTTCAGCGAAGACTGCGGGAGCGCGGGGTGGAATACATCTCCGCGCGAATTCTTTTCTCTTTTCTTGAAAAAAATGGTTTGGATGCCATTCTTATCCCCGAACAACGTGTGCTGCTTTCAACGTGGAGCCTTCAAAGGCTGGCGCCGGCGGCCTGAAAGACTTGAACGATGTCATACCGAGCTTGGTTTCAGTGCATTAATCCGGAATGCGGAGCGGTCTATCCGCTGAATTCCATCGTCTATCAATGCAAGCGCTGCGGGTCGCTGCTTGAGGTGCAACACGACCTCAAGGCATTGAAGCGCCGCAGCGACGCGAGCTGGAAAAAGCTTTTCGAGAAGCGTTACAAAAGCAACGAATGGCCCTACGGCTCCGGCGTGTGGGGCAAGAAGGAATGGATCCTGCCGGGAATCGCCAACGACGACGTGGTTTCACTTTACGAGGGCGGCACCAATCTTTTCTGGGCCGAGCGGTTCGGAAAAATCATCGGCGTGGACGAGCTTTGGATCAAGCTCTGCGGCAACACTCACAGCGGCTCGTTCAAGGACCTTGGCATGACGGTGTTGGTGTCGCAGGTGAAGCAAATGATTTCCGAGGGTGCGCCCATCAAGGCCGTCGTCTGCGCCTCCACCGGCGACACCTCGGCGGCGCTGGCGACCTATTGCGCCGCGGCGGGCATCCCGTCCATCGTGCTGTTGCCGCGCGGGAAAATTTCCGGCGCACAGCTCATCCAGCCGATTTCTAACGGCGCGTTGGTGCTCTATCTCGACACCGACTTCGACGGTTGCATGAAGCTGGTCCAGGAAATCACCAAGGACGAGACGCTTTATCTGGCGAACTCGATGAATTCGCTGCGCGTCGAAGGACAGAAAACCGTCGGCATCGAAATTGTCCAGCAATTCGACTGGCTGGTGCCCGACGTGATGATCATTCCCGGCGGCAACCTCGGCAACGTGTCCGCGCTCGGCAAGGGTCTGATGCTGATGCGCGACCTCGGCCTGATTTCCAAGCTGCCGCGCATCGTCGTCGCGCAGGCCGAGCGGGCCAATCCGCTTTACCGCTCGTTCAAAAGGGGATTCAAATCGTTCGCGCCGATGCATGCGCAAAAGACCTTGGCCAGCGCCATTCAAATCGGCAATCCGGTGAGCATCCAGAAGGCGATTCGCACATTGAAACAATTCAACGGCATCGTTGAACAGGCCAGCGAGGAGGAACTGGCGGACGCCGTGGCGCTGGGCGACCGCACCGGCATGTTCAACTGCCCCCATACTGGCGTGGCACTGGCGGTTTTGATCAAGCTGCTCAAGGCCGGCAAGATTGACAAAAAGGAGCGCGTGGTCGTCATCTCCACGGCGCACGGTTTGAAATTTGTGGAAATGAAAGTGAAATATCACCAGAAGAAGCTGGATTTCCCGTGCCGCCACGCGAACCAGCCAATTGAACTGCCCGCCCGCCTCGATGCGGTGAAGGACGCGCTCAAGCAAGCCCTCAAGAAAGGGGGACGATCCGATGTCTAAACCGTCTCCTAACAAAGGTGGGGACGCCGCGCTGCGGCGTCCGGTCGGCGCAGCGCGCCGACCCTACCAATCTCGCGGGCCGGCCACGCTGGCCATTCACGGACGCGAACGCCGCCGCAAGGCCTACCACGCCGTCTCCACGCCCATCGTCCAGACCTCGAATTTCAGTTTCGGCTCGATGACCGAGGTGGTCGAGTTCATGGCTGCCAAGAGCCAGGGCCGAATCATCCGCGAACAGGAATACGGCCGCTACGGCAATCCCACGCAGGCGGAAGCCGAACGGAAGCTGGCCGCCATCGAAGGCGCCGAACGCGCCATCCTGTTTTCCACCGGCATGAGCGCGGTCATCCTGACGCTCATGGCCTACATGAAAAAGGACGGCCACATCATTTTCACCAGCGATTGCTACCGGCAGACGCGCGATTTCGCGACCAACTTCCTCGGCAAGTTCGGAATTCAAAATTCCATTGTCGCGCCGACCACCGACGCCATCGAAAAAGCCATCCGGCCCAACACCAACATCATTTTCACCGAGTCGCCCACCAATCCCTACCTGCGCGTGCTGGATCTCCCGGCCATCGTCAAAGTCGCCAAACGCCACGGCATTTTGACGATGATTGACGCCACGCTCGCCACGCCGTTTAACATCCGACCGCTGGAACTGGGCGTGGATATTGTCATCCATTCGGCCACGAAATATCTCGGCGGCCACAACGACCTGCTCGCGGGCGTCACTTTGGGCAATCACAAGCTGCTCGAAGACCTCAACAAACTTCAGCGCATGATAGGCGCGACGCCGGGGCCGTTGAGCTGCTTCCTGCTCGAACGCGGCTTGAAGACATTTCCGCTGCGCATGGAACATCACAACCGCGCCGGGTTGGCCGTGGCGCGGGCGTTGGAAAAACATCCGAAGGTCGGGAAAGTCTGGTATCCCGGTCTCAAATCGCATCCCGATTACGCCATCGCCAGAAAACAGATGCGCGGCTTCGGCAGCGTCATCACTTTTCTGGTGAAGGGCGACGACAAGGCGACGCGCAAGTTCATTGACGCGCTCGAATTGTTCCTCATCACGCCCAGCCTCGGCGGTTCCGAAAGTCTCGTGACGCAGATGGCGACGATGTCGTTCTTCGACTACCCGGCGGAATATCGCAAGTCCATCGGCATGGTGGACAACCTTGTCCGCCTGGCGCTGGGTTTGGAAGATCCGGAAGACCTCATCGCCGATCTTTGCCAGGCGCTGGAGCGGGTGTCCTAACCAACCGCAGCATCGCGTCTGGCCTGCGCCCGGAAATCGAGGGGGCAGAACCTTCCCGGGCGGCCAGCCTTCGTTTTCGGTTCGGCGGACCAATGCCTGCCGCGTCGTGGCGCAAGGCGCGAAGACGGGCCTCGTTGCAAAACCAGGCGGTGCGCCGGTCTTTGACACCGGACGTCTTGGTGCGAATCAAAGCGAGGCAGCCGGGTAATTGTTGATGAAAGCAAAACGCCCCGGTGATTTTGGCATCGGAGCGTTTGAAACGGGAAGGGGAAATTATTTTTCCCGCCCGGTCAGGCCCGCTTTTTGCAAGGCGTTGAATACGTCCTTGTCATTGAAATTGCCGGTCACTTCAAATGAATTGGCGCCCTTGGCAGCCGTGTTGCCTGTCACACCAGGCACGGTTCCAAGAGCTTCATTTACCGAGTCGACACATTTGCCGCAGCAAAGGTGCAGTCCCTCAATTTTGATGGACTGCGCCTTTTGGTTCTTCGCGCCGGTTTCGGCGTTAAGCTTGATGGCGGGATCGCTGCTCTTGCCAAAAAAACCCGCGGCCACGAGCGCGTCCGCTCCTTTTTGAACAGTGGCCGTGTCCGGCCCGGTCAGTGTCACGGTTCCTGCATCCTGATCTGCCTTGGCGGTCAAGCCTTTGACATCGGCAACCGCCTTGGCAACGCCCTTGACGCATGACTGGCAGCAAATGTGAACGTTGCTGATGGTGACTGTCACATCGGCGGCACGGGCCGAAATGGCCAAGGCGAGGGCAAGGATGGTCAAAAAGCTTTTCATAAATTTATTTTCTAATGTCCTTCAGCATCCATACATAAACCCACTTTTGGGAAAAATCAACAAAAAACAAACACCTCATGCGCGAAGCGCGGTGACTGTGTGCAAACAGCTTTATGAACGGACGAAGGCAGCCTGGACCACGTCGTGCCCCGCTCGCGCGGCGGCCCGGACACGTGGGAGAACCTCGTGTGGTCGGGCAAGCAGGTCAACACCCGCAAGGGCAACCGCCTGCCGCACGAAGCCGGCCTGAAGCTGCTGGCCGAGCCGCGCGCCCCGAAGGAACTGCCGGTATCGGCGCTCATCCGCAACGCCCACGGCGTCGCGGAATGGAAGCTGTTCCTGAATGAATGAAACAACGGGAGCGGAAGGATGATAATTCTTCCGCTCTCAATTGGCGTGAACCTAAACGGAGAATTGAATATGCTGAACAATGTTATGGCACTGAACGAAGATGACGCGCCTGAACGATTAGAATTGGCGAGCGCCGCTGACAACGACGAAGCAAAACTCGAAGCCAGACGAGAAAGTCTGCTGCGCGCGGCCAACTCTTCTCAATTAAACACAATTAAAGAAAGAGTTGCGTGGTTGCTGAATCAATTCCCAAAGACCCGCGACTCGGACATCACTTTACAGATTCGCTATTGGCAGAATTTTCAGTCAGACCGGTTTGGCGGCGGAGAGATCGCCGTGTCTGATTATTATCGCCTTGCCAACATTCCCTCCCGCATCCAGCCTGTCGTCCGTTCAAGTTTTACTGTGCCGGAGTCCAAGTATCGTCCGGGTCATAAGTGGTCATGGCCTTGGCGATTTTCGCGGTCTTGGATCCGAGGTTCTTTTGATAGACCTTGCCTTGCTGGTTCACGATAAAGGTCATCACGCCTGTGTTGCCCCATTCGGCCGGCCAGGCGACCAGGGCAAATCCGGCAATCATGCGGCCGTTGATGACGTAATTATATTTGCCGCCCGGCGCGTGTTTCCCCTGGCGGGTCAGGATTTTGAAATAATAGCCGTGATACGGCGCCTGCTCGTCGTTAAGCATCGTGGCTGTGCGGTGATAACCTTCCACGCGCGCCTGCGCGATGAGCGGTCCCAACGGGCTTAACTCCCCGCCCGAGTTCGTCGGCCAGAAAAGGCCGTCATGCGTTTTAGGCGTGCTGCGCAGGAACTGCGCGTAGGCGAGCACCCCGTCCCCCATGCGATCCTTGCTGGCATATTCGCGCTGCGCCTCCACATAGGCGTTGCAGACATCAATCGCGCCCAATTCGTCCCGACCGACACGGCGGGCGAGAACCTCCTGTCTGCCCGCGGCGGTGTCAAAAAACCATCGCCCCTCCTGTTTCACGAGCGGAATGGGAAACGGCCAACCGTCCGCGCCAATCTCCAGCGTGACGTTGGAATCTGAATTGGTGACCAACTGCGCCTTTTCCGTCAGGTGTTGGACGAACATCTTGAAGGCCTCGGTGGACTGGACAACGTCGGGCGAAACCAATTCCTGTCCTGCAGGTCCAAAAATCGCGTGCAGGACATTGGTGTCATCGCTTTTGGCCGCGATCACCAGCGCATTGACGGCTTCCTCCGGCGACCTGAAGGTCTGCTCATCCGCAGCCGGTGCGCGAAGTGGCGGCATCAGCGTCAGGAGGGCCAGACCGGGGCCGGACGCGAGCAGCCCAATCCCGTGCAGCCACGAACGACGATCCGGTTTCAACAGCGGCAATGTGGGTGTGGCACTCATTTGGTTGAAAGATTCAATGCCTGGGCTGGGAACCCGAACCGTGGCTGCCGCCACCGCCGCCGGAGGTCGCCGCCGGATGAGAAACGGGTGTTGGTTGAGAAACGGGCGCCGGATGGGTTGTCGTTTGTATGCTCTGCTGGCCGCGGTTGCTGTAGTCTCTTGTGGTTTGCGAACTCTGGATGCCAATGAATGCGCCGTTCGATTCCGGCCGGCTTGCGGGCTGGGCATGTTCCACGGGAGCCGGTGTTGGCCGGGCGGCGGGCATCGAAGATCGGCTTGCGGGTGTTTCCGGTAGAGCCGCCGGTGCCGGAGTCTGTCGCGGCGCCACTGAATCTCCGATGGACCGGCCTACCGTGGCAACCACGACTGGATTATTGGGAACAACCTGGCGCGTTGGTTGCGGCCTTGTCACGGCCGGAACCGGCCCGGTGCCCCAGCCACGGTCGCCGCGATTTGCCACGACTGCGCGCGGATTCGTTTCAGGATGCCAGACGATTGTGTGGTCCGTGTCCCGCTGGCGCGGAGGCTCATGCCACCAATTGGCCGGACGCGGATGGTCCCGGTTCCAGACAATGATATTGTGGTGTCCCCAGTCGAAATCGCAATCCAGCCACAAGCCTATTGGAAAGCCGATGCCAAAGGTGATAAATGGCCCGCCGCCCGCAGTTTGATAATAAACCTGATCCGGCTGATAAACCGGCACATAAATCAACTGCGGGTCAACGGGAACAATTTCAATGTAGCCGCCGTCGTTGATGACCTGTTGCTGCGGCGTGGATTGCAGGTTGCCGAGATTGTAAGCCGACTGGCGCAACCGCTGGATGGAATCCATCACGTCCTGCTGCTGGTTCAGGAAAGCCTGTCCCAGCTCCGTCGTCCAATCCAGATTCTGATCCATCCATTGCAACACATTCGGGTATCGGGCCAGCGCCTGAACGCTGGGATCCCACGCCTGCTGGTCTATCTGGTTGGGGTCGCCGCCGGCACTGACATAACGGTCGGCCAGCACGATTTGCGTTGGCAGGGTGGAAGCCGGCAGGATTTCGGCGATCAGCGGGTCGGGATAAAGCGCGATCGGCCCCAGCAACTGGTCAAGCTGCGCGCCGGAAAGCGGTTGATATGCGGGCATCGGTGGAGGCACTGGCATTTGTGCTTGCGCGAATCCGGCCGCGCCGGTCAACACGCAAAGCAAAAAAGCGATGTTAAACAATGACTTCATCCGATGACTGACAATATAGCACAACCAATCAACACAATCATTAAACACGATTGCCGCGGAAAAGTTTCATCACAAATCAAATTGTCATTTGATGTGACATTTGAAACTCTCAATTCTCCTTTGAAGGCGCGGTCGAGGATGGCGCGGAGCAAGGCCATAATTACTTTACGCCCGGATCATCGTCAGCAGCATCTTGAACCGCTTGATGGCCTTGAGCGCGTGCGGTTGACCGGCCGGCAGGAGAATCATCTCGCCGCCTTGCAGGCAATGGGACTTGCCTGAAACCATGATTTCGGCCCCGCCTTCCAACACCTGCACCAACGCGTCGAATGGCGCGGTGTGTTCGCTTAACCCCTGGCCCTCGTCAAAGGCAAAAAGCGTCACGTTGCCGGCGGGTTTCCTGAAAATCTCCCGGCTGACGACCGCGCCGTCCTGATAATTCACGAATACAGCAATGTTGGCGGCCTGCGCGATGGGAAGTCCCTTGGGTTTGGCTGGCATGTTTTTTCAGGCGATTGATGTTTTTGGGGAAGGCGGCTCGATCAACATTCTTTCACGGCTCCTTTTCCGCCGCCGGATGGATCCAGGCCGCGTCATTGAGATAGGCGCGCGCATAATCGTAAGTCATGGCGCCATCCGCCGGTCCGGCTCCGGAATTGCGAATCAGCAGAACGCCGCCGCCGGGTTGCGCCGGATCGTCTTTGAAACCCACCAGCAGCACACTATGTCCGTCGAAAACTTCAGCCGCCGGCGCCATCTGGAGGACATTTTGCTTCCACTCCGCATGTTTTGGCCAGCGCAGCCCGGCGCAAACCGGCCATCCGCGTATCAGCGTCCGTTTGATCGCCTGAAACTGCTCATCGGTCAAACCAGTCTTCACATTCCATGGTTTGATCCATTCCAGGCGCAGTTGGGCCTTCGCGGCTTCCTGTGCCAGTGCCAGCACGCGCTCGTCCGGACGGAAATGAACATCAAAAATGGGCTGGTAAGGCAGGTTGGTTTCCGCGCAAATACCGTGGCGTTCAAAACCCGCCCACAGTTCCGAAAAAAATCCGCCGTCCCTCTTCGTCGCTCTCGCTTCGTTGGCCGCCCAGTTCAAAAACTCGACACTCAACGCGGTTCCAGCCTGATGCCGGCTGGCCATCGCGAACTCAATTGCGCCGGTCATCGTGAACACCGAGCAGGTTCCCCGGCTGCCCTGCGAACGGATGGGCAGGCCCCATTTCTCGAACACTGACCGCAGATCGGCCGACGCCGGCAAATTGGTTGCGGTTCCCGCCAACTCCGCCGCCCGCGCCCCCGGCCAAAGCATCAGGATCAGCGAAAAACCCAAAACGAATCGGGGCCTGAACCAATTCCCGCGCCGGTTCACGCGCGCCAATGCGCTTTGCGGGGCATTTCGCTCCACCATCATTGTGCCGGGTTTGTGTCGCAACGGGATTTCAGGTCCGGGAAAATTCACAATTCTCCTTTGAAGGCGCGGTCGGGGATGGCGGGGAACAAGGCGTCCAATTCGGCGACCGTCAGATTTGCTTGCCTGCGCATGTGAACAGAGCATAGAATGGTTCAGATGGTTCGAGCCAGAATGAAATTGCCTGACGTGTTGTCTATCGGAACAACGATTTCAAACAGTTTGCGCGCGTAGCTCAATTGGATAGAGCGTCGGCCTCCGGAGCCGAAGGTTGTGGGTTCGACCCCCGCCGCGCGCACCATTCCACCAGTTTAGTGCCGCCAATGACGGCAGGAGTTTTTTCGCATAGACGGCCCGCTCAAAGACGACAAGTGCCAGCACGAACAGGAGAAAATCCCCGTCAATCTTCTCCATCGAGTGATCGCCACATTCATCGGGAAAACCGGTGAATTTGGATTCGCCGCCGATGTTGTTCATTTGCGCTTGCCGGGTTTGGATGGATTGTTCCGCCCGGAACCAATCCGCTCAAGTAATTTTTCCGCCGGTTCGTCGGCGGGGTCTTGGGGAACGAGTTGGCCGGCGAAGGCACGGTCGAGGATTTGGTGGAGGGTGGCGTCCAGCAGATGTTCGGCGGTGGTTTGGGCGGCGGTGAGGCGGGCTGCCAGTTCGTCGCACCAGCGCAGCAACTCGTCCACCTTCGCCACGATCCGCTGTTGTTCGGCCAGCGGGGGAAGTGGAATGGGAAACTCTCTTGCGTTGGTCAGACTGATGTTCGGCTGCGCGGTTATGACCTGCGATAACATCATAATCTGGATGGCTGACGGGCTATTCAAATAATGAAGCAAGAAAACCGGGCAAATATTTGGCGTGGACTTGGTGAGGCGAATTATGGCAACGGCTTGGTTGATGTTAGCAACATCGTGGAGATCGTAAATTGCGGTGCGCCCAATTGACGCGCCAACAAGATTCATCAATATGTCGCCGTGCCGAAGGATTGAACGTGGTTCGATTTCATTGAAATGTTTGTCAACATATTTAAGCTCATCCAGTTTTCGCAGCCGGTAGTTGCCAACATTCTCACTCGTAATAAACAAGACGCCCTCATCTTTCGATACATACGAGACGCCTTGCCACTTGGGAGATGAGCCTTTGGTGATTAGCTCCGTGAGCTCGCCGAGGCGAATCCATTTCCAATTTTTCGGAATTGCGAATGGAGGTGCGTCCACTTCAGCCAAATCCTCGCGTCTAATAATATCTAGTTTTTCCAGCCTCATCCGCTCGGCCCGAATGCTTTCGAGTATTTCTGAAATAGGTGCGTCGCTTAAATTCTGCGGCACAAGATGGCCTTGGACAGCGAGCGACAGTATTGCTTGGCGCAAATCGGAAACGGAATCCAGGACAAGGTCGGAATGTTGCAGGACGAAAGCGGCGTGGTGGCGAAACTCCGGCTCCGTCTGGGCGGTGGTGAGGTGGTCGAGGGTGGAGCGGACGAGGTTGGTGCGGTGTTCGCGCGCGGTGGTTTGCCGCGCCTCCAGTTCGTCGCACAACGCCAGCAACTCCTCCACCTTCGCCACAATCCGCCGTTGTTCGGCAAGTGTCGGCAGCAAAATTTTAACCGCATTAAGCTCTTCCTTGCCAATCACGCCCTGCGCTGAACCTCTTGAAGCTCCGCGCAACCGGAGCGTGAACGGCATCAGCGTGTAGTAAAGATAGCGAGTGTCCAATCGCTCGGATGGACGAATGGCGGCAACGCTGCGGCCAATGGCTGAATCAATGGCCAAATTTAATTTGCCCACAGTTGCGCCAACGACGCAGATGAGCACATCGCCTTTTTTGGCAAACTTGAGCGGCTTGGTCGTCCAGCAACAAATTTCAGGATAGAGAACACCAAACTCACCAGCTTTGACAAAAATTGTTCCGTCGCCACTTGTATTGCACTCTGTTCCCGGCGGTGCTTGCCCCATTACAAACTGCGCTTCAGTTCCGAGAAGAACACTTTTGGCGTCGGCACCGCCAAACACACCACGCGCCGCCAGTTCAACAACGAGATGACGGAGTTTCACAACTGCCTCTGGCGTTTCCACCAGCGTGTCGAAGTGGTCTGATAGGAGATAGGAGATTGGAGTTGGGAGTTGGGAGGACATATTTGTCAGCGCACTTCTTCAAGAAACAGAATTTTGTAAATGGCCGGAATGGTCGGAGGATTGAGTCTCGCATTTTTGTCCGCCGGCTTGTCAGAGAACCGGCTGAATTTGAACCGGCCCATGCACGTCCAAAGTGCGTCGTCTGGTTGCTCCTTGATGAAAACCGGAACAACGGGGCGGTCGGCAATGAAACTTTCGGCGTATTCTTCGCGGCTGTCCCCGATACCGACGATGATTTCTGACGGTGCGCCGGGATTTTGCCAGCGGTTCAATGCAAACGCCAAAACGTGACCGTTGCGATGGAGCGCATAGAACGGTATGCCTCGCTCGGCACCGAGTTCTTCGACGATGGCTGCGCCGGGGTAGGATTGGCCTTTGATGAACGGCATATGTCAGGAAAAGCGGAAAAGTGGGAACACCTCATCCCGGCCCTCTCCCCATTGCTCCGCAACGCGGAGAGGGAGAAAACACGCGAACCGGGCGTCGTGACGGGCGGCCCGGCTCCGAGATTGTTCACGATTTTCCTTCATTTTTTGCTTGTCGCCATTTGTATTACAACCGATAGTCTTCCTGGCTCTGCTTCAACCGAAGCCTGATGTTATGCGTCAGAGATTCATGTAGGTTGGGTGGGGCTGGACAATTTAAAGGTTCCGCCCCGGTGACAAGAACCCATTGGGTTCTCTCGCAAGAGTAGCCGGGGCGGTCATTTTTTCCGGTCTTCATTTTTCAGTCGGGAAATCCCGTTCCAGCCTGGAACACATCCCACTCCCGTCGCACCGCCGCCCGCACCCGCCGGAATGAGCGGTCATCGTTTCCGTTCCATTTCCGGTAAATTGCCCAGGTGCAATAATCGGCAATCTGCAAATCCATGTTGGACTTCGACGCATGATGCAGCACGCGATAACGCACGGCGACCGGAAGCATGGCCGCGAGCGTCATCTTCACCCCTTTTTCCACCGCCGCCCGCTTGCGCTGAACCGGGAGGCTGTCAGTGAACACGATGACCTCGGCAAATTCAGCCAGCGGATAATTTTTGAGAATTTCCCGCAACAACGTGCCGAGCACCTTGGGAAAAAGTTGTTCCTCCGCGCGGAGCGTCGCATCCACTTTCTGTTTTTCCACGATGATGGCGTCCACCGCCACCCCGGCCAGATTCTTTTCGATGATGTCGAACACGCCGTTGCGCACCGCCTGCGCGTTCTCCGAGGCATGAAAATATTCCAAAGCCGTGCCGCGCTCCACCTGATCGTATTTGAATTCCGTCAACTCTTTGTAGGCATGAAACGGGCGTTCCTTGGTGATGCCGCCCAGCACGAAATACTTGGTGCCGTTGCGGGAGAAATCCAGATTTCCGGCCTCGTCGAGAAAAATGTAGAGGAATCGTGATTTGGTTTCGTCGGGCATAGTCAGCGGGTCAATGCGGTTTCAAGCTCGCGACGGAGTTTTTCGCGGACCTCGGCGACGGCGGCCTGGGCGGTCTGATATTCGGCCAGCAGTTCGGCGGGGTCGCGGTGGGCGGCGTCCACGGTGTGCGGATTTTTCACGTCGAGGTTGTAGCCGCGCGCGGCGATGTCGGCGATGGACACGCGCCAGGCGAATTCGTTTTCCTTGCGCTTCTTTTCCTGGCCCGGCTTGCCCCACCATTTGCGCTCGGCCTCAAATTCCTCGATGCGGATGGGCTTGGTCTTGTTGTAGCTCTTCACGCCCGGCGGATACGGATGCTCGTAATACCAGATTTCCTTCGTGGGCTCGCCTTTGGTGAAGAACAGCAGATTGGTTTTGATGCCGGTGTAGGGCGCGAACACGCCGTTGGGCAGGCGGACGATGGTGTGCAGGTTGCACTTTTCCAGCAGCTCCTGCTTGATGCGGGTTTTGATGCCTTCGCCAAACAGAGTGCCGTCCGGCAGCACAATCGCGCCGTGGCCACCGTCGCGTAGCAGGTGGACGATGAGCACGAGGAACAGGTCGGCGGTTTCTTTGGTGCGATAGGTGGCGGGAAAATTCTTCTCTGTGCCATCCTCTTCCATGCCGCCGAACGGCGGATTGGTGATGATGACATCCACGCGGTCGCTGGACGTGTAGCTGGCGTAAGGCTTGGCCAGTGTGTTGTCGTGCCGGATGTTCACCGGCACCTCGATGCCATGCAGCAACATGTTGGTGGTGCAGAGCAGATGCGGCAGCGGCTTCTTTTCCACGCCCCGAATGGACGCCTGCAGCCGCTGCTCGTCGTCGGGCGATTTGACCTCGTGCTTGCGGATATGTTCCAGCGTGCAAGTCAGAAAGCCACCAGTGCCGCAGGCGGGGTCGAAGATGAGTTCGCCGAGCTTGGGATTGGTGCGCTCGACCATGAACTGTGTGACGGCGCGCGGAGTGTAATACTCGCCCGCGTTGCCGGCGTTTTGCAGGTCGCGCAGCAATTGCTCATAGATGTCGCCGAACAAATGGCGGTCCTGCGATTTGTTGAAATCAATGCCCTCGTTCAGCTTGTTGATGACCTGCCGCAGGAGCGTGCCGGACTTCATGTAATTGTAGGCATCCTCGAACGTGCTGCGGAGGAGTTGATGGCGCGGCGTCGTGCCTTTCAATTCTTTCAGGCCGGGAAACAAATCGTCGTTGATGAATTTCATCAGCGGGTCGCCGGTGATGCCCTCGGCATCGGCGGCCCAATTGCACCAGCGGAGTTTTTGCGGCAGCGGCGAGCGGTAATCGTCGCGGGTCATTTCCAGTTCGGTTTCCTGCGCGTCGAAGATTTTCAGGAACAGCATCCACACAAGCTGGGACAGGCGCTGGGCGTCGCCATCCACGCCGACGTCCTTGCGCATGATGTCCTGGATGGATTTGATGGAGGCGGAGAGGGACATGGTTTAATTTTCTGGACCGAGTTGGTTCATAATGCGTTCCGAGATTTCCAAGAACGGGTCTCGCCTAGCATCGGGATAGAGTGCGTCATGGGACACCTGCGGGAAATCGTCACGCCAAAAGTGGTCCAGATTCAAACGAAATTTGCAGAGAAGCCGTCTGCCGAAGTCCACCTCATACAATTCATATTGTTCTTTCTCTTCCGGAGATTGAATGTCGGGGTAATTGCCCAGCAAGTAACCTTCTTGAAAATGCGGGCGCGTGGCTGTGGGAGGACAAATGCTAGACAATCTAAGAATCTGCAACTCAGCTTCTGCGCTTGCCGTGATTGCCCCACTAATTTGAGGCACGGCAAAAACATAAAGCATAACCGAATGGTTGCTGGCTCGTTCAGCAGCGAACGATACCGCTACCCGCAGAGAATGGGTTACATCAAGCAGGGGAGTTGGACATACCTCATAATGCTGAAGAATTGTCCACCGTAAATTTTTATACCTTTCAATTCTTCGCAGGTCGGGCAAGTTTGCATTGCGCCATTCGCGAACCAGAAATTGTTCTGCACGTCTGAGCCTGCGATAACGCCTTTGCACGACCTCCATCCACGGTAAAAGTTCTCCTTGTTGGCGGGGGCGAAAAATCTTTGGATGGATTGTAGTGTGGCCCAACTGGTTGGTGTAATCTTGGCTTTGGCCTCGAAAGAGCAGGACATGATCCCGGTTGCTGTAAGCAAGGCGGGCAACGTATTGCACGAGCTTTGGGAACGAGTAGACTGACATTCCTGGGTCACCTCGAATCACCTTGTTCGTAATTATTTGGTCCTCCCAACCATTTTCAAGAAAGGTTTTAAGCCGCGGGCTGCCGAGCGTCCTCATATTAGTTTATGCAGCTTGGTATATTTGGTTTTCCAAATCGCGCAACGCGGCTTGGAACTTGGTCCGTCCGCCGAAAGAGCGGATGATTTCAACCGGTGTGCCGAATTGTGTGAGGGGAGCAATCTTCAAGGCGTCGGGTGATTCGATGGCTTCCAAGCCCTGATTGGAATACTGGTTGAGCACGGCTTCCATGACGGCGCGCGTCCGGTCACCGTAGCGGGTGAAATAATTCCGCTTGCGGACATTGTCCGCTCGCTCCTTGCGGGTGAGCGGCGGCTGGTCGTAGGCCACGTGGCAGACGAGATCGAACGGGTCGTAGTCACGCCCGACGGCGTCCAGCAAGGCATCGAAGGGAACGCCTTGTTCCTCCAGCTCGCGCACAATGGCCTTCTTTTGCGCGGCCTTGGACCAGGTGTTCAGGAAATCATCCACGAGCGCATATTTCTTGAGCATCGTTTTGCGCGTGTAGTCCTTTACGGACTCGGTGGCCAGCTTGCCATCGCCACCGATGAACTGTGTGCGCTCGCGCAGGATTTTAGCGGAGACATTGGCGACGTGATACTTTTCACGGCCTGGGCCGGGCGGTGGAGGCGTAACAAAGATTTCTGGCGGCTCGTCCGGCGTGGGCGGGTCGTCCGGTTCGGGTTCGTAAATCTGCTCAGGCGGGCCATCAAACTTGTCGTCCTGAAACAACACGGTAGCACCCTTGAAATCCATGATGGTGAACCAGCTTTTGCCGTATTCCTCCAAAATACGGGTGCCGCGTCCAATGATCTGTTTGAACGTGGTCATGGACTCAATGCGCTGGTCGAGCACGATGAGCTTGCAAGTGCGCGCGTCCACGCCGGTATTCAGCAGCTTTGAGGTCGTGGCGATGACGGGATATTTGCTTTCCGGCAGGATGAAGTTGTCGAGTTCGGCTTTGCCCGCCGCATCGTCGCCGGTGATGCGCATGATATACTTGTGATTCTTCACCACTTCGTCGCCGTTCCACATGATGAGCGCCTGCCGCATCCGCTCGGCGTGGTCAATGTCTTCGCAGAACACGATGGTCTTGGCAAAACGGTCGGTCGCCTTGAGATATTGAGTGATTCTCCAGGCAACAAGTTTGGTTCGTTCGTCGAGGACGAGGGTGCGGTCCATGTCGAGCTGGTTATAAAGCCGGTCTTCAATGAGCTTGCCGTATTTGTCGAGCTGGCCCGGTGCCGGCCGCCAGCCGCTCACATCCTTGTCAATGTCAATGCGGATGACCTTGTAGGGCGCGAGGAAACCGTCGGCGATGCCCTGCTTGAGCGAGTAGGTGAAAACAGGGTCGCCGAAATAATCAATATTGGAAACCTCCTTGGTTTCCTTGGGCGTGGCTGTGAGGCCAATCTGGGTCGCGCCTTTGAAGTATTCGAGAATCCGCCGCCAGTTGGAATCCTCGGCGGCGCTGCCGCGATGGCACTCGTCCACAATCACGAGGTCGAAAAAGTCGGGTGAGAATTCCTTGTAGGCGTTGGCGGCTTCCTCGTTGCCGGAAATGCCTTGATACAGGGCGAGATAGATTTCGTAGGACTTGTCTATATTGCGGCTTTCAATCTTGGTCATCTTGCCGGCGAACGGCTTGAAGTCGTTCACGCGGGTCTGATCCACGAGGATGTTGCGGTCAGCAAGGAACAGGATGCGCTTCTTCGCGCCCGCTTTCCATAGCCGCCAGATGATTTGAAATGCAACGAAAGTTTTGCCCGTGCCGGTGGCCATCGTCAGCAGGATGCGGGACTGGCCTTTTGCAATGGCCTCGATGGTGCGGTTGATGGCGATTTCCTGATAATAACGCGGCTCCTTGTCCGGCCCCTGCGAACAATAATCCTGCGCGACAACGGCTGTTTGCGGCGTCGTCAGACCTTTCCAAACGCAATACCGCTTCCACAAATCCTCGGCGGAGGGAAATTCATCCAACTTCAATTCCTGTTCCACAGGCTGCGATTGGCCGGTGCGGTCGTGAAACAAAAAGGCGTCGCCGTTGGAACTGAACACATACGGCACATCCAGGATTTTGCCGTATTCCAGCGCCTGCTGCATCCCTCCGCCGACCGGATGATTGTTGTCCTTAGCTTCGACGATGGCGAGTTGGATGCCCGATTTGTAAGAAAGGACGTAGTCGGCTTTTTTCGGCTCCCCGCGCGTTGACGATTGCCCACGGACGATCACGCGCCCTTTCGTGAAATAAACTTCCTCACGAATTTGATTCATCACATCCCATTTGTTGCCCGCCGTCAGCGCCGGGGTGATGAACTTGGTGCGGATGTCCTGCTCCGTCAGGGATTTTTTATCAAGTTCGGGCATGACGTTTTGTTGCGCGCGAGTGTGTGCCGAAAATCAAACAGAGGCAAGAAATGAACATCGGCGCAACCTCGCCGCGCCGTCAGCAATTTGTTCGCCGGTCCCCGCCTCGTCGCGCACCACTCCACCAGTTTCACATCCTCACCCGGCCGCCATTTTCCGCGGACAGATACGCCGCGTAAATCACATTCACGCAATCCACGGCAAGGTCTATGCCGGAGCGCGGTTCCCGGTTCCCACGAATTGCGCCCACAAAATCTTCGATTTCCTGCGCGAAGCCGCGAAACCAGTCTTCGTCGCAACTCGGCCGGTTCCAACCGGCCTTCGTCTCCAGCTTTTCCGTGAAATATTCGCCGGAAAATGCCGAGGCGTCGGGCGCGTAAGTTTCGATGGCGTCGTTGGCGGTCATGTTCGCCTTGATCACGCCGTCGGTCATGAAGGCCGTGACGCGGGTGTTCAATCCGCCCAGCCCCACGTCGCTCACAATGATATTGCTCCGCGAGCCATCGTCGAAGCTGATGATTAGATTGGCCCAGTTTTCGACGTCCACCGGATTTGCGCTGATCCAGCGATTCGCGCGCGCCTCGCCGGCCCGTTTGGCGGCGCTGCTGTGAATCAGATCGGCGGTGTCCGCCAACACCGACACGGGCCGGATGCCTTGGCCCAGCCGCAGCCGGCCTTCCCATTGTTTCAAATGCAGGCACGCGCCGACCGAATGCACGCCCATGCGCAGCAACGCGCCGCCGCCGGTTGATTTCCAGTCCCGTGAAAAAACCGAGTTGGAACCCGAATGATTTTCCTCGGCGCGAAGTTCGAGAATCGAGCCTTTGGACGCCGCGATGAGCCGCCGCATTTTTTCGATGGGCGGCGCGTAAATCCAGTTTTCCGCGTAGCAGAATTTCACGCCGTTCCGGCTCACGGCTTCGCGCACGGCTTCGGCGTTTTTGCCGGCGCCCTCCCGCATCCGCGCCCGCGAAACCCGCGTGCCGATGGGTTCCGGATCGCCGGCCGTTCCGAAATATCCGGTGAGCGGCTTTTCCATGATGATGTGCTTTCCCGCGTCCGCCGCGCGAATTGCAAATTCGTGGTGCAGCGCCGGCGGAACGCAGATGTCAACCGCATCAATGTCATTCCGGGCCAGCAGCGCACTGAAGTCGTCGGTGGCAAACCCGATTCCAAATTCACGCGCCAGCGCGCCGCCGCTATCCGCAGTCCGGGAGCAAACGCCCCGGATCTCCACGATGTCGTGCGAGAGCTTGGCGTAATTTGCCAGATGCATCCGCGCCCCGTAACGCGCACCCGCCAGACCAATGCCGAGAGTCTTCATTTGTTTCGGACATTTACACACAATTCAGCGGTGTTGCACAATCCTGTTCTGGCTTCACGAACATCACGAGAAGCGGTTGTTCCTCAAAACGGACGCGCAGTCGCGCGGGTTTGGGCTTTGAAAAAAATGCTGAACGTGTATAACAGCCTCGTGTCCATGAAATCCAAATCTATTTCACAACGGCTGTGCGGCCTGGTCATTCTCCCGGCGTTGCTCGTATTTTTCGCTTCCTGCGCAACGGTTGCGACAAGGCAGTCGCCCAGCGCGACGGTGGCGACAAGGCAATTGTCCATCGCGGCGGCGGGCGCGGTGGGCGACGGCGTGACGCTCAACACGGCTGCCATCCAGAAGGCGATTGATTCGCTCGCGGCGAACGGCGGCGGAACGCTGGTGGTTCCGAAGGGTGAATTTTTGTCGGGTGCGATTTATCTCAAGCCCGGAGTGAATCTGCATCTGGACCAGAGCGCGGTGCTGAAAGGTTCGACGAACATCGCGGATTACCCGGAGCTGATGACGCGCATCGAGGGGCATTTTGAGGTCTGGATTCCGGCGCTGGTCAACGCGAGCAATGTGGATCATCTCCGCATCACGGGCGAAGGCACGATTGCCGGCGGCGGCCAGCCGTTTTGGGACGAATTTTGGAAGGCCCGCGCCGCGAACCGGAATGTCACGAATCTAGCCGTGAAGCGCCCACGAAACATTTTCATCCAGGACTCGAAGGATGTGCAGGTCAGCGGCATTTCGTTGCGCGAATCCGGTTTCTGGAACATTCACCTGTTCCGCTGCACGGATGTGGCGGTGAAAAACGTGGACATCCGCACGCCGCTCCGCTCGCCCAGCACCGACGGCATTGACGTGGACAGTTCCCAAAATGTGGCGATCAGCGGCTGTTACATTTCCGTGGATGACGACAACATCGGCCTCAAGGGCAACAAGGGAACTTCCGCGCTGGACGACAAATCAATTCCGCCCGTCGAACACATCCGCATTTCCAACTGCACGTTTGGGCTGGGCAATTCCGCGCTGACGGTCGGCAGCGAGGCGACGCTGGTGCGCGACGTGGTCATCGAAAATTGCAGGCTGACCGGCACGAACAAGAATTGCGTCCTGAAACTCAAGCTCCGCCCCGACACGGAGGAGCATTACGAAAACATCACCGCCCGGAACATCACGGTGGACAATCCGGCGGTGCAACTGGTTTCGATCCAGGGCTGGACGCAATTTTTTGATTTGCAGGGCAAGCCCGCGCCAAGCCAGTGGGTCACCAACGTGACTTTGGCGAACATCACCGGCAAGATGCGTGATTTTGGGCGGGTGGACGGGCCGGCAAAAAGCACCGTGGCCAACCTCACTTTCAAAAACATCAACATCGCGCTGACAAATCCCGCAGTGACGACCCGAAACGTGAAGAATTTGAAATTCACCAGCGTGAAGATCAACGGCGTTGCCTACACAGGCGGGCAGGGAACAGCCGGGAAGTAAAAGTTCACCTTCGCGGAAGTTCCCGCAATTGGCTGACGACCGGGCCGCAATGGAAATAGTTTTGAAACGTTATATCCAAATTTTGGGTGCTGTCGTGGTTTTGGCTGCGTCAACGGCCACGAAAACTGCCGCGCAAAATCTTGATGCTGGCAGTCCGCTTGGTTTTTTCACGAATATCGCCTCCCGTTTGCTGTCGTCGGAATTGAATCTCAATTTGACGCAGATTGGAATTTATCCGACGAACCAATACACGCCCGCCGTTCAGAGGTTGCTGCAAGTCTCGGCCAACATTTACGACGCCACCTCGACCAATTATTACCCGACGATCTTTCGCCCGCTCTTCAGTTCGGATGACTCCGGCAATCTCTTCATCACCGGCTATACAAATGTGTCCTCCATCACGGATCCGAGGCAGCTTGTATGGCCCATTGATGCCTCGACGTTGGCCGCGACGCCCAATGTCAGCAATCTGGCGACGAATGTTTATGGCGTGCCGTGGATTATTGCCGCGAAGAAGGGCTTCCCGAATTTCAACGAGTTCGAGATGGAGAACATTTTCCAGCTCACCCGCAAGTTGCAACTCACGCGCACAAGCACAAATGTCAACTACGCTGCTAATCCCGGCGCATACACCGACAGTCAACAACTCACGATTGCCATGACGAATATGTTCGGAGTCGAGTGTTGGAATTCCTACCAGGCAGATTACACGAACAACCCGGTGGAAATTGTCGTGAAGGACGCAAACACGACGACGCTGATCAACGACGAAGGTTTGAGTTACACGATTCCTTTTGCCTCCACCAATGCCGCTGCCCTTTCTGACTGGCCGGGATGTGGTCCCAACCCATTCAATCTTTTCATACAGCCAAATCCGCAATCATTCATCTACGGGCCGCTTGAACAGGGCGAGGTGGCCTTGCCCGACTGGATTTACACATTCGACACAAACGCTCCTTTTGTGGCTCAAGCGCCGTCATACTTTGCGACCAACAGCCTGATGCCGCACTGGAGCCTGCTGGTGACGAACCGTTTGCAAGTCGTCATGCTGGAATCCAATGCGACGGATGGTTCCTGCCACGTCCTTGATTACGTGCAGCTCATCGGTCCCGTGACCAGTGTTGACCTCACGGCGGCAATCACAAACTTGTATGACACCTATTACGACAGGAACAACAACTATCAGAAAACAACACTCACCGGATACAATGATATGTGGGATCCAATCGTGACTGGCGGCGTGGTGCAGATCCCGACGGGAATGGCCAATCAGATTGGTGTGTCAGCACAGATGTTTCCAATTGTGTATTCTCCATATTGGTATTGGAGCGCATTATCTCCGGTTGATGTGACAAATCAGACAGCAGAATTTCGCGCGTTTCTTGGTTTTGCTTCTCCGCCAATGCCTCCAAGCACAGCTCCATTTATTGCGGCAGGCAAGACGGCTCTTAATTTGCAAGCCCCTTACACGCCCACGGCGCTGGTTGCCTGCATGACGCAGTGGGAAGCGAATGATCCGCTGGTGCATTATCTCGCCAGCGATTTGATTGGTTCCAGTCAAAACTCCCAGCCGCAGCAGCAGATAACGCCCCTGACCCTCGGCGGGTTGAACGATCGTTACAAGCCGTGGGGCGGCAATGCGCGATTTTACGGCGTTGACCAGAATCCCTACAACCTCGCGCTCAAAGACCCGCTGGTTGGTTCCTCCGACGACTGGAATTTTCCCACTGGTCAGGCGTTGAATCTAAACTGGCTTGGACAAATTCATCGCGGCACGCCGTGGCAGACGATTTATCTCAAGGCGACAGACATCCTGGCCACCGCCGGCGGCTTGAACACTTGGACAAACTGGACCGGCGACCCGGACGCGGCGGATGCCGCCGCAATGGCGCCCGTGCAGGACCGGCATTTGGCGGGCCTTCTGGCATCCTTGCTGAACACCAACGATCTCCGACAACTCGTGTCCGTCAACAATCCCGATCCCAATGCCTGGCTCGTTCTGCTTGATGGTTTGACGGCATTGACCAACGACGCGTCCGGCCAATTCGACCCAATCATCATTTCGTCAAACTCGCCGCAAGCCTCGGTCATTGCCGGCGGCATCCAAGCCAGCCGGAGCGGACAGCCAAACCAATTTTTCCGCGACGCGGGAGACATTCTGGCGACGCCGCAACTGGCGGAACAATCGCCGTTTTTGAGCGGGCTGAATCCCACCAACCAGATAACCGATGAGGCTTACGAGACGATTCCCAGCCAGCTTCTGTCACTCGTCCGCGCGGATTCCATCGGTTCGGTTGCGCCCGCGAATGGCCAGATGGTCATCCAATTCACCGGCTATGACGGCCATCCCTACGCAATTGAAGCTTCTTCCGACCTTGTGAATTGGCCAGGTGTCGCCACCAATTATCCCGTGAATGGAATTTTCACCATCACAAACCCGCCGCCGATTGATGCAAGTCCGCAGTTTTATCGTTCAGTCCTGTTGCAATGAACGCCTGGTGATTTGCTGGCCTTCAGACGCGCGGTGAAAAGCTTTTTTCGCGCGCTTTATTTTCTAAACCAGCCGTGTGACTCTCAAAATCGGCGACAAACTTACTCGACCATCAGCCACATCGCCTTCGGCGGCCATGGGATTGCATTGCGACGTGTATTTATGCTTGTCATGTTTGTGGAGTGGGGTTATAAAGCCAGCCGTCACGAAGATGGAAAACTTATGAAACCGTGCATTTATTTGACGGTGATAATCGGGATGCTCGCCGGTCTGCAACAAATCGCCGCCCAAACATGGACGCAGTCCATAGTGGCAAGCACAAATTGGTGGGGTGTTTCTTCTTCCGCAGATGGCTCTGTCCTTTTCGCAACTGTGGGAAACACCAATATCTTTGCAATTTACATATCCACCAATTCCGGGGTTACTTGGGTGCCGACTACGCCGCCAATGACAAATTCCAGATTTGTGGTTGCAGTGTCAGCAGATGGAAACACGGTTTTTGCGGCGAGAAGCTTACCAGCAAGCAATCCATGGAATACAACAAACAGCGATCCATTTTTTCTTTCGACAAATTCAGGCGCCACATGGTCGTCGCTCATGGGGTCAATCACAAATCGTTCGGGATCGGTTGCCATATCCGCGGATGGAAGGACATTGATTGGGGGTATGCAGCCAGGATGGATTTACATCTCGACCAATTCAGGGGCGGCATGGACATCAAATCAGTTGGGAAATGGAGCATTTAGTATTATGACTGTGTTTTCATCGGCAGATGGTGGCAGATTATCGGCCATGTTTGGTATATATTCTCCTTGCACATTTTGGACAACAACCAATTCAGGCGTAACATGGGTTCAATACAGTTTGCCGGGTCTTGGATATAATTGGGATGGCTTTGCTTCGTCGGCAGATGGAAACAAATGGATTGCGGTAGGATATTACAACAATGGGCCAACACCGGCTATTTGTATTTCCACCAATGCTGGTGTTTCTTGGAATGCAAGGACTGTAAGTCTTTCTGGGGAACATTCATTTGGATCCGTCGCTTCTTCGGCTGATGGAACTAAATTGGCAGTCTCCGGCAAAGGGATTTATAGCTCGACCAATTCAGGAGCAACCTGGATGCAAACCGCTGCGCCGAATACAAACTGGAATTATATCACTTCATCATCTGATGGCGGTAAATTAGCGGCCACCGTTGATGTCAGTTTCGCAATACCGACAGCAAGCGGAGGGATTTGGACTTCGCAAACTACACAATCGCCACAATTGAACATTACTCCGACAAACGACAGCTTCAAATTGTCTTGGCTCATTCCTTCGACGAATTTTGTGATGCGGCAAAGCTCGGATTTGCAGATCTGGGCGGACGTGACAAACCAGCCTGTGCTTAACCCCGCCACCTTGCATAATGAAGTAATTCTGTCGCCGCCAGGCAGCAGTGTTTTCTATCTGCTCAAAACACCGTGAGCTGTGGCTTTGTCCCGAAATGTTTGACCAACGCTCCGCGAAAGGCCTTTTTCGCGCGCGTTATATTTGCCAAACTGGCCATGTGCCTCTCAAAATCGGTGAGAGGCTCACTCTGACCATCAGCCACATCGCCTTCGGCGGCCATGGGGTTGCATTGCGACGTGTATTTATGCTTGTTATGTTTGTGGGTTGGGGTTATAAAGGCA
This sequence comes from uncultured Bifidobacteriaceae bacterium, assembly GCA_964475285.1. Lineage (GTDB taxonomy): Bacteria > Verrucomicrobiota > Verrucomicrobiia > Limisphaerales > UBA11358 > UBA11358. Next base: position 5,811 of record CAYYWB010000003.1, on the reverse strand, counting down.
GCCGTCACGAATGTGGAAAACTTATGAAATCACACATCCGTCTATTGATGATAATCGGGTTACTTGCTGGCATATATCAGGCCGATGCCCAGACTTGGACGCAGACCAGTGCGCCGAGCAATTCGTGGCGGTGTATCGCCTCATCGGCAGACGGCGGCAAATGCGTGGCGGGAACATGGCCCGGCCCAATTTATACTTCAACCAATTCAGGAACGACCTGGACGCAGACCAGCGCTCCAAATGATTATTGGTCTTCCATCGCCTCATCAGCGGATGGAACCAAATTGCTAGCAGCGGCGGCCTACATTTCCAGTGGTTATCCAGGCGGAGTTTATACCTCGACCAATTCCGGTATCAGTTGGATTTCAAACAGTTTGCCCAATGAATTCTGGAATTCAGTTGCCACATCGGCGGATGGCAGCAAACTGGTAGTGGTAGCTCCCTTGGGCACCGCTGGCAACGGTCCCGGCGCAATTTTCACTTCGACCAATTCGGGAAGCGATTGGGTATCGAATGCCGTGCATGGGGTTTATGTTGCCTCATCCGCAGATGGAACCAAATTGATCGTGGTCAGTTCTCCGCAAGTTTGGCGCTCAACTAATTCTGGAGCTACTTGGACACAAGACAGCACGGCTCCTTTTATTGGAGGCTTCGGCACCCCGTCACAGGCCATCGCTTCCTCTACAGATGGGAGCAAACTGGTGTTGGCACTGCTTGCAGATTCGCACGGCAATCCGGGCCCGATTTACATTTCGACCAATTCGGGAGACACTTGGGAATTGACCACTGCGCCCAGCAATCAATGGAATTTCGTCGCGTCGTCATCGGACGGAACCACACTGTTGGCGGTGCCCGGCGCTTATCAAACCGGCCCGATTTATATTTCGACAAATTCGGGCGTTACGTGGACAACCAATAATTCGCCCAATTTGTTTTGGGGTGCCGTCGCTTCGGCGGCAGACGGCGGTAAACTGGTGGCAGCGGCCTTTGCGGATGCCAGTTATAATGGCAGTTTAATTTACAATGCACAATCAATTCAGCCGCCTTCCATGAACTTCACGCCGACGAACGGCAACCTCAAACTTTCTTGGCTCATTCCTTCGACGAATTTTGTGATGCGGCAAAGCTCGGATTTGCAGATCTGGGCGGACGTGACAAACCAGCCTGTGCTTAACCCCGCCACCTTGCATAATGAAGTAATTCTGTCGCCGCCAGGCAGCAGTGTTTTCTATCTGCTCAAAACACCGTGAGCTGTGGCTTTGTCCCGAAATGTTTGACCAACGCTCCGCGAAAGGCCTTTTTCGCGCGCGTTATATTTGCCAAACTGGCCATGTGCCTCTCAAAATCGGTGAGAGGCTCACTCTGACCATCAGCCACATCGCCTTCGGTGGCCATGGGTTTGCCGTGGCTGGCTTTTAGCTTCGCTTTCCCGCCGGATTTTCTGCTATGGTTTCCGCCCTTTGTGAACATCACCGAAGAAATTTTGAAGCGGCGCACGTTCGCCATCATCTCGCATCCGGACGCGGGCAAGACCACGCTGACCGAGAAGCTGCTGCTTTACGGCGGCGCGGTGCAGCTCGCCGGCTCGGTCACCGCCCGCAAAAACCAGCGCGCCACCACCTCCGACTGGATGGAGCTGGAAAAGAAGCGCGGCATTTCCATCAGCTCCACGGTGCTACAATTCGATTACAACGGCTACCGCCTCAACCTACTCGACACGCCGGGACACAAGGATTTTTCCGAGGACACCTACCGGGTGCTCACCGCCGTGGATTCGGTTGTGATGGTGATTGACGCCGCGAAGGGCATCGAGCCGCAGACGCGAAAACTTTTTGAGGTCTGCCGCCAGCGCGGCGTGCCGATCTTCACCTTCATGAACAAGTGCGACCGCCCGATGAAAGACCCGCTCGCCCTGCTCGATGAACTGGAGCGCGTGCTCGGCATCGGCGCGTTTCCGGTGAACTGGCCCATCGGCAACGGCTTCGAATTTCAGGGCGTCTATGACCGGCAGACGAAATTGATGCATCTGTTCGAGCGCACCGTCGGCGGCCAGTTCCGCGCACCGGTGGAAGTCGGCGGACTCGATGACCCGGCAGTCCGCGGCCGGCTCGATGATGCGACGTTCCATCGGACGGTCGAGGAGCTTGAAATGCTTGAACACGCCGGGCACGATTGGGACGACACCGCCGTGCTTTCAAAAAAGACCACGCCGGTCTTCTTCGGCAGCGCCAGCAACAATTTCGGCGTCCAACTGCTGCTCGACGGTTTCTTGAAACATTCCCCCGCGCCCAAATCCCGCGTGATGGGCGGCATCGAAATCGCCCCGGAAAATCCGGCGTTCTCCGGCTTCATCTTCAAAATCCAGGCGAACATGGACCCGAAACATCGCGACCGCATCGCCTTCGTCCGGGTCTGCTCCGGCAAATTCGAGCGCGACATGACGGTGCATCACTCGCGTTCCGCGAAGAAAGTGCGCCTCTCCAGCTCGCACAAATTATTCGGAAACGAACGCGAGACGGTGGACGAAGCCTGGCCCGGCGACGTCATCGGCCTCGTCGGCCACGACAGTTTCGGCATCGGCGACACGCTCACGACCGATCCGAAAATTCTCTACAAAGAAATTCCGCGCTTCACGCCGGAAGCCTTCGCCCATCTGCACAATCCGAACACGGCCAAGTTCAAGCAATTCCGCCAGGGCCTGGAGCAATTGATGCAGGAAGGCGTCATCCAGGCGCTTTACCTGCGCAACTCGTCCATCAAGACGCCGCTGCTCGCCGCCGTCGGCCCGCTGCAATTCGAGGTCGTGCAATTCCGGCTCGAAAGCGAATACGGCGCGGCATCGCGCCTCGAAGCCGCGCCGTGGAGCGTTGTCCGCTGGCTGCCGCCGGACATGAAGGAAGACGACCTCGACGCGCTTTCGCTCCCGACTGGTTCGCGGCTCGCCTACGACATCGGCAAAAATCCGGTCATATTATTCCAGAACGAGTGGTCGGCGAATTATTTTGGCGAGACGAACAGAAACACGCCGCTGTCCGCGCTGCCGGTGCAGACGGCAAAAGAATAAATTCGGAACAAATGAAAACGCTGCTTCTTCTCGAAGACAATGCTGAACGAATAACTGCGTTTGAGGCAGTTGTTCGTCAACTTGGCGAGGATTGGCAAATGCGGGTCTGGCGTGATGCTCATGCGATGATTGCCGAATGTGAAGGCTGCTTTGGCGACACGCATCTGATTTCTCTCGACCACGATTTGAACCCACAATCGGGAGCGACGCGCGACCCTGGCACTGGCGTCGAAGTCGCAAAATTATTTGCCAGCCACTTTCCTTTTTGTCCGGTAATCATTCACTCAACTAACGCAGACCGCGCTTGGTCCATGCACAACGAACTCCGTTTTGGTGGTTGGAACGTTGAACGAGTCGGGCCAATCGGCGATGATTGGGTTGGCAAACTTTGGTTGCCAAAAGCTCGTGAGATGTTGGTAAATTCACCACGCAAGGACATTTCCCGTCGTCCAGCAGATCACAACGAACGAATGCAGCGAGCTTTGCTTTCACTCGAAGGGCTTGCCATTGCCGATGCAGTCGGGAAAATGCTCGCCTATCGCCATTACCAAGCTCTGAGCATTATCGAAGAGGGATTGCCGGCTGGTCCGTGGATTCGCACGGACGATTCAGAAATGGCGATTTCAATTGTCGAAGGTCTGAAACTTTACGGTTACATTCACCAAGATGCACTGGCTCGCCGATTCGCATGGCGATACGAACTCGAACCTGATCGTGGCTATGGCAGCATGACGCGCGCACAGCTAAAAGAAATCACGCGTGGTGGCGATTGGCGTCAGGGTGCGGCGAATGCTTTTGGCGGACAAGGTTCAATGGGAAATGGCGGCGCGATGCGTGTGGCGCCGTTAGGTGCATATTTTGCTGACGATTTGAAACGAGCAGCCGATGAAGCTCGCGCGTCCGCGCTTGTAACTCATACTCATCCGGAAGGAGTTGCTGGCGCAGTTGCTGTCGCGATTGCTGCTGCGACCGCGTGGCAAACACGGGACGATTCAAAAGATCAGCGCGGTAAAAAATTCTTCGATGCCGTTTTGGAATTCACGCCCGAAAGCAAAACGCGGCGAGGTATTGTCATCGCGTCTCAAACGCCCGCGAACATCGAAGTCGAAGCCGTCGCCAAAGCGTTAGGCAATGGCTTGCTAGTCACCGCACCCGACACCGTGCCTTTCGCTCTTTGGTCTGCTGCAAATCATCTCGACGATTACGTCGCCGCCTTGAAACAAACAATCGTTGCGGGCGGTGATTGTGACACGAATGCAGCGATTGTTGGGGGCATCGTTGCACTATCAGTCGGGCGCGAAAACATTCCCGCAGAATGGCGGCAACAGAAAGAGCCTTTGCCGTTCAAGGAGCTTTCTTAATTTTCATGTCCACCCTTATCTCCGCCTCCGAAGTCACCGTGCGCTACAACGAGCACGCCATCCTTGACGATGTTACGCTCGGCATTCAGGAGGGCGACCGCATCGGGCTGGTCGGGCGCAACGGCTGTGGCAAGACGACGTTTCTGAAAATCCTCGCCGGCTTGCAGGCGCCGGACAGTGGCGAAATTTCCCGGCAGTGCGAACTGGTTGCCAGCTATCTGCCGCAGGATTTCATGCTCGACGCAGCGAAAAGCGTCCATGAAAACATCCGTGACGGCGCGCAGCACGTTCTCGACCTTATCGCCGAATTCGAATCGCTGCCGCACGACTCTTGCCGCGACGAAGCAGAGCGTAGGCGGGCGAAGCGGCACGAGCATCTGGAGCATCGCATCGCCACGCTCGAAGGCTGGACGCTGGACCGGCGCATCGAGGTGGCAATGTCGCATTTGAACTGTCCCGACGGTGAGCGGCGCATCGAATCGCTTTCCGGCGGCGAGAAGCGGCGCGTGGCGATGTGCCGCGCGATTGTTTCGCGCCCGGATTTCCTGATGCTCGACGAGCCGACGAACCATCTCGACCCGGAATCCATCGAGTGGGTCGCGGAATTTCTGGAAACTTTCGGCGGCACATTTTTGGTCGTCACGCACGACCGCTATTTTCTGGATCGCGTCGCCACGAGTATTCTGGAGCTTTGCGACGGGAAGTTTTTTTCGCACGCCGGCAATTACACCGACTACCTGCTCGACAAGGCCGAGCGCCAGGCCGCCGACGCCACCATCGAGCACAAACGCCAGATGTTTCTTAAGAAGGAACTCGCGTGGGTGCGGCAGGGCCCGCGCGCACAACGCAGCAAACAGAAGGACCGGTTCGAGCGTTATTACGACGAGGCGGCGAAGGACGGGCCGGTGATTGAGGAGGAGGTGGAGCTGGTCATTCCGCCGCCGCCGCAGCTCGGCAACCGCACGGTGGAAGTCAGCAATCTTGGCATGGAAATCGCCGGGAAGAAATTGTTTTCCGGTTTCAATTTCACGTTTGAAAACGGCAGGCGCGTCGGCGTTTGCGGGCGGAACGGACTCGGCAAGACCACGCTGCTGAAAATCGTCATCGGCGATCTCAAACCCACGGAAGGCACGGTGAAGACCGGCCAGCTAACGAAGTTCAATTATGTGGACCAGGGGCGGCTGCAATTGAACGAAGAAAACACGGTGATGGACGAAGTCGCCGAAGGCCGCGAATTTGTGCAGTGGGGCGACACGAAGCTGTCGGTGCGCTCATATCTGAAACGGTTTCTGTTTGCCGATGAGCGCATCCTGACGCAGGTGAAAAAGCTATCCGGCGGCGAACGCAGCCGGCTGCTGCTGGCGCGCATTTTGAAGAGCGGCGGCA
>CAYYWB010000002.1:0-62072 GCA_964475285.1 uncultured Bifidobacteriaceae bacterium | reverse complement strand
GAACGGCATGTCGGGAATGCCGTGCGGGATGAGATCAATCTTGTTCTCCGGCGCGTGATAAATGTCGCGCAGAAATTCCCGGCCACGTTCGCTCATCACCACCAAGCGGGTCGAGAGGCGGACCAACTCGCGCATCACGCGCCGTTGCTCCGCATTCGGCTCGCGCAACACCGTGTGCAGCGTGCTGACGATCGGCATTTGCAGTTCGCGCAGCAGCGCCAGCAGATGGCTGCCCGCCGGCCCGCCGTAAATCCCAAACTCGTGCTCCACGCAAACCACGTCCACGTCCGTGATGTTCAAAAAATCCGCCGCGCGCAGATACGACGGCAAATCCTGCTCCGCAATCTCAAACCGCACCTCCGCCGGATAATCGTATCCGCCCGCGATGTCATTGACCGGCACGACGAGACATTGCATCGCCGGAAACTGGGCGGCCACCGCGCAGCGCAAATCGGTGGTGAACGTGGCAATGCCGCATTTCCTTGGCAGATAATCGCCGAGAAACGCGACCTTGCGGATGGCAGAGGCGGGCGGCATGAAATGTAATTAGTCGGCGCAAGCCTAGGCTATTTCGAACGCATGCGACATGGGGTGAAACCCTACCTGCCAAATCATCCTCGTCTTTCGTTCTCGTCCTCGCCCTCGATAAAAATGTTCGATTACGAGACCGAGGACGACGAGGAGGACGAAACCGGCGGCAAAGCCAATTTTCAGCGAGGGCAACGCGTGTCCGCCGCACAGCCGACTATTTATTGCTTTTTCGCTCGCGACCCTGCGAACGGAATTCCGACCAGAAGGAGCTGACAAGTCCCGCGTCCTTCAGAATGGTCCGCCACCATGAAGGTTTTTCGGCAGCGGGCGCGGATTTTTTGTGACGCAGGGATGACAGTCCGGCGACCAGCATTGCGACCGCCGACGCAATGGAACTGATGCTTCTGGCCTGGCTGGTGAGCGAGTGAACTTCAGCGCGCATCACCTGCCATTCTTGAACGAGCTGTGCGCGGTTGAGTTCGCTTTCCGCGATCAACAATTGCTTGCGCGATTCGAGCGAATTCAGGCGAAGATTTTTTCCAGACATTCGCGGTCCTTTCGGAGCTGATCCAATGAGGCGGAAAGCGTCTGCCAGTCACGCAGCAGTCCGGTGAGCCGCCGCCAAAGACAAATCCCCGCCGCTCCGTAAAGGGCGGTCAATATCAGAAGCGCGGCCACGGACGACCATGCCCACAACAAAACCACGATGGCTGCCGTGAGCGTCAAGCCGGCAAGCAGACCAAACGCCGCCACACCGAGGGCCAGAAGAAAAGCGTGCAGGAGACGCTCGCGTTCCTCCTGCACTTCCACCGTCAACAGTTCAAGCCGGTTTTCCCCGATTGTCAGCAGCCGGCGCGCTAACGTTTTCGAGGTCGCGCCCAGTTGCCCCAGGCTGACGGTGGATTCTTCCATGGCGTGATCAATCGCAGTTGCGGGCGCACCGGCGCGCGAGAAGAAAGCCGAGAATCGCCCCGACGCCAACGCCGATGGCGATGGCTTTGTAGGGATGTTCATGCACGGCTTCGTCGGCCGCTTTGGCGCCGGCGACCGCCTTGTCGCGGACATTGCCCGCGATTTCCTTGGCGCGTTCCAGCGCGGCGGCGAGCCGCTTGCGGGCTTCCCCGACTTTTTCACCGGCCACGTCGGCGGTGGCGGCCATCAACGCGCGGGCGTCTTCGGCCAGTTGTCCGATGTCATTGGTGACTGCTTGTGTTTCTTTGTTCATGTTTTTTTGTTCTTTGGTTTGTTGATGTTTTTCAACGGTAAATTTTCTCCGGCGACGATATGATCCCCGGCGATGGCGTCACTAAAACGGTCGTTTTGGAGCGGCAGATTCGCGGCGTCGGCCCGATGCGCGACTTCCGGCGAACTGGCCACCGTCAAAATCGAGTTTCTGCCGCCGAACGGATTGGCCACGGATTCCCTGGCCAGAGGATCGGGCATCCACTGGCCGTCCACCACGAGGCAGTATTCGTAGGTGCCGGGAGCCAGCGCCGTTTCCTTCCACCAGATGCCGGCACCGGTGGCATGCAGCGTCTTGGCTTCGGGCTGCCAGTGGTTGAAGGTTCCCGCCAGGCAAACGGTTTTGGCGGTTGGATGGGTGAATTCAAAGCGGACAGGCACGAGTTGAGGGCCGGCGCTGTGGGCGTTGTCGTGGTTGTGGTTGTGTTTCATGGTTGGGGATTCAAGGGACGGTTGATTTTTGTTCAGTTGAAAAGCGTTCATTTCACTTCGTCATCATGCGTCCGAAATCCTCCCGGAGCCATGGGGTGTTACCCTACCAAAGGATAGCCCGGACTCCGAAATGGAAATGGGGGAGCGCACGCGTCTCGCGTGCAAGTTCGGGCGTCGCGCCCGAACTGATGTCGCGCACTGTTCCGGGAATTTCCAGCGGGAAAAAGTTTGCGAATCGGGGTTTTCGGCGCGACGCCGAAAACCACACGCGCGACGCGTGCGCTCCCCGGAATATGCCCGCGTGAGTCCTTTCAACTTCGATTTTCGGGATTAGTGGATCCAGTCCTGGCTGGCCGGCAGGGAGCAATTCAGAAACCGAATCGTGGTTTTCCGTCCGGCCGCCTGCGGTGACGCGGCAAAGATTTTGCGCAAGACCAGGTGCGTGGGGAGAAAGGCGACGAGCCACAACACGCCAAGCCACAGGATGACATACAGGTTTTGGTTGACCCAGTGTTGCGGCTGCTGGTCGTTGAAACCGTAAAGGTAATTGATGTTGATGGGGACGTTGGCATTTGCCAGATGTGCGCCGGCGGGCGGAGTGAAAAAGTAGCAGACGAAACCCAACGCCGCGGCAAGAACAGTCCAGGCGGGCAAGGCGCGTTTGTCATAACCCAGACGGAACAGGAGCCAGACGAGCAGCAACGGCAGCCAGCCATGAAAAAGCGAAAGCCCGCGCGTGAACAGCGGGAGATGCGGATCGAACATATAGCTGGTCAGGTTCAGAAAGTGAAACCCAAGAAGATTGATGCCGAAGTCCGCGAGCCAGAGGCATTGCGGCAGCAAAATGCCCACGGCGCACATGCTGATGAGCAGCGGACTTTCCAGCCACATCCCGGCCACCGTTAGCAGGAGTGCGGCGTCGCAGAACCATAAAAAATTGGTTGGCCCATAAGTGTGCAAATAAACCGGAACGAGGACGGCGAGAAAAACGGTGGCGGCCAGCTTGGCGGCCAGTGGAATATTGCGTTCTTTAACCATGCGGCGCCCCGCGCTGGCAACTGGAATTGCCGGACTGATGATCGCTGGAGCTTCAGATTTCATGGTGGAACTTCTTCATCGGCTCAATTCGATTTGGGTTCGGGCGGCCTCATCGGCGTGAGCGCCGCGAGGATGGCCCTTTGCACCGCCGGATTGGAAAGGTTTCCCAAATGACCGCCTTGCGGGAAGACGGTCAATTTGTCCGGGCCGAACGTGGCGTGGAGCCAGGCCAGATCGTCGGTTGTCAGCAGAAAATCGTTTTGATTGCAGATGACGCGGATGTCCGGGTTGGCGCGCAGGCTGGCGTCATACGTCCGCAAATCGCCGGCTTTTTCCAGCGTTTCCGCCGGGGCGGCAAGGCCACGGGCCGAATAATACGGGATTGCGAATTTATCAAAATAATCCTGGTAGGAATACTGGAGGATTTCCTGATACACCGGGTCGCGCCGCCAATTCGAGATCGGGTGATGCAGGACGCCCTGATTATTTCTTTGCTGGCTGCTGTAAATAATGTCCCGCAGCGTGAGCCGGAAGGTGAGGCCGATGAGAAACTTGGATTCGATGGCGCTGAATGGCAGCGAGGTTTGCGGCGTGAGCGTGCCCTGGCTCAAGGCGGCCACCTTGAGAAATGTGTTTTCGATGTCGTCAGTCCGGTTGGTGGCTGGCCAGCCCAGGGGCGCATTGAAAAATTCGTCCAGCTTGTTCACTCCCTGCATCAACCGGACCGGAGGGCTGATGGCGACGTAGCGGTCAAAATGAATCAACGGCACCTGATTCGTGACGGGCGCGATTCTCACTTCTTTCACACCCTGTTTTCCTTTGGGAAAGCGCAGCACCCGCTCCTTCGTCACGACGCAATACCGGTTTGTCGGGCCGGTGGCCGCGACGAACAAGGATTGAAATGCGCCCATCGAATAGCCCATCAACGCCTTGTTGCCGAGCCGGTCCGGATACAATTTGTTCAAGCGACGATCAATTTCCGTGAGCGCCACGTCCATGTCGCGGCCATCCACCGGCAGATACGCCGGCAACGCCGTAGTCGAGGCGCTTTCCATGAACTCGAAGTTGAACGGGCTGCTGACCAGCACGGCGGAGAAGCCATTTTTGTAGACCAGCTCGGCCAGCGCCAGTGAGGCTTCGGCCAGCCGATGACCGCCCAGGCCGGGAATGATATAGACCACGTTCGCCTGTCCCGGCTGCAACCAGAATGTAAATTTCAATTTCCCGCCCGTCGCCGGAATCAAAACCGACCGGGTCTTGCCGCGGCCGGGGAATTCAGGGTCTTTGTAGGTGAAGAAGACGGATTCGAGGGTCTCCAGCGAAGCCGGATCCTGTTTTCCCTTCACCTGGAAGTTCGCCACACGGTTCGCCCGCTCAAAAGTCCAGGCGTATTGAATCTCGGAATACGGATCCATCTCGGCCTGGCTGAACCGCACATAACCATCCACGCTGTCGGAGAGATTGTTATACATGATCCCGTAATTGAGATAACTGTAAGGGCCGAGATATGTGAGCGGATTGCCCGCGACGAATTTGTAGGGGGCGATGTAAAGCAGCGGATTGGCCGCCGTGTCGGCAGCCAGGCCGACGGTGTCCCGATCGTTGCTCGGCCCGTAGATCGGCAGCATCAAAAAGAAATGCGGCCTCCAGCCCCATTGGCCGAACGTCTGTCCAAAATCCGCGTCCGATTTCGGAATCTTCCACTTTGTCGCCACGTCCCAGAACCCGGCCACGCCGACCGTTGTGTTGCAAACGAACCGCCAGGATTCATCGCGCGCTCCGCTCCATTTTTCCTGAAGCAGGTTGTTGATCGCCCGTCCCGGATAGGTGAGGTTCCGGCCAAAATTCCCGATTCCGGTCCGGATCGGTTTTGCGACGACGAACCGGTAAGCCCGGCCCGTCGGTTTGATCACGTCGGTCATCAGCCCCACATTGAAGCCCCACATCGCGCGGTTGAACGGTTCGATGGGGTCGGGAACGGATTTGGGAAGAACAATCAGCGATGCGTGATTCGTGATTTGTGATTCGTGATTTGTGGAGCTGATGGCAGACTCCCGCCCGCGGGCAAATGGCGAATGGCACAACGACAGCGCGGCAAGAACCACCAGCGCCGATTTTCGGATGACATGGCCGGGCTGGATTTTCAAGCCGGTTGTTCTTTCAAAACGGGAGGTGATTGGGATTCCGTCCGGAAGACGCAAAACGTTGCGGCCTCTGAAACGCAACCAGGCGCGCATTGGCGGCGAGCCACACCAATCCGCCGGCCCAGCGCGAACCCCAGGCATCGTGCGCGGCGGCGATGAACTCGCCCAGCGTCGGGGACTTCTTCCGGCAATTCATTTTCATGACCTGAAATATAAGCCGGCGGAACGCATAACTGCCATACGGTGTTCACCCCATCTCGGACCCGATGAATTCTTTGCCCCGTGGAGTAACCGCCTCATGTCGTGGGGCGCGCCTGGTGGAATTCTCGTCCGTTGGCTTGGTGGTGCGCCGCAGAGGTTGCTATTCCACGGGGCAAGCCCCGGCTACCGCACGATGACTTCCGGCGGGCGCACGTCAAGTTCCGGGGCGCGCACTTCAACCACCGGAGGGCCGACAATGACTGCGTCATGATGTTCATATCTCGCGTGCTCGCCTCGCCCGCCATCCGAAACAAGGCATCCGGTGGTGGAGAGCAGGCTGGCAAAGGCGATTATCAATAGAATATTTTTCATATACTGTGACGTTACGCGATGGGCGTGGACTTCGCTATGGGGTGTAACCCGATGAAAAATTCAAGGGGTTGTCGGAAACAAGCTTTGCCAAACGAGTTTCAGCCTGGCGGCAGCCCAAGCAAATCCAGCCGGAACGCCTTGATGGCATTAAGCATGAATTGAATCGCCACGGCCGCCAGCAGCAACCCCATGATGCGGATGGCGATGCTCATCATGATCGGACTCAACCAGCGCGCGCCACGCGCGGAGATTCTCAAAATCAGGTAGCTCACCAGCGACACCGCCACGATGCAGCCGTAAAGCGCGATGCGCTGCGGGATGTCCTTCGCTTCATTCTGGAGCAGGACCACGGTGGAAATCGCGCCCGGCCCGGCGAGCATCGGCATCGCCAGCGGCGTGACGGCAATGTCCATTTTTTCGGTGCCGGCCATTCTCTCCTCGTGGGTCTCCTGCACGCGCGAGCGCTGGGCGCGCACCATGTCCAGCGCCACCATCAGCAGCAGGATGCTCGCCGCGATTTGAAACGCCGGCATCGTGATGCCCATGACCTTGAAGACCAGTTGGCCGGCCACGGAAAACGACAGGAGAACGCCCGCCGTCACGCAACACGCCAGCCGCGCCGTGCGGATGCGCTGTTTCGCCGTGTCGTCCGGCGTCATGGCCAGAAACGCCGGCACAACGGCCAGCGGATCCACAATCACGAAGAGCGAGCTGGCCGCCAGCAAAATGTATTCAAGCAGTTCGATAAAATTGAATTAGACCCGGATGCTGTAAATGTCAATCGCGGGAACGGCCGGCCGGCGCGGAAGTCACGCGCCGCCTTGGAATGGGTTTTGGGGTTCTCATCAAGGATTGCAAAGTCTTTTGTTTGTCATGACACATTTCCCGCATCCAGCATCTGCCGCACGGTTTGCGCGAGCGCTTGCGTCTGAAATGGCTTGATGAGAAAGTTGACACCTTCCTTCAATGGAAAATCCTTTCCGGCAACTTCCGCGCTGTAACCGCTGTTGTAGATCACCTTCAATTTCGGATTCTCCTTCAAAAGCCGTTCGCCCAAATCTATCCCCGACATTCCGCCGGGCATGACCACATCGGTGAGTAGCAAATGGATTCCGTCGCGATACTGTTCCCAGATTTTCAGCGCCTCGATGCCGTTGACAGCCTCAAGCACGCAATAGCCGAGTTGAGAAAGGATTTTGCGCACGGAAGCGCGCAGGGCCGCATCATCTTCAACGAGCAGAATTGTTTCAACACCGCCGCGAACGGCAGCCAGCGCGTGTTGCTCTGGTTTTTTTCCGGTCATTCCGGCCAGTTGCGGAAGATAAATGCGGAAGGTCGTTCCGCAACCGCTCTGGCTATGGAATCCGATCCAGCCTTGATGCAACTGAACGATGCCGAAAACGGTGGCCAGGCCGAGGCCGGTGCCTTTGCCGACGTCCTTGGTGGTGAAGAACGGCTCAAAAATTCTTTGGAAATTTTCAGGCGGGATGCCGCAGCCGGTGTCGCGCACGCTCAAACACACAAATGAGCCGGGACGGGCATGGGGAATTTGTGCCGCCGCGGCCTTATCCAGTTCCACGGCGGAAGTTTCAATGATGAGCTGGCCGCCATTGGGCATGGCGTCGCGGGCGTTCACCGCGAGGTTCATCAGCACTTGATCAATCATCCCCGCGTCGGCGTGGGTGAACAGGTCTTGCATCATGAATTTGAACTGCAACTTGATGTTTTCGCCGAGGGTGCGCCGCAGCATTTTGGTCATCTCGTTGATGGATTCGTTCAAATCCAGATCGCGCAATTGCAGCATCTGTTTCCGGCTGAACAGCAGCAACTGGCGGGTGAGTGCGCTCGCGCGCTGGACGGCCTTGCCAATCTCCATGGCGGTCTCCAATTGCGCCGGGGTGATCCCATCCTCGGTCTTCAGCAGATCGGCCTGCATTTGGATGATAGCCAGGATGTTGTTGAAGTCATGCGCCACGCCGCCAGCCAGCTTGCCGATGGCATCCATCTTTTGGGACTGGCGGAATTGCGCCTCGAGTTGCACTTCCCGCGTCACGTCGTGTTTCACAGCCACATAATTGACAACCTTGCCGGCGGTGTCCCGTATGGGCGAGATGGTGGCTTCCTCCTCGTAAAACACGCCATCCTTGCGCCGGTTGATAAAATGGCCGGACCATGTTTCCCCGCGTCCGAGAACCTCCCACATCCGGCGGTAAAATTCATCATCCTGCCTTCCGCTCTTGAACACGCGGGGATTCTGGCCGAGGGCTTCCGCGCGGGTGTAGCCGGAAGTTGTTTCAAATGCCGGGTTGGCATAAAGGATTGTGCCGTTGGTATCGGTAATCACGACGGTCTCGGCGGCCTGCTCCACGGCCATGGCCAGCCGGTCGCGGGATGCTTCCATCTCCTTGCGCCCGGTGATGTCTTGAATTGTCGAGTGAATGCCGATGATGGCGCCATCTTCCCGTTTCAGTAACCGGTCATTAACCAACACCGGAATGGCGGAGCCGTCTTTCCTGCGGAATTTCCGCTCGTAACCTTGCGATGGCGGCGGTTCCCCGCCCAATTTCGCCAGCACGGCCCGGCGGGACGGTTCTTCATCTGCGGAAAGTTTCCAGACAAACTGCCCCGGCAATTCTTCGGCGGAGTATCCCAGCATTGTCAGTTCGGTGTTGTTGATGCGGATCAGGCGTCCTTCGGCGTCCACCTCGTGAAACCCAACGGGGGCATTGTCGAACAAATTCTTGAATTCCTCCCGGCTCTGTCGCAGCGCCTCTTCCGCCCGCTTGCGCGGGGTGATGTCCAGATACGTTCCGAGCATGCCGATGATCTCCCCCTTGGCATCGCGCAGGGGTATTTTGCTTGTAAGCAGCGTGATGTTCTTCCCTTCGGGGGTCGTCTGGGCTTCTTCAATGAGCAGCTTGGAACATCCGTTCTCTACGACCTGACGGTCATCGCTGCGATACTTTTCCGCCTGCTTGCTCCATCCCATCCGGTAATCATCCTTGCCGATGACGTCCTTCGGCCCGGCAAATCCCGCATCGCGCGCGAACGCCTCATTACAGCCGAGAAAAATGAGATTCTTGTCCTTCCAGAACACCCGCGCGGGCAGGGAATTGATGATTTCTCCGAGCATCTGTTGTGAAGAGTGCAACGCCTCTTCCGCCCGCTTGCGCTCCGTGATGTCGCGGATGTTGCATTGGATTACCATTTTGTCGCCGGCTTGATACACGTTGCTGACAAACTCCACGTCAACGTGGTGGCCATCCCTCGTTTCCAGCGGCAGGTCTTCGTAGCGGACATACCCGTCCTTTTGCAGCCGCTTCAACATGGCCTTGTTGGACACGACGTCCTTGAACGGACTCAACCCGCCGACGGTTTTGCCGATCACCTCGTCACGCGAAAACCCCAGCAGTTTGGTCAGGAACGGGTTGACATCATTCACGCGCCCGGTGTCCGCATCCAGAATCAGGATGCCGTCCTGTGCCGTTTCAAACAGCCGCCGGTAACGCAGTTCGGAGGCACGGAGCGCCTGCTCAATTTGCGCCCCGTTGCCAGTCGCGTTCCCGTTTTCATTTTCACTGTTCATGATGCTGTCACCGCCATTTCATTTTCCCCGCAAGGTTTGGTCCGCGAAAACCTACAGCCTTTGGGAAGTTATGGCGCAATCATGCGCAGAAATAATGCATGGCCGCCATGGGGTGTTCTACTAATGCCGGATTTGGATGATTCCGGCGCGCGGGCTGCCGCACGACGACTTCCGGCGCGGACACCGCAACCTGCCCGGTCAATCGTTCAATCCGCCGTGAGCGTAGGATTCGTAACGCTCATCGCGGATTTCCCGGAACACCGGCGCGGTGATGCCGGACCGTTCCGTGATCAGCTTCATGGAAACAGACGACGCGCCCTGCGCAAGCTGGACGGTGCATGCGCTTCTGGCGACCCCGGCCCGCGATGGATCGGCGGCGGTCGGGTGTTGGTTGGATGATGCAGCCGGCACGGACGGTTGGATGCGGGCTGAATTATTATTTCGAGACAAAACGGTGGATTTCATGGCCGCAAATTACACCCGCGCACGGCGCGTCCGCCATCCGGTATTTTACCCATGCCGCATTGGCGAGTCCAGCCCCGGTCACACGCGTCCAATCCGGCGGCAAGGATTTTCCCAGTGGCGGCAAGGAACACCCTAGTCGCGGCTGCGCCCGGCGGGAGGTAAGGATGGTTATGAGAATCATCCTCGAACAAAAGGCGAAGCGCGCCAGCGGGATTTTCGGCCGGCCTTCGCGAATCATGGGACAGACAAGGGTTCTGGCTGGAATCTTGTTGCTTGTCCTGCTCCACAATCCCATGCCGGTTCTCGGCGCGACTCTTCCAAGCTCATACAGCGTGACCCTGGCATGGCAACCCAGCTCCAGCTCCAACGTCACCGGCTACCGCGTTTATTATGGTCCGGCGAGCGGAAATTATACGAACAGCGTCTTGGTTGGAAACGTGACGACGAATACTGTTTCAGGCCTGGCGAGCGGTGACACCTATTACTTCGCCGTCACCGCCGTCGCTGCGGGCGGACAGGAAAGTCCTGTCTCAAACCAGGTCAGTTTCGTGCCGGGGGTTCAAACCGTCCGGATTCATACGGCCTCCGCGAAACAGTTTGTTCTGACGGTGTCGGGCTTGATCGGCCACACGTATCAAATCCAGGCGACGCAGGATTTCAAGACATGGACAATCATCGGCACCGTGACGCTGGGGGCCGGCGGCTCAATGAATTTTACCGACACGAACGCGGCGAGTTACCCTCACCGCTTTTATCGCACGCAAGGTTGACCCGAAAGAATTCCACCCGTGAGAAGAAAATGAAGAAACTCAAAATAAAGTTTGCCGGGAAAACACAGTTTGTCGTGCCGATCCGGCAAAGAATCCGAACATGGAGGCAGTTGCTGTCCGGCACACGGCTTTCTCTTCACTCGCCGGCCATGGCCGGACGACAGAAGCCATGCAAGCGCCATGCCGACTAGCGGAATATTTCGCGAGCCTCTAGTTTGCGGCGAGCTTTTCCTCCGGAATCAAACCGACCCGCAAGGCGAAGCGCACCAGACCCGGTATGTCATGCACATTCAGGCAATTCATCAATTTCATGCGGTGGTATTCGACGGTCTTGGGGCTGACTTTCAAGGTCTCGCCGATTTGCTTGGTGTTCTGGCCTTCGGCGATGAGCTGAAGGACTTCGCGCTGCCGTCCCGTCAATTGTTCGAACGGGCCTTTCCGGGCGGCGATTCCCTGCAATGGGAACTCCCGATGAAGCTGCATGGAGATTTCCTTGCTTAGATAAACTTCCCCGTCAACCACCCGGTGCAGGGCCGTTTCCAGTTCGGCCGTCGCCGCCTTCTTGAGCAGGTAGCCGGAAGCGCCCGACTTGATGGCGCGCAAGACATACTCCTCGTTGTTGTGCATGGAGAGCATGATGATCCGGACTTTCGGATAATCCCGCGCCATCCGCTCCGCCGCTTCCAGGCCGTTCAGACCGGGCATGGCGATGTCCATCAAAACCACATCCGGGCGTTGCGCCTTGACCAGATTCAGAACTTCGCGGCCGTCGCCGGCCTCGCCGGTCACTTTCACTCCCGGCAACCTTTCCAGCAGGGCGCGAATGCCCGCGCGCACCAGCGTGTGGTCATCCGCGAGAATGACGTTAATTTTCTTGGCGGATTGGTTCACGGTTTTTTGGGTTCCGAAGGCGGCGTCTTCCATTTCAACGGAAACCAGGCATGAACTTCGGTGCCCTTATTCGGAGCGGACCTGAATTCCAGCCCGCCGCCGGCCAGCGCCGCCCGCTCTTCCATGCTTAACAGACCCAGACTGGCGCCGTGCATGGCCCGTTCCCGGACGGCACCCACATCAAATCCAACTCCGTCGTCACGCACGCGCAAGTGGAGCTGGCCGGCTTCCTTGCGCAATTCCACGGTCACGGTTTTCGCCCGGGCATGGCGCACCACGTTCGTCAAGGCTTCCTGTGCCACGCGGAAACACTCGGTTTCAATCACCGAATTCAGCCTTCGCTTCAACAGGTCGGCATTAAATCCCGCCCGAAGCCCGACGAGCGTCGCCTGCCGGTTGGTGAACCAGCGCAAGGCCGGTTCCAATCCCAGATCATCAAGAATCAACGGGCGCAAATTCAGCGAAATGTCATGCACCTGTTCCAGCACACGGTCAACCACCTCAAGGCTCTCCTTCAGGCGCGGCGACAAAACTTTCGTGCCGGGCGATTGCAACATCGCCTGCAAATTCAATTGAATGACCGTGAGCGCCTGGCCGATTTCATCGTGGAGTTCGCGCGCGATGTTCCGGCGTTCGGTCTCCTGCGCCTCCACCAGCCGGCGGGAAACCTCCCGAAGCTTGCGGCTGTATTCCTTGAGTTTTTCCTCCGCGCGGCGGCGTTTCGTGATGTCGCGGATGTTGCATTGCACCACCCGGTCGCCGTTGACGTGGTAGATGTTGCTGACAAATTCCACATTGATGGCCCGGCCGTCCCGGGTTTCCAGCGGCAGGTCTTCGTAGCGGACATAGGCTTCACGCTGCAACTGCCTGAACTCCGCCTTGGACGCCTCGACATCCTTGAAAGGGCCTATCTCCCAGAGTTTGTTTCCCAGCAACTGCTTGCGGGAATAGCCCAGCATGTCCGTCAGGAACGGATTGACATCATCAATCTGCCCGTTGTCCGCATTGAGAATCAGGATTCCGTCCTGCGCGGTTTCAAACAGCCGGCGATAGCGCTGTTCGGAAACCTTCAACGCGTAATCCGCCGAACGGTGTTTTTCTTTGGTGCGATCCAGGATTATCTTTGGAGGGTTCATATATTTGTTTAAGCGGGAAGTTTTGTTCATTGAGGGAGTTCGCCCCTGTTGCCAAGGCCCATGCACACCTTCCGCAAACAGGAGCAGAACGCGACAATGTCACTTGTCGGGCATTGGCCGGTCATCGGGCCTGTGTGATGTGGATGTCGCCCGCGTGATTGATGATGCCGAAGGCAAACAACAGCCACATGACGACGCAAATCACCACGACCGCGTTGAGGATTTTTTTGATCTTCCCGTCCATCGGGATGTAGGTGTTGACCAGCCAGAGCAGCACGCCGACGACAATCAGGGTGACGATGACGGATATCAGTGGCATATATTGGCTCCCATTGGGCTGAGTGTTTTATGAATCATGCCTGAAGCTTAAGCCGGAGCGCAAACGGACGCCATGGGGTGTTACCCTAACGTGAATTTAATGAATCCAGCCCCGCACCAGCATCCAAGCCGGAGGAACCTTGACCGGACGCTGGAGCGGGGACTGGAATCATCATGGCTG
The DNA here is from genome assembly GCA_964475285.1 of uncultured Bifidobacteriaceae bacterium. Taxonomy (GTDB): domain Bacteria; phylum Verrucomicrobiota; class Verrucomicrobiia; order Limisphaerales; family UBA11358; genus UBA11358. The sequence goes on along the minus strand of CAYYWB010000002.1, from coordinate 48,765 downwards.
CAAACCATCCGGTATTGGCTGGCCCTGCCAGTTGGGCGGCGGCGCAAATTCCTCGTCGGGAATGACAGCCGCGCGCAGGACTTTTTCCACCGTCCCCAGCAACTGCCCGACGGAATATGGCTTGAGCAGCGCAACGGCGGGTTGGAGCCAGGGATACAGGTCGAACAAGTCCTCCTCTGGCAGTGCTCCCGTGGCCATGATGACCGGCAGGATCATGCGCGCCTCACGCAGCTTTTTGACGAGGGCCAGACCCGTCAATCCCGGCATATTGTGGTCGGTAATCAGGAGCGCATAGCTGTCCGGGGCGTGACTCAAGGTGTGCCATCCCGCCCTGCCGTCCTCGGCGGTGTCAACATGGTAGCCGGCGCGATGCAGCACGACGGCGTTGATCAGGCGGATGTCCGGTTCGTCCTCCACCACGAGAATGCGGCGGGGCGCGTTCGTCCGGCATTGGAGTGACGCGCTGACAGCTTCGCCTTCTTTCAAAATCTCATGTTTCCTCATTTCACAAAAAGTAAGCCGGCATGTTCCGTGGCGCTATGCGGTGTTTTACCCATGCCGGATTTCCGGCCCGCTTTGCCGTCCTGGCGTGGCTGCGGCTTCACTTTTCGCGCGATTCCGCCATGTTCACCGGCACCAGTTTGTAGGCATCGGACACTTCCAATTCCTTCGCTCTTTCGTTATGGGAAATGCAAAGTGGGTAAATATACCAATTGTCATCCCGCGCGTCGGCCTTCTGGACGTGCGCCCCGGCCAGATCTTTTCCGACGCACCCAACGGCCAGGCAAAAGGTGGTTTTTTGGCCGCTCAACTTCTCCCAATGTTCCATCCAGGAGCCGCCAGCGGATGCGTTGTCCGGGTTTCCGTTTATGTTTTTAATTTTCATTTCAGAGTTGTTCCATTGGCATTGCGTTTTGATTCCCGGACGCGCGCTGAATTTGCACGGAATGAATCGTTCCAAACATTCGATCGTGAGCGTTGACAGTCAGCTTGGCGGCGGCGCAGTCTGCCCGCCGGCACCGTCGGTTGTGCGCAGAACGGTTTCCACCGTTCCCAACAACTGCTGGACCGAGTAGGGCTTGGCCAGCGTGGCCACGGGTTGGAGCCAGGGATACCGGGTCATCAAATCCTCCGTCGGAAATGTTCCAGTGGCAATGATAACCGGCAGCGCCATGCGGGCGGCACGCACCTTCCTGATCAGGGCCAGGCCGGACAATCCCGGCATGTCGTGGTCGGTAATCAGCAAGGCGTAGCTTTCGGGAGAGTGGCGGGTGGCATGGAGCGCCTCCCAGCCTGCCTTGCCGTCCTCGGCAGTGTCAACGTGATAGCCGGAATTTTGCAGCACTTCAGCATTGAGACGGCGGATGTCCGGTTCATCATCCACCACGAGAATGCGGCGGGGCGGACTCGTCCGGCTTTGGGGCGCTGCGCTGGCTGCCTCCCTGGCTGGTGGGATTTCATTTTTCCGCAAATCAAAACTTCCAATTATTTGCCGGCCACCGGCTTTGCGCAGGACCTTTTTCACCGCGTCCAATATCGCCTCGGTTGTGTAGGGCTTGATCAGCACCGCATCAAGTTTCATCCACGGAGACTGCTTCAACTCCTCCGTCGGCACCGTTCCCGACGCCAGAATGACCGAGAGCGGCATCTCTTCGGAACGCACCTTCTTGATCAGCTCCAGACCCGTTACCCTTGGCATATTGTTGTCGGTGATCAGGACGTCGTAGCGCCTGGCCTTGAGCGCGCTCCAGCCGGAGGCGCCATTATCGGCGGTTTCCACCTGATAGCCGGAACTCTCCAGCACTTCAGCATTGAGACGGCGGATGTCCGGTTCGTCCTCCACCACGAGAACGCGATGCATGGAATTCGCCGAGTATTGCAACAGTGTGCCGCGTGGCTTCCCGGCTTGCGACGTTATATGTCCTTTCATAATGCACAAGTTTAGCCGGAATTAACGCCGGGTGCCATAAGGTGTATTACCTATGCCAGATTTGATGACGCCGGCATCCGGATTACCGCGCGATGACCGCCGGCGGGCGCGCGGCAACTGCCGGAAATCCATCCCCGGCAACCTTCCCTTCATATAAGGTGTTCACCCCATATGCAAAAGAAACGTGTTTTGTAACAATTTTACTGATTGCACATAAAACAGTTAAACAGCGGAAAACCCGGATGCCATGAAAACAAAAAAGCAATTGAATGAACCTGATGCCGCCTTAAGGAAGGGCGCGCCGGTCAAAACGTTGACCCTGCAGATGGCGGTCTCGGAGCCAGATCTTCCGAAGGCTGTCCGGGCGGCTTTCGATCTGGCAAAAAGCGCGGGACGGGAACTTGACCTCGTTTTCAATCTCCCATCCGACATCGGGACAACGCATCTTGCGTTGCCTCGAATGGGTTGCTGACGTTTTCAATTTTCGCCAGGGAGTGGGCGGGAATGCCCTTGTCCTCACGGAAAGGGCATTCCCGGTTTTGTCGCCATCAGCGCCGCCCCCGTTTCCTGGCAATATCAATCATCTCCTCAAATTCCCAGGATACCCGCATCACACCACTCCGAATTTGATTCGTTTAGACATGTTATAAATTCAATTTCGACTCCTTCTCCATCCGGACATTTCCGCCATTCCTGGCCTGAACCAACCCGGCGAGAGGCACCCGGGCAAACGAATACGGCGTCGCCACTTCATTGAAGTAACCGGCCTTCGGATGAATCGTCCGGGGAGATGATTTCCTGACCCGTCTCGTTTCCAACAGTTGCAGGATCAAGACCGGAGCCGTCAGCAGGATGATTTTTAAATCCAGCCACAGGGTTTTATTTTTCGCATACCTGATGTCCAATTGAATCATTTCCACAAAGGTGGTCTTGTTCTTTCCGCTGACCTGCCAGAGCCCGGTCAAACCCGGCACGGTCTGAAACCTTTCTTTCTGCCACGGCAGATATTGATCGTATTCGTAGGGCAGGCAGGGGCGCGGCCCCACCAGGCTCATTTCGCCCCGCAGCACGTTGATCAACTGGGGCAGTTCGTCCAAACCGGACGCCCGGAGCAACACACCAAAGGGAATGATGCGCGGATCCCCATTGGCATCCATCTTTTGCATGGGAATGTTCGAAATCATCAATTGATGCTGGTGCCCCTGATGCGTGGTCGCGCTGGTATTTACAAACATGGTCCGAAATTTATAACACGTGAAACGCCGGCCCATGTAACCAATACGTTCCTGCCTGAACAAAATCGGCCCCGTGGAAACACACCGGATCAGGAGGGATATCAATAGCGCCAGCGGGATTAGAAATGGCAGGGCCGGAAGGATGAGAACGGCGTCCAGCATCCTCTTCCACGGCAGGCTCCCATCCGCGCTGGAAGATGGAAAATTCTTTGGTTGATTCGATTCGTTTGAACAATTCATATTCCTGGTTTTCGCGGTTAAAATTTTATCAGCCACAATCTGCCGCGGCTTTGATGATTCATTGTTGTGGAGCTGGGAGGCGTTTCAAAATCCATGGAGGCCCCAACCGGCAACGAACAAGACTCCGCCAGCCAGCAATCCGATGGCAGTTCGCCGTCGGGTCTTGAAGGAGGGCTGCGATTCGCTGCGCTGAATCCCGACCGACCCGGCCCGCCTCTGGTGATCCGGCAGATGCTTCAGCATGACAAAACCGGAAGCCAACAGGCAGATTCCCAGGACGAGGAAAAGAAAGTAAATGCGATATTGAACGTAGTCGTCCTGCGCCACCACTCTGGGAGGTGTCAGAGTCATCCCGATGCCATGCCCATCAGCGGAACTCACGCCGGTGGTCAGCGCCGCCAGAAGCACGGCACCCAATGCGGATCCAACCTTGCTGATTCCAGAGAAATTTTTTTTGATTTGCAACAGGATGAGAATAATCGGGAGAACGTGACATCGCCATCAGGTGAAACCCGAAGCACAAGGTGTCTTTTAGAGCGACACCTGGCGGATTTTCCAAGACAAGCGCGGGCATACGAGTCCGGGGCGATTTTCGCTGTGTGCGTCGCGACCATCAGCCGGCACGATGTAAAAATAGACTGCATTTTCGCAGTAAAAATTCACTCCCGAGGGTGTGTCCGAACCAACAGTGATGGAATACCGCCCGCGATTGAGCAACCCCCCGGGAATTGCACAAACGCTCATATAAACGCCGGGGCGATGCGAGCGCTCGTCTGCCCCGCCTTCCGCCGCATCCATGTCAATGGCATTGAACGCGATCGTGCCATCCGCGCCGTGCAAGTCAAAGCCAACGTGCAGGACCCGCACCGGTTTCAAGACGCGGTAGGTGATTTCAACTTTAAGGGCGGCGCTGCTGACGAACGTTGGCCCCGTGCCGCCGTCCGCCCCCTTGACGGACAGGGCGATCAAAGAAGCGGTGTCATTGCCGACAGGGGCTTTGGCCGGATCGGGAATGAATTGCGCGTTATCGCCGGCATTGGATTGAAAATACGCCGCCACAACGGAACCTGTATTGCCTCGCGCCGCGATGGCGCCTTTATCCAACAGCACGGCGGTCTGGCACAGGCGGCTGATGGCGGCCATGTTATGGCTGACAAAAAGAACGGTTCGTCCCTCCTTTGTTGAAACGTCCTGCATTTTGCCGAGGCATTTTTTTTGAAATTCCATGTCACCAACGGCCAGAACTTCGTCCACAATCAGGATTTCCGGTTCCAGGTGCGCAGCCACCGCAAACGCCAGCCGCATATACATGCCGCTGCTGTAACGTTTCACCGGCGTATCCAAAAATTGATCCACCTCCGCAAACGCCACAATTTCGTCAAACTTCCTTCTGATTTCCACCCGGCGCATCCCCAGGATTGCGCCGTTCAGGAAGATGTTTTCACGCCCGGTCAGTTCCGGATGGAATCCCGTTCCCACTTCCAGCAGACTCGCGACACGGCCCCGGATGCGGACACGGCCCCCGGTCGGCTCGGTGATCCGGCTCAAGATTTTCAGCAGAGTGCTTTTGCCCGCCCCGTTTCGCCCGATGATGCCCACCACTTCGCCCCTTCCGACTTCAAAGGAAACATCATTGAGCGCCCAAAAGTCTTCCACTGATTTCCGATCTCCGATTTCCGATTCCCGACTTTGGAACAAGCCTTTGATCTTGCTGGCGAGCACGTCGCGAAGCGCGGTGTAGCACTGCCGGCCGGCTTGATGCCGGATGCGATATTTTTTTCCAAGATTGGAAACAGTTATGATCGTGTCGCTCATGGTTATATGACGTCCGCAAACGTTTTTTCCATCCTGCGAAAATACCAGATGCCGCTCAAACAGAGCGCCGCGGTCAGAACGATGGACAGTTGAATGCCCGGCCACCATAGGTCGGTCTGGCCGCGCAGCAGCGCCCAGCGGAATCCGTCAATGACGCCGACCATCGGATTAAACGAGTAAAGCAACCGCGCCGGGATGTCGAAGCCGTGCCAGGTCCAGATTGCCGGAACGCGGTCGCTGCTGTAGCCGACCGGAGAAAGAAAGAAACCAAACTGCACGATGAAGGGGATGACGTAACGGAAGTCGCGGTATTTTACGTTCAACGCGCACAGCCAGAGTCCCGCGCCAAAGGCCGCGCCGAAGGCCAGCGCCACAAAGAGCGGCAGCGCCAGCAGCCTCCAGTCCGGTAGAAATTGAAACCAGAGCATCATTGCTGCCAGCAGGCCTGCCGTGATGAGAAAATCCACGAAGCTGGTGATAACCGAGCCGGCGGGAACAATGAGGCGCGGGAAATATACCTTGGAAATCAGGTTGGCATTGCCGATGAGGCTGTTGCTGGAGGCGCTCAAGGAGGTGGAAAAGAACTGCCAGGGCAGTTGCGCCGCCATCACCAGCAGGAAATACGGCACGCCGTCCGGTGCCGGCAATTTGGCGACGCGGTTGAAAACCAGGGTGAACACCACTGTCGTCAGAAGAGGCTGGATGACGGCCCAGGCGATACCGATCACCGTTTGCTTGTAGCGCACAAGAATGTCGCGCCAGGCGAGAAAATAGAACAGCTCGCGGTAGCACCACAGGTCGCGCCAGTAATTCTTTTCGGCGCGTCCGGGCTCGATGAGGAGTTCGGCGTTCAAGCGGGAATCAAGTGGGAAAGTGGTTGCCCGGGTTGTCGCCCACGATATGCCGTCCCGCTATGAGGAACAATCGGCCCTCACGCTCGAAGAAGACCACCCCCGCACCAGCGGGCGGACGCCCGCCATCATGGGCTGTGGCTACGGCGGTGGTCAGTAGCAACGATTTAATCATATCAATGCAGTTGATATATGGAGATGTTCCCCGAAAGGAATATGGGGTGTTTTACCCGTGTGAATTCACCTGGCGCCAAGCATGGCCGGGAATATTTGCGTGCCGTTTGGCACGGGTTGAACCGGCACAACAGGCTGAACCGGCACTGCATTGGTGGGCACAACGGGGTGGACCGGCACTGCATTGGTGGGCACGACAGGCCGGATCAGTTCAGGTTCAGCCACCATGGGCGCGGCTTCCTTCATCACAGGTTCTGACGAGGCGACTTGTATCGTCAGCATCGTCGGCGGTTCCAGCCTGTCAGATTGACCCGAAACCTTCAAAACGATGATCAAACTCATGATCGTCAGCGACAGCAGTGTCCGCACATTGTTGTTATTCATAATTCTTCCCGGTTTGTTGATTTTGGTTTGGTCGCTTCTCGCGGGGCCGGTTCAATTCGCAGACGGATCGTTTGCTTCAGCGCCATGATTTTCGCGCCATTGGTTATTTGGATCCTCCAAAATCGTGATTTGATCCGGCGTCAGCAGCGGTTTGATATGAACGATGGCTGTGTCCCGGTATGGCTGGAGACCCGCCCAGACCTGTTGCAACTGCTGGCGAGCGGACTGAATTAGTGCCGTGTCCTTGGATTCGCGTGCCCGGCGAATCGCATCTTGAGCGGCATCAATCCGGGGTTGGTTGGCAATCTGGTATTCCCCGCATGTGTTGGCAAAATCGTCCTCGGCCGGCTTCAACTCAACTCTTTGCTCGTCGGTGAGCCGCAGCTTTTCCTTGAGACCGGGTGGCAGGAGGGATTGCTCGCCCAAAGACTGGTCATGTTCCACCGCGTCTTGGTATTTCACCGTTTGAACGAGCGGGAGCGAATTGGTGTTGGCGATCGCGTTTTGTGCCAACGATACCGTCGCAGTCAGCGCCAGTGAACTGCCGATGGCGAAAAGTGTGAGTCCGGTTTTCATGTGTTTCCTGGTTGTTGCATTTTAGTTTATATGGTGAAAATCGTGATTTTAGAGCGCCCTGTCGCGCCGCCTGCCGAGGGTCCCGGCGCAACAACAGCCCGATGGTTCAGTGCTTAACGGAATATCAGGATCAGAACGACGATGAGGAGAACGAGACCAAGCCCGCCTCCGCCAATATAGATCGCACTGCCCAAAACCGGCGTGAATAATAGATGCATGGTTTGTCTTTCCTTTTGAAGTGGCAATTCAATCGCCATCATTGTTTCCGTGTGACATCAATGTTTCTTGTCGCCTTCCGGAGGACCCGGCTTCCGCTCATCTTTCTGGTCATGATGCTCATCGGAAGACTTCCAATCCTTCGGATACCGCTTGAGTATGTCCGCGTGATGTTTTTCCGGGGAATCATGCCAGTCCATGTTCACTGACGGCGAAGCCAGCAGCACGTCAACCGAGACGCCCTGCGGTGCCGATGCCGTAACCCACGCGCCATTTTCCAGATAGGCGTATTGGCGCCGGTCGCTGTTGTAATAGATGCCGTAGCTGGGGTAATAAACGTAGTTGTCTTGCACCACGACCACCGGCGCCACAACCGCCGGAGCTGCCACTGCCACGGGAGGAGCCACCACCACGATCGGTGTCAGGTCTATCCCGACGGTCGCCCCGCCGGCGTAACCCGCGCTTTCGGTCAGCGCCGCCAGCAGCACGGCGCCCAGCACGACCCCGGCCTTGTTGGTAATGTTTGTTTTGAAGTAATGTTTTTTGTTAATCATGGTATGAGAGTAATCCGGAGAACGCGCCGCCGCCATGGGGTGTAACCAGAAGCCTTTCGCCTTTCGTTGAAACCGCGCCGGAGGCGGGTTGTTCCAACGGGATTAACAGATTTGCAGAATGCTCCCTTTGTGCAGACTAATGCGCCTTCTTTTTGGATGCGGGTGGCGGATTGTTTTCCACATTTTCCTTCACCACCGCGATCATCTCGTCCATCCCTTCCTTGATCTCGTTGACCTGGGGATGCACTTCCTTGATGAGGTCATGCTCGATTTTGGACAGCTTCTCGATGCGTTTGCCCTGCTCGCGAAGATGGTCCAGCAGGGCGTTCTGTTTGATGGAAAGCCGGCGCATCCACCAAAAGCAGACACCCCAGCAAATGGTGCCCGCCAGGGTCATCCAGAAGGAGAGGCTTTCTCGACTCATTTTCATTTGTTCTGTTGGTGAGGAAAACCACGAAACCGAAATAAATCCCCAAACCCTAAATCGTAATGACTAAATAATTCCGAAGATCGAATCGCGAACGCCCGTTCGGACGCTGGAAATTATTTGGTCATTGGGGTTTGGTTGTTCCTTGGTCATTAGAGCTTCGTCATTCGTCATTCCTAGACGATGGTCAACTGGACGCTGCTCTCGATGATGCCCGCGCTGATGGCGTAACGGGTGAGTCCGGCGGTGTCGTGGATGTCCAGCTTCTGCATGACATGCTCGCGATGCTTCTCGACGGTCTTGATGCCGATGCCGAGTTCCGACGCGGTTTCCTTGTTGGCCTTGCCTTCGGCAATCAGTTGGAGCACTTCCATCTCGCGCGACGTCAACGGGGCGGCTTTCTTCGTGAACCCCCCATCGCGGTCGGGCGACAGCGGATGGATGCGGTCCTGACGCCGGGAAATGGAGGGGCTGAAAAATGTCCTTCCCTTCTGGACTTCCCGGATGGCCCGGCACACGTCGTGGGCGGAGGTTTGTTTGAGCAGAAATCCCACCGCGCCGGACTCGGTCGCGTTTTGGACATACGCGTCGTCGCTGTGCGCGGAAAGCATGAGCACTTTGACGGCCGGGTTGGCTTTGAGAATCTGCCGGGTGGCTTGCAGACCATTGAGCAACGGCATGGCGATGTCCATCAACACCACGTTGGGTTGAAGTTTTTTGGCCAGCGCGACCGCCTGTCGCCCGTCCTGCGCCTCGCCGGCCACTTCGAGGTCGTCTTCCATTTCGAGCATCTTGCGAAATCCCTCGCGCACAAAGGTATGGTCTTCCGCCAGCAGAACAGTGATTCGTTTCATAAAAATTCAAGGTTTGATTTCAGCCGCCCGCGCCAGGACCAGCGCCTTCTCATTTCCGGCAAAGTGGTAGGCCGGCTCGAAGGTCATTTCCCGGGTTCCCGCCGTGAACCACAGCTTGAGCGTTCCGCGATCTCCGTTGACCGGCGTGGCGATGGCTGCGACGGCCCGGGTCCGGCCGCTTTTGCCGCTGGTGGTGGCGGTCCCGGCGATCGTCACGACCTTGCCCCGGCCGGCCTCGGCCAGCGACTCGTCCGAAACGACGATGGCCAGCCGCCCCTTTTCGTTTTTTAAGAACCAGGGAAACACCTTGAGCTTGTAATCGCCCGTGTAAATGCCGTTCGTGCGCTGGAGCGGACCGATGATCAGCGTGGCATTGCCCGCGCCAACCGGCATGGAACTGGAATCAATCATGAGAACACGACCGGCCGCGTCAGAGTTGGTTGGAGCCGGGGCGGCGTGGGCATCGCCCCAAGCGACGGCGAACAGCGCCAGCAAAATGAAAATGCGTTTCATAAAAATTCAAGGCTTGGTGTCAACGGACGCCATCAGCGGTTCCTCCCCCCCCCGCGCGGCTTTGCCGATCGGAAGTTGGGCAATGACGGTGGTGCCTTTGCCTTGAACGGACTCGACGCCAAAATGACCCCCGACCATTTCCAGCCGTTCCCTCATGCCGAGCAGGCCCAGGCGTTTGCTGCCTTTCCCGTGCAACACACGGTCCACCTGGAACGATTTGCCGTCGTCGGTTATTTTCATGCAAATGGAATCCGGCAATTTCTGGATGCTCACCTCCACCCGGCTGGCCTGCGCATGGCGGGCGACATTGGTGAGCGCCTCCTGCGCGACGCGAAAGAGCACCGTTCGCTTGGCGATGGGCAGTTGTTCCACTTCCGCAAAGGCCTTCAAGTGAACGAGGATGCGCGTCCGCTTGGAAAATATTTTCACGAACGAATGTAGTGCGGGGATCAACCCCAGATCGTCCAGCACCGCCGGGCGCAATTCGCGGGCAAACTGATGCACGATTTCCACCGATTTTTCCACCAGCCGCTGCGTGCGGGCGATGTTGCGGTCAAGACCCTTGGTGTTGATGGCCGCCTCCTTGGCCAGGGCCGACAACCGGACGTTGATGCCGGTCAGGGTCTGGGCGATGACATCATGCAATTCGCGGCTGATGTTTCTCCGCTCATCCTCCTGCGCCGAAAGAATCTGGCGGGACAGCCGCCGCAACTGCTCCTGCAGGCTGTCCGACTGTTTCAGCAACTGCGAGTAATGGCGCTCGCTTTTTTTGAGCGCCTCCTCCGCCGTTTTGCGCTGGAGGATTTCCTGTTTCAACTCCAGGTTCGAGGCGGCCAGTTCCACCGTGCGCTGGCTCAACGCTTCGATGAATTTTTTAAGGTGGACTTCGGCCTCCTGCGCGCTGTGATGCGTTTTCAGGATGGGAGCGATGGCCACGGCAAAGAAAGCCCCCGCCTGTTTGATGAGCGCGGCGCGTTTGCCGGCCGGGCAGCCCGGCAACACTTCCGTGACAAGGGTTTGCTCGTGGAGCTTGGCCAGATCCAGCGTCTCCAGCCCGGCGGCCAGGGCCTTGCTGCCCACGCCGCGCGCCGATTCCGGGCTGGCCGAGCGGCCCTGTTTCAAGTGCGCCCGCAACGCTTCCTGATAGCGTCGTGACAAATTGAAAAGTTCGCGTTTCATGCGTTTCTATATTCACGGGCGACCCGCCGCACGGACTTGGCCGATTTTAGCACGAGCCGCTGCGTGCTGGCGATTTCATTCTTGAGACCCTTGGTGTTGGTCCGCGCCTCCTGCTTCAACGTCAACAGCCGGACATTGATGCCCAGCAATGTCTGCGCGATTTCATTCTGAAGTTCACGGCTGATCTTCCTGCGTTCATCCTCCTGCCCCGCGAGAACCTGATGCGTCAGTTGCCGCAATCCTTCCTGAAGTTGCAGGGAATCCTTCAACAGTTTGGTGTAATGTTCGCCGCTTTTTTTGAGGGCGGCTTCCACGCTCTTGCGCCGGAGGATGCCGCGTTTCAACTGGCGGTGGGTGACGGCCAGTTCCGCCGTGCGCCGGCCCAGCGCCTCGTTCAACTGGTTCAGTTGAATCTTGCTTTGCCGCGCGGCGCGGTGCGTCTCGACAATCGGAATGATGGCCTCGGAAAAAAAAATCTCCGCCCGCTTGAGGAACCCATTTTTGAGGCTGGATAGTTCCAGCGTCGTGACGGCCCGCTCGTGAATCCGGGCCAGATCCAGCGTCTCCAGACCGAGAGCGACCGCCCGGCATCCCAGTCCCAACGCCGGTTGCAGACTGGCGCGCGGCCCCGCCTTCAGGTGTTTGCGCAACGTCGTGACATATCGTTGGGACAACCCGGTTAATTTTTGTTTCATGTTGTCATGCTGGCTTCGGCGGAACTCTCCGGGACGTTGATTTCTCAACAGCATCCCTGGAATCCAATGCAAATATCGGATAATTGATTCAACTTGTATATGGGGTGAACACCCCATGGACGCAGGCCGGCTCATTTGTCCGCAGCGGGAGGACAAATTATTCCGGGAACACCATCCGAGATGCGCGGTAGGGTTACACCCCATGGATGCAATCCAGCCAAGGCTGTAATGTGCCGCCAATGTTAAAAACAAAAACACAAAATAATTGCATGAAAAACAAATTAACCATCGGCGGAACAATCCTGATGCTGGCCGCAACGTCAGTCTTGGGCCAGGACACCACAGTCAACAACCAGACCGTTCAGGAAGACCTTTTCCGGGCCAATGAATTGTCACTGGACGGGTTCGGGACCGCTTCCATAGGGAAATACACCATTGATCATCCTTCCAATGCGAGGATCCGGCACAACACCCGTCTGGGCGCCGGAGCGGGGATCAATTATTTCTTCACCCAAAACATCGGCATCAGCGCCGAGGCCTATTCTGAAAACACGACGGGAACCTTCATAGACAACGCCTCGGCCAATTTGACCCTGCGCCTCCCGCTGGGCCAGAGTGGATTCGCCCCCTACGTCTTTGGCGGCGGCGGACGCCAGTTTGATGCGCTCAAAGAATGGTTTGCCCAGGCTGGCGGGGGCATCGAATACCGCTTCACCCCGCATGTGGGCGTGTTTGTTGACGCCCGCGGCGTGCTGCCAGATGAAGCCAGGTATTATGGCTTCGCCCGGCTCGGTGTGCGGTTTGCCTTTTAATCATTGTTCCCCTCGCGGCGCCGGCGGAAGTCTGCCGGCGCTTTTTCATTCTAAAATCCAGGTCCTGTCCGTTGGATCAATGGGCTTTTTGGAGATGGCCATGAATGACCCGCGGTAGGGTTATACCCCATGGCGGCAAGCCGGGCGGCGGCGTAGCATGGTTGACACAGATGTTGAAAAACGGTAAGCGGTGGCATGGATGCTGCTACTTGAGCGATGATGAGTGACCACAAAAAACACACGGAGTTTCTAAGGGAATGCATCCGTTACGACGGTAGCGCCCGGCGGCAGGAACTGATGGATGAGATCGTTCGGATTCAGCGCGACGCGCACTGCGCGTGGCGCGCGGCTTGGCTCATGGCCATGTTGGCTGTGATGGCGGTGGCTGCCCTGGGCTATGGGACGATTTTGGTGGTCAACTTTCCCGACAACGCGCCGCAATCCATCGTGAATCTTATTTATGCCCTGGGTCTGGGATCGTTGATCAGCCTCGTGGCTTTTGCGGGACTTGGCGTGGCCTTTCGCGTGAAGTTGGACCGGCGGCGCGAGGAATGCCGTCAAATTGTCACGAAACTGCTGGAGTCCCGCCTGGGCAACACGGTCGCCACGCCCGCGGGAGACAATCGTGCTGGCGGTGGAGATGGTTTCCTGGCAAAAATTGAACCAGCCGCACAGGGCTGAAACTCCGATTTACACGCCCACCGCCGCCATGCCTTCGGAAACATTTCAAGCGAGCCGGCTGACGCGCGGCAATTTTCTGTTCCCCACGATTATCGAGGTGACGGACAAGGCGGTCACCCGGCATAAACGGTCGTGGTTCAGCCGCGACGAGATCAGCATCAGCATCACGAAGGTTGCATCCGTCCACATCAAGACGGGAATCATCTGGTCGGACATTTTGATTGAATCCACCGGCGGCACCGACCCGCTGGCCAGCCACGGTCATCGGAAGGCGGACGCGCGCCGCGTCCGGGAGTTGATCGAAACCGCGCAGGGGAGGCCGGGTGTTGACGAAAAATTGAGGCTGCCTTGATTCGATGTCCAACATGAAACGCGCCCTGTTCATTCTTGCGTTGCTTCCGGCAGGCTTGCTGGTGGCGCGGGCGCAGGACGACACCGTCACACTTCCGGACCTCATCCAGGGCGCGCAACAATGGGCGCGGGACAATCTCGACACGAACGTTCTCAACGCGCTTCCCGATGTGGACGACCCCGTGGTGCGGCAATTTTTCCGTGACGCGCAGCAGCGCTTCCAAGGCGACTACGTGGTGGACATGGCGGCGTTGCGGCAGACGGCCCAAGCCGTTCTGCCGTTGCTGGAAAACCGCGAGGAAACCCGGCCGTTCGCCGCGTGGCTCAAGGCGCGGATGGCTTATCTGGATGTCGCGGACGAAATCCGGCTCACGATTCCGCCACCGGCGGTTGAAACCAACCAGCCGCCCCAGCCGGTTCCCAACCCTCCGCCGCAAAAGGAACGCGAACTTTGGGTGAAAAAAGTTTCCGTCAGTCCGTGGCCGGCATCGGCAAATGAATATGTGCCGGAGTTGAAGCCGGTTTTCGCCGCGCAAAAGATTCCGCCGGAACTGGTCTGGGTGGCGGAGGTGGAATCGGGATTTGACCGGCGCGCCTTGAGTCCGGCGGGGGCGGCGGGAATGTTTCAATTGATGCCGGACACGGCCAAAAGGTTTGGTCTTTCCCTGTGGCCGCGCGACCAGCGTTATCAGCCGGAACCAAGCGCGACCGCGTCCGCGCAGTATCTGAAATATCTTCACGACCGTTTCAAGGACTGGCGGCTGGCCCTGGCGGCCTACAACGCCGGTGAAGGCAGGGTGCAGAAACTTCTGGACCGCTACAAAACGGACAGTTACGACGGCATCGCCGGACATCTGCCAGCCGAAACACAAATGTATGTGCCGCGCGTCGAAGCCACCATCCAGCAGCGTGAAGGCGCGAACCTCGAACAACTCCCCGTGCCGCAAGGTTGACAGCCCGTTAAACAAGTGGCAGCCAGCGTGGGGAGGCACGATTCAAATATGTGTCGTTCGTTAAAATGTTCGCGCTGTTCGTCGTTTTGACCGGGTTGTTCGTTAAGTTTAGCGCGCGGCGGGTGAATTGGATCTGCCCGTTCCCGATTCCCGTCGGTTTGACCGGTCCCCGGCTGGACCGGGCCTCGAATCATATTCTGGTTACACCTGATGGCAAGGTGCCGCGGGACGGCGTAGCGTTACATTTGCAACGAAACCAAAATTGGGTGCGGGACGCAATCCGTCATCCAGACAAATCAACCGAAATCACAATTATGAAAAACAAAACATGGGCCATCACCGTCCTTTCCATCGCCGCTTTTGCGGTGGGATGCGGGAAGCAGCAAAGCACGACTCAACAGATTGAGAAGGTTCAAACCGAAACCAAGCAGGCCGCGCAGGACATGAAGGATTACACCTTCGCGCAGAAGGCTGAATTCGTCACGGCCATGCAGGCCCAATTGGATGCGCTCAACAAGGATTTGGACCAGCTCTCCGCCAAGATTGACAGCTCCAGCGACGCAGTCAAGGCCGGGGCCAAGCCCAAGCTTCAGGCATTGCGCGACCAGGCGGCGCAGTTGAACAAACAACTGGACGACGCCAAAAACGCCACCGAGTCCACCTGGGACAGTGTCAAAGCCGGGTTCTCGAAAGCTTACGACGCGACGAAGGACGGCATCAATACGGCGCGCCAGTGGGTGAGCGACAAAATCGCGCCTTGAACCGGTAGGGTTACACCCCATGGCGAAGGACCGGCTCCTCACCTAGCTTGCTTCAAGTGTCAAAAACCAACAACCAATAACCAAAAGAAAAAACAAAATGAAAACGAAAACAACCTACGCGCTCGCGCTCCTGGCGGCAACGGGCGCCCTGTTAGTCACCAGCACATCCCTTCGCGCCGCCGACACGGACGGCCGCATCGAGTCATCCGCCGCGAAGTCTTACACGTTCAAAACCTACCTCAAGGACGATTCAATCAAGGTTGAGTCCAACCAGGGCGTCGTCACCCTGACCGGCACGGTGGCCGATGCGTCGCATAAATCCATGGCCGAAAACACCGTGGCGAGCCTGCCCGACGTCAAGAGCGTGGACAATGAACTCGTGATCAACGGTGAACAACCCGCTGAACATTCAGACACCTGGATCACCACGAAAGTGAAAACAACGCTCCTGTTCCATCGCAACGTGAGTGCCACTGGAACTTCCGTTTATACGAAAGACGGCGTTGTCACCCTGCAGGGTGAAGCGAGCAGCATGGCGCAAAAGGAACTCACCACCGAATACGCCAAGGACATTGACAACGTCAAATCGGTCAACAACGAGATGACGATTGCCAAGACGCCGGCAACGCCGGACGCCACCGTCGGCGACAAGATTGATGACGCCTCCATCACGGCTGAAGTCAAGTCGTCGTTGTTCTCGCATCACTCGACCAGCGCCCTGCATACCGGAGTCACGACAACGGATGGCGTGGTCACCTTGACCGGCATTGCCAAGAACGATGCCGAAAAGAGCCTCGTCACCAAGCTCGCCACCGACATCAACGGCGTGACCAGCGTGATCAACAACATGACCATCGCTGCGCCCGTGGCGGCCAGCTAAACCGTCAACTTATCGTTGGCTGGCGCGAAAACGCGCCGGCCAGCAAACCAATCCAAAGAAAATTTATGTTATACACGATTGCGGTGATACTGATTGTTTTATGGGCGTTGGGAATGGTGACCGGCACCGCCGGCAACTTGATTCACATCCTGCTCTTCCTCGCCATTTTGGCGGTTTTGCTTCGAATCATCTCCGGCAGGAAACCGGCGCTTTAGCCGTGGAAATTTAATTGTAAATTCAACATGAACACCAAAAACATCGTTGCGGTCGTTCTGATCGCCTTGGGCATTGTGGTGCTCGCTTACTCTGGCATCACCTTCAAGACCCCGGGAGAGCCGGTCGAATTCCTCGGAATGCACTTTGAGACCACCGTCAGCTATTTTATTTCACCGGCAGTCGGAGCGGTTGCTCTCGTCATCGGGATCGTGTTGCTGCTTGTGAAGCCCAGGCCGGTCTGATGGACGGAGCCGAATCCGGCGCCAGCATGAAAGGCCGGCCGCGGCTCAAGCAGATCCTCAACCGGAAGGCTTATTTGGGCGGGGACTGGTGTTCTTGAATTGCCGAGGCGATGGTGTTGACTGTTTGCAAGACTTGTCGCGCAACTTCGGGATCGGCAATCTTGAGTCCATACGTCTTGTCCAGGGCCACCACCAGTTGCAGGGCATCCACTGAATCCAAACCCACGCTGCCGGGGCCGAACAACGGCTGGTCGTCGCCGATTTCGTCGGCGCTGATTTGGAGCATGAGGTTCTCGACCATCAATCGCTTGATGTCCTGTTTGATCGCTGCTGTGTTATCCATTACAAAATTGGACGGGGGCTGTTCAAGGTTGTGTTGCGCGGTCATTCTTCGGTTTTTCCACCAGCGACGCGAGCTTTTTTTCGGCTCTGGCCATGCCTGTCAATTCTTGCGACTCCGTTGAACTGGTCGCCGGTATTGCCCGCTCCGCCTGCGGATGGGAATGGCCCGAAATTTTCGACGTATCGGGATATGCCCGTCGCATCAACAGTCCGCCGCCCAGCAGCCACCAAGCGACGGCGAGGTTGAAGACAATGGGTAAAATCGCGTTGATGAGGTCGCTTCTGCCGGCCGTCTCGATTGCGCCCAAGTCGAGCAGCGGTGTCACGGCTCTCAAGCCAAGATAGAGGAAAAAAAGGCCCAGAAGCCGGATCGCCAGGCCAAATATGTCTCTTGGTTTCATCAATATGCAATGCGCTGAATGCGTGTGTGAAGCTAAATGACAGCGCTGGCTTGTTCAAGCACTTCGTTTTTACCGGATGCATTGACAAGCTGTGATTTTCGGTTTGTGATTTTCGGTTTCGACACTTCCGGTCGGATCCGTTAAGCTTGCCTAGGTTTTTTTGATCCGGGCTTTGGCCGGTTTGTCTGAACAAAAGCATGAATCGGTTTGTCTTTCTCGTTTTGCTGGCATTTCAGGTCCTGCCTTCAACTGGCGTCGCGCTCCCCCGGCGGCTGGTCATCGCGCTGGATGGAATCGCCTACCGTGACATGACGGCATTGCAAGCCGGCGTCACCTACACAAACATTTGGGGAAGTGTGTTGCATCGCCAGGCCTTCAGTTCCAGCGAGGGATATTTTCCAGCCAGCCGCATGATCTCGACGTTTCCGTCCACCAGCGACGTCGCGTGGACCGACATTTTTGGGAATCGCCCGCTGCCCGGTTATCAGCGCACTTATTTCAGCGCCGCGGCAAATGCGCTCATTTCCCACAACGGTGTCACCACCACCGTGGAGCACGAGCGGCAAATGGACTGGCAGGTGGAAAGCGGGTTTCTCCGTTCAATGGGTTACATTTATTCAGCCCAAACATTCGAATACGAAATGCACGCCATGGTCAAAAACTTTTGGGACACGCGGAGCACAAACGCCGATTACTATGCCTACCTCCGCGCATCGGACGATGCCCAGCATCTGGACCGCGATATTTTTTCCCTGCTCTGCCTGCTGGACAAACAACTTCAGGATTTGCGCGCCCGTTACAAAACGGAAGAGGGGCGCGATTTGCAAATCCTGATGCTCTCGGATCACGGACACAACCACGCCGGTGCCGGCCATCGCGTCAAGATTCAAGCTTTTCTGGAAAAAGCCGGATACAAAATCACACAGTCCATTGTGAATTCAAATGACGTTGTCCTGCCGACGGCCGGAATTGAGGACTGGGTTGAAATCCACAATGCGCCCGCCGAAACCGAAAGGCTCGCACGGCAGATCGCGCATCTGGAAGGCGTGGACGTGCTGGCGGCGCGGCTTCAGACCAATCGCTTTCTGGTCATGAACTCGAAGGGCGAACGGGCCATGATTGAATGGAATCCCGCGAAGAACGCCTTCCGGTATGCAACCGAAGAAGGCGACCCGCTCAATTATCGTCCGGTGGTTGCGGCGCTCCAGCAAAAGAACCTGCTTGGCACCGATGGTTTTGCCACGTCCGACGACTGGATGGTCGCGACCATGACCAACCGTTATCCGCTGGCGCTGGAGCGAATTGTCCGCGGCCTCACGAGCATCACTCTCAATCCCGCGACCATTCTCATCAGTCTGGACAATCAGCATGTCAATGCCGGATGGCTGGTCAAAGAAGGCAGCCGGCTTGAGAACTACGGCAGCACTCACGGCGCGCTGGACGACATCAATTCGGACGGAATTGTATTGAGCAACTTTGCTCCGACCCGCGACACTTCGAGCGACCGGGCGGCCCGGCAGTTTGACGGCTTTCCGGGGATGCGCGATTATCGCGCGGAGGAAAATGGCGCCGAATGGGTAACTCAAAAGGAACAGGCGCTGGCCGGAATCGTGCGCGACCCGTTCGACCGGGATTATAAATTGCTGTCGGCGGGTGATGTTTTCCTGCGGATTTGGTCGCCGCAACTGGCTCAACCGGGCATGGAGGCTCCGCTCGAGGTGACGATTGAAAAAATTCCGCATTTTGCCCGCGCGTCAATCGAACGGGGAAATCACAATCCGGTGGAAACGCACGGAGTGCATCTGACTTTCCTTGATCCAATTTCGTTTCCCGACAAATGCGCCTGCGAAAGGATTTATGCCTGTCCGCCCGATTTGGTCCTGGAACCACAAACGGAATATCGGATTGCGGCATGGATTCGAGGTCCGGAGAAAAAGGATTTCCTCTTCGAGTTCGAGTTTTACACGAATGGCCGCGGGCGTCCGGCGGCATACTGAAGTCAACCCCATTTTACGGTCTGGTGGCCGCAAAAACTCTTCCGCTCCGGGCGCAGATCATTTGCGCGACATACCGGCCGGAAATCGCCGCCGACGGCAGGCCGCCGCCCGCGACCACCCAATGGCCGGCCATGTAGAAATCTTTAAGCCCCGGCAGCGTGCAGGAAATGCGGCGGCCCAGGATGCGCGGCGTCGGCAGCCAGCCTTCGTAGCTGCCCTGCCAGTTGCCGGTGTAACGCACAAACGTGGCGGGCGTCGCGATGTCGGAACGCTCGATGTGCTGCGCCAGGCCGGGAAACCGTTTTTCAAGGATGGCGATGATTTCCCGGATGACTCTGCCTTTTTCGGCGCGGTAACGGCCGGGGTCGTTCTTTTTTAATTCCGTCCAGAATTCGTAACTGGTCGGCAGCCTGACCGTCATGACGGTGGTGCCTTCCGGGCAGAGCGCCGACTCGGAACCAAAGGTTTCGACTTCCAGACGGTCGTGTTTTGTCTGGTCGTCCACGCGTAGCGGTTGGGGCAGCGGCAGGTTGAGCGTGTGCGGCGCTTCGGGAAAAATTGTCCTGATGCCCAGCGAAACCTGGATGATGGCCGGAAACGTTTTGCAATTCTCGTAGAGGTCGCGGATTTTTTTGTCTGCAAAACGGCCGTCCAGCATCTTGAAAATCGTCGTGTAGCCGTCCGCGCATGAGACGACAATTGAAGCGGGAACGACCGTTCCATCGGCGCATTCCACGCCCACGGCCCGGTTGTTTTCAACTTTTATCGAAGTCACCCTGGTTTTATACCTCGCGGTGCCGCCCAGCCGGGTGTAACGGTCCGCGATGGCCATCGCAAAATCCCACGAGCCGCCGGCGACGAAGCCGGTGTTTTTTCGTGTTCGGAACGCCAGCAGCATCACCAGTACCAATGCCGACATGTCTTCGCTGCCGACGATGAGCTGCAGCGCCTCACGCAAGAATTCATTTTTGTAGCGGGAGACATAGGCGGTGATCGGGACATTTTTATAGCGGAAAATGGCTGGCACCATTGGCAGATAACGCAGCCCCAGTTTCATTTTCTCGAAAAGCGTCATCAATTCCACCGCGTTTTCCAGCGGCGGTTCCAGCGGCGCGCAGCGGCGCGCGTCCCGCACCAGCTTGTCAATCAGGCCGCTGTCTTCGGGCGCGATGCGTTTGAACTCGCGGGCGAGTTTGTCCAGGTCGGCGGGCACGGAGAGGGTTTTGCCGCCGGCGCCTTCGATCCGGAGTATTTCGTCGTGGACAAAAACTTTTCGCCCGGCGATCGCGCCCAGTTCCATCCAGACCTGGTGGAAGGCCGATGGCGGATGTGCTCCCATCAACCAGCGGAGGCAGCCGTCAAAAACATACGGCCCGCGGTGCCATGCCGTGCATAATCCACCCGGCAGCAGGCTCGCCTCCAGAATTTCCGTCTGGATGCCGTTCATCTGGAGATAGCAGCCGCACGAAAGACCGGCGATGCCGGCACCGATAATGATGACTTTTCCGGGCGCAGGCCCGGGAGCAGGTTCGGGCAACGGCGGCGTGCCGCGCGGCTGGTCTTCGACTGGCATCATTTCAGCAGCCATTAAAATTGCCTCTTATAAAATCCCGCCGTCAACTTTGAGAACCGAGCCGGTGATGTAACTGGCTTCAGCGCTTGCCAGAAAACGAACCGCCGCCGCCACTTCCTCGGGCCGGCCAAACCGGCGCATGGGAATTTTCATTTGCGCTGCTTTTCGTTCCTCTCCGGCCAGATTGGCCAGCGCTTCCGTCTCCACGAAACCGGGACACACGGCATTGACCGTGATGCCGATGCGGGCCACTTCCTTCGCGAGCGATTGGGTCAACGCAACCACTCCGGCCTTGGCCGCCGCGTAATTCGCCTGTCCCGCCGGCGCGAGCAGCGCGCTTAATGAAGCCACATTGACAATTCGTCCGCCGCGCTGGCTGATCATCGTCGGCAACACAGCCTGACAACCGTGGAAAACGCCGTCGAGATTTGCCGCCAGAATTCGCCGCCAGGATTCCGGCGGCATGGTGGCGAGCAACGCATCTTCGTGGCCGCCGGCGTTGTTGACCAGCACGTCGAGGCGCTGGTGCCGCGACAAAATTTCTTTGACTGCCGCCTGCCAGGATTCCGGCGCGGTGACATCCAACGTGACGCAGAAACAGCGGTCGGGATTTTCCCGCGCGAGTTTGTCGGCGTGTTCACGCCCGGAGCGAACGCCGAGCCAGACGATGGTGGCGGGTGACTCTTGGAGAAAATTGTGCGCGATGGCCCGGCCCAGACCGCCATTGGCTCCGGTGATCAAAATGACACGCTCGCTCATGGCCGGATGTTGCCCTTGACTGCGGCGGCGGACAAATAAATAGTGGCGCAGGCATCCTGCCTGTGTGATTCCCACAGGGTTTGTTCCAACAGAAACTCACAGGCAAGATGCCTGTGCCACTGCCGTGAATCGCGCGCCGATGGCCTGCTGATTGGAGCCAACCAGGCTGGCATTGGCGGCGGCGAATTTTCCGCCGGCCACCGCGTCGCACGCGGCCACGCATTGCCAGGCGGCGGCGGCCATCAATCCTTCGCCCAAAATGCGTTTCGGGCTGACGCGCGGCCCGGCCCAATCGCGCCACGCCGCAAGTTCCGCCGCGCCGGTTCGCGGGCTGTCCCCGATGCCGTCGCAAAGCAGTTCACCGGGGGAATTTTTGCCGAGTTGGCGGCGCATGGCTTGCGCCGCTTGCGTCCGACTTTGCCGCGCGGAAAATGTGTGCGCGTCGGTGATGACCGCCAGTTCGATGCCGGCCGATAATTTTGGATCGCGGCACAGGCACAAAGCGCCGGCACCGGCGGTGACGGTGGCGCGCCGGTCCAGATGCCACAGCGCATCCGCCGTGATCCAGTTGGTTTCTTCCGCGCCGATGACGAGACAGGCATCCACGCGATTTTCTTCCAGCCATTGGACGCCGAGCGCGACGCCTTGCAAAAACGCGGACGGATCGCCGACTAGCGAATAAGCGAGCGCCACATTTTCCAGCAGCGCGGCGACATGGCTCGCTGGCGCGGCATAAACCGTTTCGGGGAAAACCAACGGACTGGCCGTGGCCGGATTCTTCAATGTCTCGTCGTAAAAACGGCAGGAGTATTGCACGCAGCCGGATTGCAGGCAGACGACGATGCCCAGCCGGAAATTATTCGCGTCAGGCTTCGAGCGCAGGCCGGCCGCAGCTTCGAGCGCGGCTGATGCGGCGTAGTGCGTGATTGGGCTGGTTCGTCGCAGCCGTGGATGCGCCAAAAATTCCGGACGCACTGGCGGGTTCGGCACCAGCCGCGCCAGGAGTGGTTTTTCCCAGCCGGGCCGCGGCAGCGCTTGAACCGGAAGCGGCTCGCCTTTGTCCAGCGCGCCGCGCAAGGCCGCGACTTTCCAGCCGGCGGGAGATACCGCGCCAATTCCCGCGACAAAAATCCGGCTCATGCCCACCTCCTGAAAATCAACGCCGCGTTCACGCCGCCAAAACCAAACGAGTTGGACAGCACGGCGTTCACGCGCGCGTCCTGCGGCTTGTTGACAATCGGAAATTTGCAGGCCGGATCGGGCGTTTCAAATTCAATTTCCGGCGGCAGCCATTGTTCGCGCAAAGTCATGAGGCAAACCACCGCCTCGACCGCGCCCGCGCCGCCGAGCAGATGTCCGACGCTGGCTTTCGTGGAACTGACCGGCAGGGTGGCGGCGCGGCGGCCCGCCCATTCGCTGATCGCGAACGCTTCCGAAGCGTCGTTGAGCACGGTGCCGGTGCCGTGGGCGTTGATGTAATCAATTTCGGCCGGCGTGATGCCCGCGCTCGCGCAAGCCTGCTTCATGACCATCAACGTGGTGCCGCCCTGCGGATGCGGCTGGGTGAGATGGTGCTGGTCAATGGACGTGCCATAACCGGTGATTTCGCCCAGAATTTCAGCGCCGCGCCGTCGCGCGCTCACAAGGGTTTCAAGCGTGACGACCGCCGCGCCTTCACCGAGCGCCAGACCATCGCGTCGCGCATCAAATGGACGGCAGACCGTCGGCGAGAGCGCCTGCAAGGAATCAAAACCAGAAAAAACCATTTCGCCAAGCGCGTCATAACCGCCGGCGACCACGCGCTCGGCTTGGCCAAAACGAATCAAATCCCAAGCATGGCCGATGGCATTGCCGCCGGAGGCGCAGGCGTTCGAGATGATGGTGATTGGCCCGCTGAAATCGAGCGCGTCACAAACCATCCGCGCCTGGACCTGCGGCTGATAATAAACGGCCCGCGTGGCCTGCTGGCAATGTCGCAGCGGTTGTTGCAACGCCTGTCGAAAATAACTTTCCCCGAGCAACATGCCGCCTGCCGTCGTGCCCAAAACAAGCGGCAGATTTTCAGCGGGTTCCCAGCCGGCCTGCCGCCACGCTTCGAGCGCGGCCAGCACGAGCATCGCGCCGGCGCGGTCAAGCCGGGCGATGGAACGCGCGCCGAGCCGGGTCGGCGGAAGAATTGACGGCAAATCAACTTCCGCCGCGGTTTTTACGCGCTGGCGGCTGACATCAAATTGCGACACCGGGCGGAACGCCGCGCGGCCGGCGCGGAAGCCTTCCGCGTTTGGTGTCCAGCCGATGCCCAGGGCCGTGATGATTCCAGCGCCGGTGACGACGACACGGGCAGGCGTTCGCGGCGATGAGGTTGTCGGAAAAAGCATGACAATTTGGCGGCGGCAATCATATCCCAATCAAATGCGTGCGAAAGAAAACAATGCAACCGCCGCCGGTTTTTTGTCTCGATTGCCGGCGCGATTGAAGCTAAACAGAACGCCCATGATATGCGCCGCGGTCATTCCCTGTCTCAACGAAGGCGCCGGCATTGCCGCGTTGGTTTCGGCCCTGCGCCGGCACGTTTCCCTTGTGCTGGTCGTGGATGACGGTTCGATGGACGGGACCGCGCTTCTGGCCAGAGGCGCCGGCGCGGCGGTGATCCGCCATGAGCGAAACCGCGGCAAAGGCGCGGCGCTCCGATCCGGCTTGTCGCACTTGTTCGAGCAGGGCTTTGAATGGGCCGTGACGCTTGACGGCGACGGCCAGCACGCGCCGGAGGATTTGCCGGCGTTGTTGCGGTGCGCCGGACAAACCGGTGCGCGGCTGGTGATTGGCAACCGCATGGATAACGCGCGCGCCATGCCGTGGCTGCGGCGGCAGGTGAACCGGTGGATGAGCCGCAAACTTTCGCGCCGCGCGGGGCGGCAGCTTCCCGACACCCAATCCGGGTTCCGGCTCATTCATCTGCGAACCTGGGCGGCCCTGCCTCTCAAGACGGAACGTTTCGAGGTTGAATCCGAAATGTTGATGGCCTTTCTGCTGGCGGGGCGGCGGGTGGAGTTCGTTCCGGTCCGTGTCATTCGCGGGAGTCGCGGCAGCCACATTCATCCCGTGGCCGACTCGTTGCGCTGGTTGAGATGGTGGCGGAATTTCGACCGCCGGCCGGCGTCGCTCCATCCGGCAAGTTCAGCCGTCCAGTCATCCCTGCCTGCCGCAACCCGCATGGAAATGCTCCGCTAGGAAACGTGGCGGATATCGCGCCCGCTCACTTGGCGGGGTTCCAAATATATTTTCCGCTGGCGTCAATGTAACCGGTTCGACCGCCCACCTTGACCTGCGCCAAGGCGTTGGTAAAAGACGCGGCTTCGTCGAACTGCGGGTTGATCACCATTTTGCCGCTTGGGTTCACGAATCCCCAGTGTCCCGACTGGCGCACCGCCGCCAGTCCTTCTGAAAACGCGGCGGCTTCGTCAAACTGCGGATTGATCACAAATTTCCCGGTGGTGTCAATGTAACCCCAGCGCTTCTGCCGGGCTGGCGCCTGCCCGTTGACAAAGGATCCCACTTCGTCGAACTGCGGATTAACGGTGACCTTGCCTGTCTTGTCAACAAATCCCCATTTGCCGCCCGTCCTGATTCCCGCAAGCCCTTCGGAAAACGGCAGCGCCCGTTCGAACTGCGGATTGATGGCCAGCTTCCCTTCCTTGTCGGTGTAGCCAAAATGGCCGCCGGATTTGATCACCGCCAGATTGTCGGAAAACGAATACGCTTCGTCGAATTGCGGATTGATGAGGACCTTGCCGGATTTGTCAATGTAACCCCATTTGCCCATTTTCACTGGCGCCAGGCCGTCGGAAAAAGTTCCCGCGTCGTCGAACTGCGGATTGACGACGTATTTGCCTTCCGAATTGATGTAGCCATAACGGCCGCCGCCAGCAATACCGAAGGGATCGAAGGGAGCGGGTCCGCCGCTGCCGAGCCTGACCGCCGCCAGCCCTTCGCTGAAACCACCGGCCTTGTCGAACTGCGGATTGATTGCCATCTTCCCCGAAGAATCCACATAGCCCCACTTGCCCGTTTTCACCGGCGCAAGCCCTTCCGCAAAAACATCGGCCTTGTCAAACTGCGGATTGATCACGGTCTCGCCGGATTTGTTTATGAATCCCCAGCGATCGTTGACGACAACGGGATACAGAATTGTCGCGGCCGTGCAAACGGACATAGCGCCGAATGTTGCCACGGTCAACAGCATGCAGAACCAGGATTTTTTCATAATGTTGTTCAGGAATTGTTGTTCATTTCACCGGTCTTTGGCCTCCATTTCCCACTAAACCTGCCAGCAGGTCAAATTCTATTTTGCGGCGATTTTGAGTCAAGCGGTGAATGCGCCGGTGTTTGACCACTGAACCAGCGCGGCTTATCCGCCAGATTGCAGGATTTTATGTTGACGAAACGGGCAAGCCGGGCAAACAATCCGGCGTTCGTGGCGAGGCCATAAAACCAATTTCGATTTATTAATACCACCATCAAAACAGTTGGCATCATCGGCAGCGGACCGTCGGGCGCAACGCTCGCGTCGCTGCTGGCGATGAAGGGCATTGACGTGACGGTGTTCGACGACGGGCGGCGGCCGGAGTTGATCGTCGGCGAGTCGCTCATTCCGGCGGTGGTTCCCGTGTTGCGGAAACTGGGCCTGGAGGAGCGGGCGGCTGCGATTTGCAAAAGGAAACCCGGCGTCACGTTCGTCATGAACGCGGATGAGAAAATGGAGTTCGATTTTCAATCGAACGCCAGCATGGGCATGCCAGCCTACGCCTACAATGCGCCGCGACCGGAGTTTGACCGCCTGTTCGACGCCCGCGCCAACGAACTCGGCGTGCGCTTCGCGCGGACGCGCGCCAAAATCGAGCGCACGGACGGCGGCGGGGTGCGGCTCGCGGTGGAGACGCTGGAACAAGCGCCGTGGCTGAAAGGAGCGCAGCCGGATTTTCTGGTGGATGCCACGGGCCGCAGCCGTTTCTTCGCGCACGCCCTAGAAATTCCGGCGGAAGTCGGCCCGCGCAAGGACGTGGCCCATTTCGCGCATTTTGAAGGTTTCGCCGACAACCAGCCGCCCGGACAGGTCATGATCGGGCGACTCGCCAACGGCTGGAGCTGGCGCATTCCGTTGCCGAGCCGCATGTCCGTCGGCGTGGTGATCAACAAGGACGCCGCCGCGCAATTGGGGGAGACGCCCGAAGAACGGCTCGAAGCCGCCATCGCCCGCGATCCTGTCCTCGCCGCCACCGGCCCAAACCGTCGCCGCCTCACCGGGGTTTTCACCTACACCAATTACCAACTGGTCTCCTCGCGCGGCCACGGACCGGGCTGGGCGATGGTCGGCGACGCGTTTGGTTTTGTGGACCCCATGCTGTCACCGGGCGTGTATCTCGCGCTGCACTCGGCGGAAATGCTTGCGGAAAACCTGGACAACCTGGAAGCCTACTCGCACGAGATGCGCAAACTTCTCCGTGCCTGGATGGGGCTGATCCAGTATTTTTACGACGGTCGCATTTTTGCGATGTATCAAAGCGGGATGAAATTCAAGAGGAAATTCCCCGGTAAAATCACCGACGCGCTGCATATGTTCTTCAACGACAAAGTCTGCCGCATGGCCTCCGGCGTGACCATCACATCGGGCTTCGGCCACGGCATGTTGGAATTCATGTCGCGCCCCGCCGGCTGGCTCACCAATCCGGCGACGCTGGCGATCCGCTAACGCGGGGAACTTTTTGGATGGCGGGCGAAACGATGAACTCGTCTAAATTTCGCGATGCTGAAGTTCTCGTCATTGGCGCGGGGCCGAGCGGCTTGGTGCTGGCCGTGTGGCTGGCACGGCTGGGCGTGCGCGTCCGGATCGTGGACAGGCTGGCGGCGCCGGAAACAACCTCGCGCGCGATTGGCGTGCAGGCGCGCACGCTGGAATTCTATCGCCAGATCGGTTTCGCGGACACGCTCATCGCGCACGGCCGCAAGGCGCCCGCCACAAATCTTTGGGTGGACGGCCGCAACATGGCGCGCCTTCCATTCACGGAGATGGGCGGTGAGATTTGTCCGTTTCCGTTTGCGCTCGTGATTTCCCAGGATGTCCACGAGCAACTGCTGGTGGAACATCTCGCCGGCCTCGGCGTGAATGTGGAGCGCCGCACAGAGCTTGCCGGTTTTGAGGAAAAAAACGGCCGCGTCACCGCGCAATTGAAACTTCCTGGCGGCGCATCGGAAACCTGCGAAGCCGCATGGCTTGTTGGTTGCGACGGCGCCCGTTCATTGGTGCGGGAGTTGCTGAACATTGATTTCGTCGGCGGCACTTACGCGCATCGTTTTTACGTTGCCGACGTGAACGCCAGCGGCCCGGCGCTGAATGGCGAAATGCTCGTCGCGCTCGACGCCACGGATTTTCTGGCCGTCTTTCCGCTGCCCGGTGGCCGCGCGCGGCTCATTGGCACCGTCTGCGCCGAGGCCGAAAACGGAGTCGCGGAGTGGAAGCACGTGAACAAAGGCGTCATCGAAATGCTGCGCATGAACATCGAGCGCGTGAACTGGTTTGCGACCTACCGTGTGCATCACCGCGTCGCCGCGCAATTCCGTCGCGGAAGAATTTTTCTGGCGGGCGACGCCGCACACATCCACACGCCCGTCGGCGGACAGGGCCTGAACACCGGCGTCGGCGATGCGGTGAACCTCGCCTGGAAACTCGCCGCCGTCCTGCGCGGGCGCGCGGACGCCGCGCTCCTCGACAGTTACGAACCGGAACGCATCGCCTTCGCGCGGAAACTGGTGGATACCACGGACAAAGTATTCACCGGCGTGACGAGTCAAAGACCGTTTGACCGCTGGGCCCGAAGGAATCTCGTGCCGTTCGTTCTGCCGCGCGTTTTGAAAATCGCGGCGGTGCGGCAATTCCTGTTCCGCGTGATCTCGCAGGTGGCGGTGAGTTATCGCAAAAGCAGCTTGAGCGAAGGCCGTGCCGGAGCGGTTCACGGCGGCGACCGTTTGCCGTGGGTGAAGCCAGCCCTGGACGGGGTCGGGGATAATTTCACGCCGCTGACATCGCTGGACTGGCAGATTCACGTTTATGGCGACGCCTCGCCCGAAATCCAAGCGGTGTGTGCCGACAGGAAATTGCCGCTGCGCGTTTTCCCCTGGCGTCACGGGATGAGCCGGGCCGGCCTGCAACGCAACGCCATTTACCTCCTGCGCCCCGACGGCCACGTCGCCCTGGCAAATCCGGAAGGCAGCGCGGCCGCCGTCGCAGCCTATCTCGACGCGCGCAAACTTGCTCCGCTGACGCCGGTTCGATGAAATTGATTCCAGAAAATCCACCCATTTTCTGGCGCGTCCACCCGCGCCGCGTTACACTTCGCCAATGTTCATCATCGGAACCGGCACGGCCACGCCGCCGCAATGTTACACCCAGCAGGAATGTTGGACGGCGTTGAAAGCCTCCGCGCGGTTCCGGGAGTTGAACGCCCGCTCGAAAACCATTTTGAAAAAAGTGCTGACGGGTGAAAACGGCATCGCCACGCGCCACCTCGCGCTCGACAAACTGGACCACGCCTTCGACCTCACGCCAGATGCGCTTCATGCCCGGTTCATTGAAAATGCGCCGGCGCTTGCCACGCTGGCGGCGGAACGCGCGCTTGCCGATTCCAAAACCAGCCCGCGCGAAATTGACGCCATCCTCATCAGCACCTGCACCGGTTACCTGTGCCCCGGCCTGACGAGTTATGCCGGCGAACGGCTGGGACTGCGGCCGGACGTGCTGGCGCTCGATTTGGTGGGGCAGGGCTGCGGCGCGGCGCTTCCCAATTTGCAGACGGCCCAGGCGCTGGTGGCTTCTGGCAATTGCGGGCGCGTCCTGTCCATCTGCGTCGAGGTGTGCAGCGCCGCGTTTTATCTGGATGACGACGCGGGCGTTTTGATCAGCGCCTGCCTGTTCGGCGACGGCGCGGGCGCGGCGGTGCTTTCGGCCACCGCGAATGGCGGGCGGCGCGTCAAATGGAAGGGCGGCGGCTCGCTCCTGAAGCCGGCTGACCGCGACCAGTTGCGGTTCGAGCAGAAAAACGGAATGCTCCGCAACATTCTCACGCCGGAAGTGCCGGCGCTGGCCGCGCAACACTGCGGAACGGTTTTTGCCGACATGCTCGCCCGAAGCAATGTGGCGCGGCCGCAGATCAGCGGCTGGATTTTTCATCCTGGCGGGCGCGACGTGCTGCTGGCCCTGCGCGAAAAATTTCAATTGTCCAGCCACGACGTCCGCTGGAGCGAAGCCGTGTTGCGCGAATACGGAAACATGAGCAGCCCCTCGGTTTTATTTGTTCTGCAGGCGGCGCTGGCGGACGGCGCGCCGGGCGGCCTCTGGTGGATGTCAGCATTCGGCGCCGGGTTCAGTTGCCACGGCGCGCTGCTCGACGTGGAATAATTTATCCCGCTCCATGAAACGGATTGTCCTTCCCGAACTCCTCGACACCCTGCCGCCGCAGGATCAATCCGCCTTGCGCTCGCGCCGCGACCTCCGCCGGATCAATGCCTGGATGCGGCATCCGCGCATCATGACCCGCCTGCTGCAAACATATTTGCCGGATCAGGACGCCCGTCAGATTGTCGAGCTGGGCGCGGGTGACGGACATTTTCTGTTGAGCGTCGCCGGACGTTTGCAGGGACAATGGCCGGGCGCGCAGGCGACCCTCGTGGACCGGCTGGACGCGCTTGAGCCACAAACGCGCGATCAATTCCACCGCCTTGGCTGGCGTGTCCGCGCGGAAATCGCCGAAGCCTCCGAATGGCTGCGGCAGTCGCCGCCAAACCCGGCGGGAACCATTGTCAGCAATTTGTTTTTCCACCAATTTCAAATGGAGCAGCTCGCCGAACTGCTCCGGCTGGCGGCGCGATCCGCGCGCGTGGTCATCGCGCTCGAACCGCGCCGCTCGTGGCTGCCACTGCTTTGCGGCCGCCTGCTGTGGGTGATCGGCTGCGGTCCCGTCACCTGCCACGATGGTCCCATCAGCATCCGCGCCGGATTTGCCGGCAGCGAACTTTCGTCGCTCTGGCCGGACAAAAAAAATTGGGAGCTGGTCGAGCGTCCCGTTGACCCGTTCAGCCACCTGTTCATCGCGCGGCGGATGGATTGAAAATGCCGCCCGGCAAATCCATCACAATTGTTGGCGGCGGGCTGGCGGGATTGACCCTGGGCATCGGCCTGCGACAACGCGATGTGCCGGTCAAAATTATTGAAGCGGGCATTTATCCGCGGCACCGGGTTTGCGGCGAATTCATCAGCGGAGACGGGCAGGCTGTCCTCGAACGGCTCGGATTGCTTGCGCGCCTTGAGCAGGCCGGTGCAGTTCATGCCCGCACGGTCATGTTCGTTTGTGGATCAAACCGGTCGCCCGTCCGCCAACTGGCCGCGCCTGCGCTTTGCCTGTCGCGCCACGCGATGGACGCGCTGCTGGCCGGAACATTTCAACAGCTCGGCGGTGAATTGCTCGTGAACACGCGCTGGACCGCGGATGAAAACCGGGAAGGAGTGATTCACGCCGCCGGGCGGCGCGTTCAATCGGCGGAAAAAAATCCGCGCTGGTTTGGCGTGAAGGCGCACGTGTCGCGCTCCAGTTCCGTGAATCTCGAAGCGGATTTGGAAATGCACCTCTCTCCGGACGGTTACATTGGCGTCAATCGTATCAACGACGGAGAAGTGAATGTGTGCGGACTTTTTCGCGCGCGCGACGGAGCGCGCCGCCCGGAATCAAGGCAGGACTGGCTGCGCGGCGAAACCGGCTCGCTGTTGCGCGAGCGGCTGGGCGCGGCGGAATTTGCATCGGACTCGTTTTGCTCCGTGGCCGGGTTGCAATTGAAACCGCAGCGCGCGGCGGCAAAAAAAGAATGTTGCATTGGCGACGCCTTGACGATGACCCCGCCGGTCACCGGCAACGGTATGTCCATGGCCTTCGAGTCGGCGGAGATGGCCGTCGAACTGCTGGCCGCTTACAGCGAAGGCAAATTGAACTGGCCACAAGCCCGGCGGCAAATCGCCCGGCGTTGCGATGCGGCCTTTTCACGGCGGCTGGCCTGGGCACGGCTGTTGCAATGGGTGATGATTTCGCCCGCGCTTGCAGGCCGGCCGGGCGCGATCCTGCTGTGCTCCGGCTGGCTTTGGCGGCTGATGTTTGCGCGGACGCGGTAGTTCCGGGAAAATGCCCCGCGCCATCAAAAACAAAATTTTGCGGTTCAAATTGAAATCGGGCTTGCAACTGCGTCAAATGCTGGCTTATTACAAGCAAAACAGATGCTTTACGAACGCTGGCGGAAGGTTGTCCGGGAAAGACGAAATGAAATTGCCCTGCGCGATTTGGGCGACGGACGATGCTGGACATTTTCGCAACTGAACGACGAAGCCGAAAACCCCCTGCTGGAAACTCCGGTGATTGCCTATCCCCAGGGCAATTCCCCCGGGTTCATCTTCGCCGTTTTGCGCGCGTGGCGCGAACGCATCGTGGCCTGTCCGCTCGAAGCGCATCATCAACTTCTCGATGTCTCTCCGCCGCGACCGCCCTGCTGCCATCTCAAAATCACGCCGGCCAGCCGGGGCGTGCCGCGCGCCGTCGTGTTCACGGGGGAGCAATTGGCCGCCGACGCGGAGAACATCGTGGCCACGATGGGGCTGCGTCCCGACTGGCCGAACCTCGGCGTGATTTCACCTGCTTATTCCTACGGATTTTCCAGCCTCGTGCTGCCGCTCCTGTTGCACGGCATTCCGCTGTATCTCGTGCCGTCGCCGCTGCCGGAGGCGTTGCGTTGCGCGGCGCACGCCGACTGGAATCTTACCGTGGCGGGCGTTCCGGCGCTCTGGCACGCGTGGCACAAGGCCGGCGCGATTTTGAGCAACGTGCGTCTGGCCATCTCCGCCGGCGCGCCGCTGCCGCTCTCGCTGGAGCGCGCCGTCTTCGCGGAACATGGCGTGAAAATCCACAATTTTTACGGTTCCACCGAATGCGGCGGCATCGCCTACGACGCAACCCTGACGCCGCGCGAAAATGAATCCTCCGTGGGCCGTCCGCTGAAAAACGTGTCGGTGGAAATTGGCGAAACCGGCGCGCTGCTGGTGCGCGGCCGCGCGGTGGGCGAAACCTATTGGCCGGAGCCGGAGCCGGCGCTGGGCGGCGGAGTTTTCCGCACCTGCGATCTTGCCGAACTCAAGGACGGGGAAATTTTTCTGCGCGGCCGCACCGACGACCACATCAACGTGGCCGGGCGCAAAGTGTCGCCGACCATCATCGAGCAGGCGTTGCGCGACCACGAGGCCGTCGCCGAATGCGTCGTCTTTGGCGTGCCGAGCGGGAACGCGGACCGGATTGACCTCATCGTGGCGTGCGTCGCGGCGGACCGGCCCAGCACCAGGGACGAGCTGAAACAGTTCCTGCTCCAGAAACTGCCGGCCTGGCAGGTGCCGCGCGAATGGTGGTTTGTGGAATCCATCGGCAGCAACGGAACCGGCAAACCTTCCCGCGCAAAGTGGCGGCGCGACTTTCTCGAAAACCGAGCGAAAAAGAGCGTGGCGGTTTAGCAGAAAGTTGCCCGTCGCAGGGCAATTTGTTCTCCGGGACAAAAGCTTCTTCGATCTTAAAGAAGTGGTTTTATTTGACCAAGGTACAAAATCAGGTACATTTCCTAAATGATTGGCCAATTCTTCACGCCAGAAATGGTCGCGGGTTGTATGTTTCGAGTAGCCGGTGTTCACAGCGGCCAGCGAGTGATTGATCCTAGCTGCGGTGATGGTTCATTCTTGCGAATCGCTCCGACCGCGCTTGAGTTGCATGGCTGCGAAATTGATCCACAATATGCGGCCATCGCGAAATGCCTGGTGCCAGCAATACATTTTTCCCAAGGCGATGCACTAACCAGTCTGGTTGGATACTGGGGAACATTTGATTTGGCAATTGGGAATCCGCCTTTCAGCGCACAGACCAGCCTCGAAAGACGTTCAGAAGTGTTGCAAGGTTTTGATCTGGGCGCGGGCAGGGCATCGCAATGCCTTGAAGTTTTGTTTTTGGAGCTGTTTCTGAAACTCATCAAGACAAATGGCCGCATTGCCATCATTCTGCCGGACGGGCCACTTGGCAACCGACCCTTCAAATATGTGCGCGACTGGTTGTTATGCCGGGCGCAGGTGGAAGCCATCATCAGCCTGCCTCGGGGAATTTTTAATGGCACAACCGCGAAAACAAATATCCTTGTCGCACAAAAGCGTCCGGTTGCACCCCATCCCTATCGCGAGGCCACGCTCTTGCTGGAGTGCAAGCGGTTGACCGAATTGAGACCGCTGCGTCTTGGCGAATGGGAGAAGATGGAGCCGCGCTGGAAAAAAGTGGTGCTGACCGAGGTGGCAGATTGGCGGCCTGAAGCACAAAGCGGTGAACTGCAAACAACGGATGTTAAGACCGTCCGGTTGGGAGACATTTTCAGGTTGAGAACCGGCTATGCCTTGTATGGGAAGAAGCGGGAATTTTTTGAACAGCCCAGCGATGAGCGGGTGTTGTTGATTCGCGCAAAAAATCTCGCGCCGGGAGGCGGACTGCGGCTGGATCGCAATTGCGCCTATATTTCAAATGAAGGCGAAATGTTTTGCGAACAGTCTGCGGTTCGGTCGGGTGAGATTTTATTTGTGCGAGTCGGTGCGGGTTGTTACGGGCGAACCGCGCTGGTGCCGCCGGGTTTGACCGCTCAAGCCGACGACTGGATTCATGTGCTGACACCCTTGGCCAAGATTGACAATCCCGGCTTGGTTGAATGGTTCAACAGTGAAGCTGGCCGGTCAGCAGTTCGCCGGCTGGCCAAAGGCGTGGGAGCTTTAAGCGTTTCCAAATCATCCTTGGCTGAATTGAGAATTCCTTCCAGTCTGCTCAAATCAAAAAAGCTGGCACTTCAGCGCCCGCCTCGATGAATGAAGTTCGCCCGCAATTTCAGCGGGGTTAATGGAAAGTGCGCGCCGGCGATTTGATCGGATTGGGAAAAACATGCGTCCATAACTCAGGGCAATCCTGCGGAGTCGGATTCCGACCGGTAAAATTCCAGAAGGTCGAATATGGCAGGGAACACTGAATGCGCCGCTGCGACTTGGAATCAATTTTTGGATTTATGACAAGTGTGCTGGTCTGGACTCCCGGTTTTGTTTTCCACTGCTGTGCTTTGCCTCTGACGATCGAATAATGTTCATTCAGATTTTTCACCACTTTATCAATGCTGGAAATTTCCTCCAACGTTAGCTGGCCCCAAAGTTTCTGCCATGCTGCCGAATTAAATGCGGCGCACCCAATGTCCACAATCCACTTTTCAGTGGCAGTGCGCTGCTCCCAAAATCTGACGATCATTAAGAAATCATGATCTATCTGGCGCTGCCGGAGAACGTCACCCAAACCAATCGGGCTCCCGAGTTTGGCCGTCTTGATAGAGACTGGCAGCTTGTGAAATTTCTCGGGAACTGAAGCGTCAACATTGCGTTCAGGCGGGACATCCCACTTTTGCATATAGGTGCCCCGATAACCTGAAAAGAAATGATCCCGAACCCATTTCTCAAAACTGAAGCCGTGCGCTTGAACTTCAACCATTTTAATTTCTCCATTTTTTGATTTGACCAAAAATTTTCACCCGTGGCGGACTTTGCCGCTGGTGGTTGTTTTTATTTCCGCGACGATTTCCAGCGTGGCCGGAACTTTCTGTGACGACAGCCGTTTGCGGCAAAAGGCGATGATGTCTTCGCTCGCGGCCAGCTGGCCGGGGCGCAATTGCACTTCGGCGTGGATGGCTTCGCCCATTTGCGGATGCAAGCGGGCGGAAACGCGCGAACGCAGCACCGCCGGATGATGGTCCAGCACTGCGGCGACTTCCTCCGGAAAAACCTTGTGGCCGGCGACGTGAATCACGGAGGAAGTCCGCCCGTCCAGCACGATGCGGCCGCCGCTGTCGCGGTGCGCGAGGTCGCCGGTCAGAAACCAGCCGTCGTGCAGCACTTCGGCGCGCGAGCGCGGCGGATTCAGGTAGCCGGAAAACATTCCCGGCCCGCGCAAGGCGAGCTGGCCGGTTTCACCTTCCGCGACGGGCTGCATTTTGTCGTCCACAATCTTCGCCTCAAAGCCGGCTACGGGACGGCCAATCGCTTCGGGATGTTCAGCCGCTTCGGCGATATTTTGAATCGGCAAACCGACTTCGATGATGCCGTAGCCCTGCGACACCGGCACTTTGTATTTCGCGAGAAAATCCAGCGCGGACTGCGGATGCAGCTTGGCGGATACGGACATAACGCGCTTGAGCGACGGCGGCAATGCGCGTCCCGACTGGTCGCTGTTCATCATGCGTACGTGCATCGGTGTGATGTAAAAAAACGTGGCCGCGTGCTTCGCGGCGGTTTCCAAAAGGCTGCCGGCCAGATAATCGGCGCTGACAATGACGGTTGCGCCCGCCTCCAGGTAAAGGATGATGGACACGTAAAAATGATACGCCATCGGCAGCACCCACAAAATTTTGTCCTCGCAGGTCAGGCCCAGGCCGGCATTGGCGGCGCGCGTCCGCTCCAACACGTCGCGATGGGTGAGGAGGACGCCTTTGGCCGCGCCGGTCGTGCCGGAAGTAAAGCGCACGAACGCGGCGTCTTTGATTCCCGGCGCGAGCGGCAATTGCGCATTGTCCAGTCGCGTGAAACGCAGACCGTTTCCGCCCGGATTTTCCAGGGCAATGGTTTTGCCGGGCTGGGCCGCGCCGCTGCCGTCGTCGAGAATCGCGCACAACGGCGCTTTGTCCAGCATTTCGGCCAGTTCATCCGGCTTCATCTGGTGATGAATCGGCATGATCACCGCGCCGCAGCCGAGCGCCGCCAGCGCGCCGATGACGAACGCGCGTCCGTTTCGCGCTCGCATGCCGACACCTTGTCCCGGCTTGACGCCGAGCCGGTGGAACTGCAAGCGGAGTGCCTCGACTTCGCGCCAAAGCGATTGATAGTCCAGTGCGCCACCGGCATCAATAATGGCGGTGCGGTCGGGCCATTGGCGGGCGGATTTGGCGAGCGTGTCGAAAACGTTCATGCGCGAAGATTAAATTCCCGATTTGCGCGAGGCAAGGTTCGGCTTTGCGGAATGTTGATCAGATCATTTGTTTCCGAATGAGCGCCGCGGCGTCATCAAGCGAACGGCCCGAAGCTTGAAATGCCGCTGCGGTTCCCGCCGCCCAGCCGGTCGCCAGCGCGGTGCCGATGACCCGGGCGGAAGTCATCGCGCCCGTTTCCGCCGAAAGGCAACGACCGGCCACGAACACATTTTCCAATTCCACGGGGCGCAGGCAGTCCAGCGGAATGTCGTAATAATCCCGCTCGGCGAAATATGTCATTTCCGGACGCGGATTTTTCCCCCAGCGCTCCATCGGCCAGCAGCCGCGCGCAATTCCGGTTGGTGATTTTTGCGCTTTCAAAACTTCCTCATCGGTCAGCCGGGCGCGACCGAGAATGCGGCGGCCGGAGCGGACGCCGAGCTGCGGCGCGATGGAATCCAGTCGCGCGTTCCGAAACGCGGCAACTTTTTTTGTCAGGAAACGGACAAGCGGTTCCATCAACGCGCGGGCTTCGCGTTCCCAATCCGTGACCTGCCGCCAAAGCGCGCTGTCCGGTTTGGCTGGAAGCAAACTGAATTTGAAAGCGAACCGGCCATTCACACCGGTGCCGGGAATCAGCGACAACCTTTCGCAGAGCGCGGGCAAAGTGCCGCTTTGAACGGCCACGCGCAATTCCCGGCGGACTTCAAGCAAACCGCGTTCGGCCAGGCCCGGATCCACATTTTCCAAAACAAAAACCAGAGCGGGCGACTGGTCAGCTCCGCCATTTTCGGAGTTTGCCCCGGCCATCGCGGCGGCGGTTGCTTCGCCGGTGCAATCCACCACGGCCTTCGGAGAAAAATCCAGCATCTCATTCCAGGCCAGGGCGCGAACCAGATTTATTCGTGAATTTTCAGCCCGCACTTCCGCCACGGTGGCGTGCAAAATCAATTGAACATTTCCCGATTCGCCAACAATCGCGTCCGCCACACGGGAAAAGTCCGGCGGGAAATACGGCAGCACCCAAAGGCCCTGATCCACGCGGAGCGGTCTTGTGCCGCCGGATTTTTGCAGGCGCGCGGCAAATTCATTCGCAAACCCACCGGCGACTGGCGTGGCTTGCGCGCCGGTCGTGTCACGAAGATACAAACCGCAAATCGTTCCCACTTGCGCTGTGGTGGCCAGTCCGCCGAGAAAACCGTAGCGTTCCAGCAACACCACCTTTGCTCCGGCGCGCCCGGCTGCCGTGGCTGCCGCCACTCCTGCCGCGCCGCCGCCGATGACCAGCACGTCGCAGGAAATGGAGGGGGAACCGATTCGAGAAGTGCTGTTCACTTTGATTTCCGTCGCATCAATATGCCGTAGCCGCGCATGTATTTCCACTGCGGACGCACGTTCAACAGCACTGTCGCTTTTTGTCCCCAGCGCGTCACCGGCCGGCGCCAGTCCACCGCCGAACTCCATTCCACGCGCCGCCGGGCGATGCGATCCAGTTTGTTCTCAATGTCGTCCGCCAGCGCGGGCGAAAGATAATAGGCCGGCTCGAAGAGGTCGCGATCCGGCGACAATTGTCCTTCGTTCACGGCGGTTCTGGCCAGCGGCGTGCCTTCATAAATGCGAAGGCCGTAGGTGGCAAACACGGCGTTGGCCGGCGCGCAGTCGTTCAGAAAAGCCTGTGTGTCCTCGACATCGGCCCACGTTTCGCCGGGGCCGGCAAACAGCAGATAGATTGCGAACGGCAGGCGGGCGTCGCGTGCGGCTTGCAGCGCAATCCGGATTTCTTCCTGACCGAATGGTTTGTCCAGCGCCTTCAGCATCTTCGGCGTGGCAACGTCCAGTCCGAATTCCACGCCGCTGCAACCGGCCTGCGCCATCGCCCGCGCCAGCTCCGCGTCAAAACCGACTGGATTGCAAAAGGCGTTCCAGCGGATGGGCAGCTTGCGGCGGGAAAGTTCGGCGCAGATTGCCAGCGCGTGTTTCCGGGGATCGTTGAAGACGCTGTCCACGAAAAAGAAATCGCGCAGTTTCGACCGGCTGGCAACCGTCTCGATTTCTTCGGCCACCAATTCCGGCGGGCGGAGCCGGTAGCGTCGCCCCTCCAAATGCGGGTAAATGCAGTAGGAACACTTGAACGGACAGCCGCGCTTGGTTTGCACGCTGACAAATCCGCCGCGTTTCACATAGCCGCGATAACCGCACAGGTCATGCGCGGGCAACGGCAATTCAGCCAATCGTTCGACCGGCTTGGCGGGAAGGACTGCGGGCGAATTATTTATTTTGCGGGCGGTGACGACTCCTTCAATGCCTTCGGGCGAATGTCCTGCTTCCAGCCGCGCCAGCAATTCCGGGAACGTCCGTTCACCTTCGCCAATGACGCCATAATCGGCATCCAGCCGCCGCATCCAGCCGTGCGGCGCGACCGAAAAACCGCTGCCGCCCAAAATCAACGGCCCCTTGAAATGTTGCCGCGCGATTCCCGCCAGTTCCCGCACGTCGCTGAAATACGACCGCGGCGCGAAGGCCCAGCAGTTGTCGAGATTGCGGATCCCGAATGCCACGGCTTGAAATTCATCCGCTTCCAGCGCCTGTTGCAACGCGCTTTGCGGCGCAGGTGCCATTCCCAAATCCAAAAACTTCACCTCATGACCGGCGGCCTTGGCGGCGGCGGCAACGCACAGTGCGCCCAGCGGCGCGACCGGATACGGTGAACGCTCGCGGTTTGTCGCCGCCAGGAGCAGCTTCATGCAATCTCCTCTTCCAACAGGGCCGCGCGCAGGTCGCGCTCGAACCCGGCCGCTTCAGCCGGACTCAAGCAGTCATCCACCCAGGAAATTTGCGCGGAGAGCCTCTGTCCGAACCGCATAAATACCAGCGTCAATCCGGGCGGCCGCCAGGAAGGTACCAGGTGCGTGGCGTCGAGAATTTGCCCGCCCCACAGGCCGGTCATGCCGGAGCAGATTTCGCCGGAATCGGAAAGGCAAAAAGTGCATATTTTCCCACGGGTTGGCTTGCCAAGATGATTCACATACCAACCGAGCGGCAGCGGTTTGAACATGTCCAGCGCCGCCATGCAGGATTCGGGAAAACGGTCGCGGATTTGGTTGGTCATCTGCCGGCTCAACTCGCCGAGGATGTCCCCGAAGCGGCCGGCCAGCTTCGGTTCGATGCGGTAGAAAAGAATCGAGAGATGATTGGAAAAAATCGGGCCGTTTGCGCCGTGCCGGCGGGTGTCGTGTGGCACGGGAACGAGATAAGCGCCGTCCTTGTTTCCGCGCTGCCCGGCGATTTTGTGCAGGGCGCGAATGGCCGCCGCCAGGTAAAAATGGCTGCGCCGGAAACCCAGATTGAACCGCTGGCAGCGGGCGTCAATGCGCGCCGTTTCTTCCCCGGTGAAAGCGGCGGCCCGGTGAAGATTGCGGCACGAGGTGGGGCGCGGTCCCGGCGGCAGCAGGCTGAAGAGCGGTTCGGCTCCGGATTCATTGAGCCATTTCACGGAGCCGCGCGCCTTCTTCACGTTGGGCCACCAGCCGGACAACCCCGAACCAAGTTGTTTGGGGCTGATCAAATTTTGAACGGCGGCCCCGCTCTTCTCCGCGCTGCCGGCGCTCAAGTGATTCAGCAGCAAATCCAGACCGCGCGCGTCCAGCAGCGTGTGGTTCCAGGAAAGAAACAAATGGCTGGTTCCGTCCGCGTGGCGCACCACGTCAATTGCCAGCCCCGGCTCGCGGGCGGCATGCAATTCGCGCGCCGCGACCACCGGCGGCAGCGTTTCCATTGAAGCCGGGCCGCCATTTTGATCGTCGTGCTCGAAAAGAATTTGTCTCGGATTGGCGGTCGTGCGCCATTGCGCGGGCGGCAGCGGGATTGGACGCGTGATTCGCACTCGCGCCAGCCAGTCCATGACGGGCGATTCGGCGATGCGCCGGCGCAGCCGTTCCACGTCGAAGCCTTCGCCCAGTTTGATGACGGCGCAGCAGACATTGCCCGGCAAACCCACCTGCCGCATCCGGCGATCCTGGCCGTGCATGAAGCAATCGCCGGGGGCCAGGCGGATTTGACGGGGCAGGTCGGGCATAGTCGCTGCCGGAAATTTTCAAGACGAAGGCTGGCTGTTGCGCGCCAGCCCGGCGATGCAGTTGGCCAGCGAAGACATCGAGGCCAGGTTGGCGCCGGTCAAGTGCGAGTCCGGCACCCGGACGCCCAGCACGCGCTCGCAAAAGAGCACCAGTTCCACCAGCGCGAAAGAATCTATGCCAGCCTGTGACAACGGGCTGTTCTCGTCAAATTCCATTCCCTCGGCGACGAAGTTGGTCCGCGCAAACTCGCAGAGTTTCGCGGCGATTATCTTGGGATCCGTTTCGGGAGTCATTACGGGTTCGGTTCGGTGGCGGGGTTATGATTGATGACAACCGCAAAACACCGCGCTGCCGGCGAAAAAACCGGCTGGAATTTGAATCCGGCCGCAGCGCCAGGGCGGAAGCGATGATCATCATCAAAATTCATCGGCGGAATTATGAAGCGGCCCGGAACGAGGTCAAGCTTGGAGACGGTTGCGGCATTATCTTCTTGCCCGGCATCCGGCGCCGGAACATCCTTTGCCGGATGGTCGAACCTGTTCAAACGCAAGCCGCAACTCCCGCCGGTCCATCCAAGGCGAAGGTGATTGTCGTTAAATTCATCGCCATGACCGCGATCAGTTTGGCGCTTATTTTCGCCCAGGGCTGGGCGGCGCCGCGCTATTACAAGCCTGATTACGTCGCCGGATTCTACACAGGTTTGCTGGAGGGCGCGCTCATGCCGGCCGCGCTGCCGGGATTGTTGACGGGGCATGATCTGCCGATTTACGCGCCGAACAACGTGGGCCGTGGCTACGAGATTGGCTACATTTTGGGCCTCAACGCCTGTGGCACATTTTTCTTTGGCGTCGCCTTCTGGCAGCCGCGCCGCCGCACAAATTGATGATTTATGATTTACGATTGATGATTGTGCGCCTCTCGCTCCTGGCGGATCTTTTCAAATCGTAAATCATAAATCGTAAATTATCAATCAATACGGCCAGTTGCAAAAATTTTCGGTGACGCTTAACACGCCGCCACCCCAGTAGCTGTTGGGCGCGAAGGTGAACACCCGTCGCTTTTTTTCATAAACCAGTTTCACCGGATGTTCGGGAATGTTCGGATCGTAGGCTTCAAATTCAATATTTTGCTCCGACTCGGTGAAGCCATACAGCACGATTCCGTGATTGATGGTGATGCGGGGAAAACGGAACAAATGCGCGAGCGACACGCCGCGCTGCTGGAGGGACCGTATCAATTTTTCCGCCATCTTTTCCTGAAACCGTCCGGAGACCCGGAAAATCATGCGCCAGTGGCTTCGCAGAAAATAAGATTGCCACGGGCCGCCCAATTCCGCCTTGAGCAGCGATTCGTGCGCCTGACTGAACGAACGCAGCCCGTCGTAGCCGGGAATCACGAGCCGTTCCGGCTCCGCGCACGCGCGGCGCGGATTGCGCGAGACCATCGCGCGGACGAGGTTCCGATTAGTTTGATCATCCACCGGTGGCAGCTCCGGTTCGAAACGGGCGTGATAAAAAAATTGCCGCGTCGAACGCGTCATCACGAAACAACGATGATAATAAGTGGGAGGCGGATCCGATTTGAAGGTGGTTATTGCCCCCGTCACCGGATCAAAATGGTATTTCCACACCAACTCATGCGGAAACGCGAAGGTGTCGCGCTCGAATCGGAAGCTGCGCGTGGGTTGATCCGTCGGCGCCGTCATGGTTGGAAGAACAAATGCCGAGCTGGGCCAAAAAAGACGGCAACGAAGAGCGCACCTTCAAAAAAAATTTCGACGCTGCCTAAGAATTCGCTCCAGCCCGAACGCAATCGGGGCGGAACCAACAACGGATCCAAATTCTTTGTCGCTACACCCAAAAAAAACAGGGCCGGAGAGAAACTCCAAAGAACGAACATTCCGACGAATCCCACGATGAAAACCAAAACCATTACCAAGTTGAAAGTTGCGTAGGTGACTAAAAACTGTTTTGACTTCGCAATGAAATATTTCTCTGCATGATCTTTCTGTTT
Source organism: uncultured Bifidobacteriaceae bacterium (assembly GCA_964475285.1). Classification (GTDB taxonomy): domain Bacteria; phylum Verrucomicrobiota; class Verrucomicrobiia; order Limisphaerales; family UBA11358; genus UBA11358. The sequence goes on along the minus strand of CAYYWB010000002.1, from coordinate 5,960 downwards.
GGAAAAGCCAGATATCTTGACATTAATTACGACCAAAATCAAATAAACGCCCAAGAGGGTTCCAAATTGAATATGCGTCATCATATTTTCGCAGTGCCGCTCAAGGTGAGCTCCGCCGATAATACTTTTGTGCCCGCGATGAACGCGGAAACTTCCGCCTGAATCAAGGAACCCAACCGACCGGTGATGACCGCTTCGATTCGCAGGGTTTCGCCGGGCCTGGCCGAGCCGAGAATTTTGACGGCACGCAACGCGGTCAGTTTCAACCGTGGCAGGGATGGATTTAGCGGATCTTCCTGCGCCACCACTCCGGCCACTTGCGCGCCGGCTTCCACGAGCAGCACGCCGGGAAAGATCGGTTCGCCCGGCAGATGCCCGCGCAAATAATACTCGTCACCGCGCACACGGTATTCACCCACGCCTTGCACACCGGGCGTGAGGCTTACCATCCGGTCCACGAAACGAAATTCCGGGCCGTGCGGCAGAGAGCGCATGACTAGCAGCAGAATGTCGGGCGAGGAGCTCATGGCTTCAACGGTTCAACCACGGTGCAGTCCGGCGGCAATTCCACCTCGAACAATTTCGGATCCATCGGCTGGTTCAGCATCACGTTGGTGAAATCGTTCCGCAGGCTGGAACCGTCGGCGAATTTCATTTCCGTGGCGGCGATGGTGAAATCGTTGGTGTGAAAACCGATGACTATTTCACCGATCAATTTACGGGCCGAATCGCTCCGGGGCTGGAGCGTCATTTGCAGAATCGAGTTCGTTTCCGCGGCCGACAACAGGCGAAAATGCGCCTCCATCGTCGCCCGGTCGCGGGGCAGGCTGGCGTCCAGCAGCGCCAGCGCGTCCTTCATCGGGCCGGACGGAACGCCGTCGAGGGGATATTTCTCCGCCCGCTTGAGCTGCGGATAAACGATGAGCAGTTGATCCGGCCGGCGGAGCACGATGGTTTGCGCCGGCTGGCCGAGTTCCCATCGGAATTCACCCGGCTTCACCCAGACTTTGCCGGCGGACACCAGCGGCTGGGCCAGCACCTTGAGCGAACGGGTCTGGGTGAAATCGGCGGACCAACTCTGCAAATTCGTTTGCACTTGAAACCAGCGGTTGAACTGCGCGTCGTAATCGGCGGCGGAAGCAACCGAGACGGCCAGACAACAGGCAGCCGCAGCGAGCAACGCTTTCTTAATCATAATCATGCTCTTCATCCTAATCATTTTCGTCGTGGTGCGGAGATTAAGATTAAGAGGACGATTAAGATTACGAACAGATGCTATTGGCGCGGCCATATCGGCGTGAATTGATACCATTGGTCCATATTTTTGCGGATTTCCGGCTCGAATGCACGCAGGATTTGTTGCGTCAATTCCCTGCGGGCTTCGCGGCTGCCCAAAGCTTTGCGGTCATAAGTGAACTCCGGCAGCACTTTCACGGCATAACCATCGGGCCGGCGGACGATCGTCACGCCAATTAACGCACAGCCCGACGCGCGGGCCAGTTCCGCCGCCGCCAGCGACGCCTCGAACGGATGCCCGAAAAATTCCACAGGCACTCCGCCACGCTCCGGCGGCCGATCCAGCGATACCGCCAGATCCGCGCCGGCCTGAAGTTGTTTGATGACTTCCACAAAAGCAAAACTGTCCTCGCCGATGATCAGCGTGTCCACGCCGTAGCGCGCCCGCGCCGCCTTGCGCATATCGGTCAGGCCGTCGTCGGGTTCGGCCTGCGTCAGAACCGTCAGCCGGATGCCGTGCTGATTCAGCAATAGTCCGCCATGCTCCCAATTGCCAAGATGCAGCGTGATGAACAGCGTGCCGTGTCCGCGTCGCCGGGCGGCGTGGATGATCTCCAACCCGCGTGGATCCGTCAGCCAGTTGCGCACCGGCTCGCCGGATTCGACGCGCCATAAATCCACCAGCTTCGCGGCGAATTTTCGATGTGCCGTGCGGGCGGCTTTTGTCGCGGCCGCACGGTCACCGGCAAACACGGGCAGGAAATTCCTCACCACCACTTCGCGGCGGCGGCGTTGAAACAGCCAGTAAAATTCGGCCATGACCATGGCAAATCCCTTCACCAGTCCCGCCGGCAAAACCCGCACGACGGTCAAGCCGAGCCGCCACAAACCGGCACGATAAAATGCGGGCAGCTTTGCGCGGGCGGATGTTCCGCTCCCTTTCGATCCGGCACTTTCCGACCCTAGACTTTGGACTTTGGACTTTGGACTTAACAACCGCCACCACGCGGGCAGGAGAAAAACTGAAATCAGCATATTGGCACCGATGCCCACGGCGCACACCTTGCCGAGGCTGGCCATGCCCAGATTGCTGGAAAAAGCGAGCGAGCCAAATCCGGCCACCGCCGTGCCGCCGCACAACATCAGCGCCCGCCCGACGGAACGCCGGACGGCAACGAGATTGCCGCCGTGCCGGCGGAAGGCGAGCTGGATGAACAGCGTGTAATCCACGCCGGTGCCGAGCATCAGCGGCACCGCCATCAGGTTCATCAAATTCCAGGTCCAGCCGGCCAGCGCCATTATTGCCAGCAGACAAAATCCGCTCAAACACAACACCGCCACGCCGAGCAGAATTTCCGTTGCCCGGCGAAAAGCGAACCAGAGCGAGAGCAGCACGAGCATGACCATCGGCGTCACGACCTGCCACATTTTTGACTGCACACGTTTCAAGGTCGCGTTGCCGAGCAATTCCCAGCCGGACAGCAGCGCGTGATTTTGCGCGAGATTCTTTGACAAGGCTGTCAGCTCCGCCGCGTTCACTTTGTTGGTCGCGGGATAAATCAAACCCATCACCAGGCATTCGTCCGAAGTGCGCGCGACGAATCGTTTCAATAACCACTGGCTGACGTTATTGGTCGGCCAGATTACCGACTTGCTTTCACCGGCGCGCGACCATGTTCGCACCAGTTCCTCCGTCAACACCAGCGCGTTGGTGTTGAAGCCCGCATTCAGCGCGGCTTCGCGCAGCAGCGGACCTTTTCCGCCCAAGACCGCCGCAGTCGCGCGGTTGGCCGACTGAAATTCGGCGCGCGGCCAAAGCGTGTCTGGCAGCAGGTAACGACCGATGAGATGATTCGTCACTGCGCCATTCAGCAACTCTTCGGCTTTGGTGAGCCTTTGAAAAACTTCGGCCTCGTCGCGTCCGGGAACAATCAGCCAGAGCGGTTGCGGCGGCAGGCCGAGTTCGACGGTCATTTCATCCAGCGTCGTCTGCGCCTCGCCGTGCTGCGGTTGCAGGGCGTTTCCACTTCGATCCAGTCCCGGCCGTTGAAAGCACAACACGGCGCACGCGCTCAAAAAAATTAAACCGGTCAACAAAAACGCGGCGTGTTGAGAAGTTTTTCCAACGGATGAAATTTCAGCCACCGGCGGCTCCTCCGGCGCGAAGAAATAATTCCGCCAGCGGAACGGCGTTTGGTTCGGCCGCGGTTTGCGGCGGTCGGGAAACAGCGGTGGCAGATAAATCATCACCATCACCAGCGCCGACACGCCGATGCCGATGGCCACGAGCGAGCCGAGCTGGCCGAGGCCGGGCAGGCCGCCGAGGTTCAGAACCAGGAACGCGCTCATTGTCGTGATGCCCGCCCACAAGATGCTCGGCGCAATCGCCCGGCGGATTTCCGGCACGGTCATTTGCGGATATGCCAGCGCTTCCTGATAATGGACGACGGCATAATCCACCGCCAATCCCAGCAGCACGGCGGCGAAACCCAATGCCACCACACTGATCGTTCCCAGCACCAGCCCGCCCAGCGCCAGCGTCGCGCCCAAAATCAGCATCAGCAACGCCAGCAACCACAACATCGGCAGCCAGCGCCGGTGCGTCAGCCAGAACAGCAGGGCGATGATGATGGAGGTCGCGCCCACTGAATGGCTCATGTCGCGTTGCATGCTCGTGGCGATTTCTTCCACGAAAACCGGCCGACCAGTGTAGCGGACGACGACATTTTTCCAGTCGTCTTTTGATGAACCGGTTTGCAAATCAGCGACGACGGCGTGAATCGCCTTTAACCAGATTTCACACGAACGGTAACTGGTCAGATCCACGGCGGATTGGACGTAAAGCAGCCGGTATTTTCCATCGGTGGAAGCGAACATCTGGTTGCCCTGATCCATGGAAATGCCGCTGATGTTGGTCAGCGCGGGCATCGTCAGCAGATTGAACGGGTCGAACGAACGGCGCGCCAGGTCCATCGGCGACATCGAAGTGGCGAGCATTTCGCGCGTCTCGTCCAGAACCGGCTTGAGCTGACCGGGAGCGAGCCGGTTGGTCAGCGCGGAAAAATCTCCGGGCGGCTGGTTGAACCACAGCCAGCCGAGCAGTTCGCCCAGTTGATCCGGCCGTTCCATCCACGGCGGCTGCCACGTCACTTCGGCAACGAGATTGGTTTGCTGCCGCAAATGCGCCGCCAGCTCGTCCGCCAATTTCTCGGCAGTGTCGGAATCAGGCGCGCGGAGGGTGACAATGAGTTCGCGGGCATTCGTGAAATGCTGCTGGTAAAGTTTCAGGCCTTGAACGGTCGGCTCGTCCGGCGGCAGCAGGTCGAGGATGTCCACGTCAAAGCGCAGCCGCCAGAGGCCGAGGCAGACGGCCACGGCGAGCAGCGCCCACCACCAGCGTTTCAAGAACGAACTCACGGCGAAAGAAAGCCCTCCAGGGTTTCGCCCGTGCTGGAATTTTCCAGCCGCCAGCCGCCGTCCGGCTTGCGCTCAAAATGAAGCGGTTTCGGCAGCGGTTTTCCGGCCAGCGCCGTCGGCAGATATAGCCAGCTAAAACGCGTCGGCCCCGGCCCGCGCCCGCTGAAACTCATTTGCCGTTGCGGAAATTTTATCAGCCAGCGGTTCGAGGTGGTCTGCGCGAAAAGAATGGCCATCGGCGTTTTGTCGAATTGAATCAGGCAGCGTCCGGCGTCATCGCTGGCAAGCACGAGGTCGCCGCCGAATTCCGGCAGGCCGTGTTGCGGACGCCAAAGCGCCTGGCCCTGCTGGATGTGCCAGCCGGAACCAGCAGCGGTGAACAGATTTGTTGTGTTTGTTTGACAGCCGCAGACAAACATCAGGCCGGCCAGCAACGCTGACCAGAGGAATGGGTGGGGCAGACAATCTCTGGACAGTAGCGGAGAGCCGGTGGGAAGCGTGGTGGATGGCCTGCCATTGTGCCCGCTGATTCTTGAAAAACCCGTGGTTGTCGTTTTTCTTTTCGTCATGTAATCATTTGCCCGCTGGTTTGCTCGCAACGATCCCCATTTTTTCCGGAAACTTTGGACATCATAGTGGAATCTCCGGGGGTTGAAAAGTCTTTCGCACGCATGACTTTCAAAGACGCGCGGCGGCTGTGACCGGCGAATTGGAATCCGAAATAACGATGCGGAGATCGGATACACCTGCCCATTATCGGTTTCCGGCAATCGCAAAAGCGAAGCTCTGCCCATCGGGAAGTTTGGCGACCCTACCGGGAATCGAACCCGGGCTACCTCCGTGAAAGGGAGGTGTCCTAACCGCTAGACCATAGGGTCGCAAAGAACGCACCAGTATATCCGTCCGCGGTGCGCTGTCACGCAAATTCACGTTTGCTTCACCCTGTATTTTTCAATAGTATGACGAACTGATGAAAATTTTCATGGACGGCAAATATTACAGCGAGCGCGACGCAAAGGTGTCTGTGTTTGACCACGGACTGCTTTACGGCGACGGCGTGTTTGAGGGCATCCGCGCTTATCATGGCCATGTGTTCAAGCTCAAGGAACACATTGACCGGCTGTTTTACTCCGCGAAGGCGATCCTGCTGGAACTCCCGATGTCACACGCCCAATTGATGGCGGCGACCGTCGAGACCTGCCGCGCCAACAAACTCCGCGACGGTTACATCCGGCTCGTGGTGACGCGCGGTGTGGGCACGCTCGGCTTGAATCCGCGCACTTGCAAGAAGCCGTCGGTCATCATCA
>CAYYWB010000001.1:0-72832 GCA_964475285.1 uncultured Bifidobacteriaceae bacterium | reverse complement strand
CTATGCTACGATACTTATGACTTCAGGAGATAGTGGTGCTCGGCGTGACGCTTACTTAGCAGCGTCAGCGGTCGTCATTTGTTCTGCCGGTGGTGACGGCTCGGCGCGATGACCGGGAGAGACACCAAATTTTATTCGTCTCGTCTCTCCCGGACAGCGCGACGAACGACGCCACGGGCAGACTCACTTTGCCTTTGGGGCGGAGCTGGGGCGTGATGGCGTGGCGGCTGGCCTTTGTCTTTCAGCAGCCGCCATGACAGCACGCGCCAGCGAAGGGGGAAGCTGTTTACGAGGTTTGTGTGAGACGCCCTGCGGTTTTAATTATTGCAGTCACCGATTCCACATTGTTTTTCTGGAGCCTCCGATCATACGCAGTTCCAACGAATGTGGATGACAGATGAAACACTATGCGACACTTCCCTTGAGCTTTGCCATCCGATGAATGCCATACTATGGGTACTAAATTTGAACGGACGGGATAAAAAAAAGGATTGCGACGAGGCACGTTAATAACGTGATTGCTTCCGTCGCTAGCAGTAATGGAAATGTTACCGTAATACTGCGCAAACGAGACTCGGCAAAAAATCCACAGATCAAAAGGACCGGCAGGCATGGGAACAATCAGCTCACCACCATTCAAAGCCAAGGTCTCATTTTTTTTGAAGAGAACTTTTCCCTTCAACAGTCTGATCCAATGCCATCCGTCAACTCCCAAAAATGTTCCAGACACTAAACAGATGAGCAAATTAGGCAGTGAAAACCGTCCTCCTTCCTTGAAAATTAACGACACGCCAAAGGCCAACAAAATGGCTGCCATAATACTGCCCAGCGTTAACGCAATTACCCAATTTCTAACCAGTTTGTCCATTTCAATTTGCGGTGCTGAACTTTTAGTACTGCCACCCTCCACCAACTCCGAAAAATAATTCAAACCCAGGAAAACCAACGAATCCGTATGCAAATCCCCCGGCATTATCTCCATTTTGTGAAGCATAAAAACCATAGCCAGCACCAGGATCAAGCAACCAAACACCTTCTCCGCCTGTTTGATTGTTCCATTCGCCACCGTAACTGGCCCCGTTACCAATTGCACCAAGCCCGCCATAGAGAAGCCTACCCTTACATTTCCCACCGAAAAGCATCCCTTCTGCCTTCATTGGCCCCCTACCAACTTCCACGCCTCCCATTACAAAGCCTTCGTTTGGATTCATTATAAATTGAACCGTTTGCCGTTGATCATTCATATAGCCTCCTGGCGCGCCCACTGCATTCTCAATTTGAGCGTCATTATTAGCCATGTTTGACCAGTACCCTTCTTCAGAACCTGATTGACCGGGGTCTGGAAATAAATCGCTCCATCCAGGCAATAGCCCAAATGGATCAACTAAGTTTATAGGATTATTGTGGACGTAGCCGTAGAGGTTGATTCCACCGCGTTCTCCGATGGGGTCACGATTTAGCCATCTTCCGCTATCGGCATCGTAAGCACGGTAAAGCGCCAACTGTAAACCGCTCGGCGGATGAACGTAATATCCTCCGAACCCAAAATCTGCCTCCACGGGGCTGCTCGTAATCGCATTGGTGCTTCTTTTCCCATACGGGTCGTAATCGTAACGCGCACGAACCGCTCCCGAACCGTCCGTCATTTCCCGGATTAAACCCAGATGATCAAACGTATAGAAATAACTTGTCCCCAAAATCTGTTCGCCATCTGCAAAGAACCGCTTCGTCACATTGTCGCTGGCGTCGCGCTCCTCGCACATCTGCCCGCCGCTCCACACAAACCGTTTGGTGCTGGTCACCACGCCGTTGCTCTTTTCCAGAATCTGCACCCGCCGGTCAAAGCCGTCATAGGTGAATTCGGAACGGCACACCCCATTGTTGAACGCCACCAGCCGGTTTTCCGCGTCCCATTCATAGCTGTTGGTGGCCGTGGCGCTTACCATATTTGTCCGGTTGCCGTTGGCATCGTAGGCATAAATCTTGTTCGTGTCGCCCGCCACGGAAACCGTGTAATTCTGCGTCTTTGTTTTCGGAGTGGTTCCGTAATCGGTCGCCACAATCTGTGCGCTGTTGTTGCCCAACGGCAGGCTCAGCGTCGTTGCAAAAAATTCCCCGCCCGACGTGCTGTCGGGATTGGACATCAGCCCCGCCTGTTGTCCGTTCACCGTCACCGCCGCCGGTTCATCCACCGCCCCCCGGAAACGCACCGGCAACGGACCAGGATTTCCCGCCAGGTTGATCAACTGGTTCACATCGTTGCAAATGGAGCGGCTGGCGATCACATTTGTCGAGGTGGCGCTCCTGATTTCAAACTGTGCGTTGGTTCGGTTACCCGCACCGTCATAGCCATACGCATAGGCTTTCACCGCCACATTGTTGGACAAAATCGTGACATCCGTCAACTGGTCTTCATAATCATACCCAAGATTCAGCACATTCGCGCCACCCGCCCCGGCTTGCTGCGTCCATTGCTTGACCCGGCTGTTCACATCATATTGATAATCGAATTTCGAGATGGTCGCGCCGGAATTCTTGTTCCAGATTTCCTGCAGGTTCTGGTCGCCTGCATTGTTGAACCAGGAGAAATTCGCGCTCTGGCCGTTGGGATAGGCCAGCGAGGCCAGCTGGTAGGTGTTGTTGACGTAACCCGGCGTGAACACACCCAGCGCCGTGGCATGGCTGCTGACGCGCCCCAAGGCGTCAAAGGCGACCTCTTCGCTGACACCGTCAATCGCGCGGTTGGTTGCGCGGCCCAATTCATCGTATTTATAATTGATCGTTGCACCAGCCAGCGGCTGATAATTAGTCGCCAGTTGTCCCGCTCCGGGCGAAACCGAGCCGGTGACAGGATTGTAAGCAAAGGTGGTCATTCCCGTGCCATCCGCCATGGAGGTCAGGCGCCGATAATTTGAATCGTAATTAAACGTCACGCCTGGCGTGGAAACAACCGCGCCGGAGTAAATGATGTTGGAAATCGTGTTGTCGAGATTATAGGTGTAATATTTGATCTGATTTTTGGCATCCGTGATGGATTTAAGTTGGCCACCGTAAGCCTCGTAGGCGTAGGCAACTGTCGCACTATTATCGTAGGTCTTTTGCGTGACACGCCCCTCCAAATCCCTGTCCCAGGCGGTAACGTGTCCCAGCGGATCCGTGATACCGGCCAGACTGCCGCAACCGCACCAGTCAAAGTGTGTGACTTGATTCAACCGATCTTTGACAGAGATCGGGCGGCCGGTATTGTCATACTGATAAACCGTCCGGCTTCCGGCACGGTCATAGGCCAGAAATAAATCCAGCCGGTTATAGACATATTTTTCAGTTGTGCCATCGGCATAAGTGATTTGGGTCGGGCGGTCGAGGGCATCGTAAGTGCAGGCGGCATGATAACTTTCAGCATTGGTGACGGCATTGACCCGGCCGTAGAAATCAAAGCCGAATGAATTCGTCGCGGAAAGGCCGGACTTTGAGCGTATTGTGCTACGCAAGTAGCCATAGGAATCATAATTCAACTGGGTGACTTCACTTCTGGGATTGGTCACCTGGGAGAGCTGGCCGGCGGAATTCCAGGAAAGCGAATAGGTCATGCGCGCGGCATCAATATAGGTGGATGGCCGATGCTGCAAGTTGTAAGGCCCAAACTCCGCAAGAATGTCATTGGTTGCCTGACGCACACGATAGAGGTCAATGCCGTTGGTGTAATAATCAAAGTCAGTATGGCGTCCGACAGGATCAATGAACTCGGCTATTCGACCATTATTGTTATACGAATATTGATGGGTTTGGGTAAGCGGAAGGCTGGGATTGCCCGGATTGTCAACAAAGCGCGCGACAGTATTTGGCTGTCGCAACGTAATGCCTGAAGAGTATTCGGTTTGCAGTTGGTTGGGATATTCAAACCAAATCCGGCTTTCCAGGGGTTGCTTTATGCTCCCCACAATGCCGGACATGGTCGGATTGCCAGGCTGCACCTCATCATCTTTCAGCCAGTGATAAATGATCGCGTTGGTCATTATGCCGCTGGCAAATACCGAACCATTAAAAGCTGCGGATGGTGGACTGCTCAAAAGTTGGGAACCCAAAAGACTCATCGCCTTCTTGTCAAAATAAAAAGTATTTTGCTCTGTAAGGTGAATGGTCGTGAACCCGTTCGGAGCTTCTTCGCTGCCACCACCATAAAAATCTATTAAACTCGTGGTGGCGGGCGAATAGACATATTCATGATCTCCGTTTGGGTCTGTGATATACAATGCCCTGTCTCCCGTGGCGCTGCCGCCATCCATCATGCTGAACACGGTTGCACCATACGGCGTTGTCAACCGGGTTACGAAGTCGGCGGAATTGTAGGTGAATGATGAACTCATGCCGATCACGTCGTCAATTTTCTGCAATCGGCCGTTCTCATCATAATGCAAACAAGCAGTCCGTCCAAACGGATCGACCACGCCGGTCACCTTGTAAGGATCTTCCGGCAGCCCGTAACTAAGCACGGTCGTCTGGCCGACGGCATCATTAACAAAGGCCAGCCGTCCCAGATTATCATAGTAAAAATTTAGGGCGTTGCCAGCCGGATCAACGATTGCCTGCAAATGAAATCTGCGCGGCTGCGGCAGGGGAGGAGGACAGGTTAGGCAAACAATCAACTTATAAGCACAATTTGTGCAAGGTTTTAACGCATCGCACTCATAAATCTCCTTGCTGCCATCGGAGGATGTCAACTCATAGGTGTTGTTTGTGAGGTTGCACTGCAAAATGTTTCCATCCCGGTCCGGCATGAAAAGGCCTGTGGAAGAGTTGGTTACGGTATAGTTGATCAATCCGCCTCCGCTGACGTAACGCTGCACATCACTCCCAAGCCCTGGAACGGGCTTGCGCGCATAATACACGGACCAAACCTGCCCTTCATCTTCAATGTAGGTGAACCAGTCGCAGGTCCATTGAGCGCCCAGATTGGAATAATTGGGGAATGCCTGGGAATAGGGGTCCCTCTGGTTGTAGGTGACCTTGAATTCCACCGGCGGGCCGACCGGGGGATTGTAACGAAGGGGCATATCCTCCAACTTTAAGCTGACCAGCATGAGGCTGGCGGTATATCGTGTCATTCCAAAAATACTTTCCAGCCCGTTCAAGACATCGCAAGGGATGCAAGGGTCGTTGGGAGTAAAATCATTTCCATCCCGTCCATATGTTGCCCCCTTGCCCCATATGGTCTGGCCTTCCTCCGTCCCCACGCTTGTCCAACCCGGCGGCAGGGGTCCCGCCGGCACAATAAAGTAACCGTCGGATTCCTCTTCGAGGGTGGCCTGGCTGATCCAAAGATCCTGCCCGAAGAGATGGCTGAAGGTCGAATCCTTAACCAGATATCGTCCATTGTCCTCCCGAAGAAGCGCACCATAGTGATTTAGCTTCCAGTGGACAACCGAGTTGGTCAGAATTGCACTGCCGGGTGCGCGCCTGGCCATCTGATATGACATGCCCGATTCATCGGCCAATTGTTTCAACTGGGCCAGGGAAAAACCCTGCCGGGTAGATTTCGCCGCAACCAGTTTGTCCAAATCCACCTTGGCCTTGGTTGCCAAGGCAATCAACCGCAATGCAGAAGGGCCGCACAGAAAGCCGCTTCCCGACTTATGATCCATGATCCACAGTCCGTCTTTCGCATCAGCCAGCATTTCAGCGGCGCCACCAATGAGTTGGCGGTTGCCCACTTCGGCGAGAAGCGGTTCCAGATGTTCATACCTGCCCACCCATGCGTCAATCTGAAGCAATTCGCCAAGGGCGCGGTCGGCCACGGCCTTTTCCCTCGCGCCGGTTGCATTTTTGCTGGATTCCCACGCCTGTTCCCAGGCATCCATGGCCTTTGAAAAATGGCCTGTTTGCCGCCAGTAAATCCCCATGTTGAGCAGCAACGCGGGTTTCCAGGCAGAGCTTGGATATTGGGTCAGAAAATTCAGAAGGATGGACTGATCTTCCAGATCGCTGCGTTGAGCATAACCGGTCAGCGCCAGGGCCAGCGCCGCGTTCTCTGCGGGTGAGGGATTTCCGACCGGCACCAGCGCGAAGGGGAAAACCCGCACGGCGAAAATTTCGGCCGGGGTCGGTTGCGACGAAAATTCGGGCAGCGATGAAGAGGCTTCGTCTAAAGCAGGGCGGCGAGTGACCTGTCGGGGCTGGGAATTTATGCCGGGCTGCACGGTTTCAGGCAGTTGGCCCGCCCAAACCGAGACAGGAATCATGGTGCAGAGACCCTGGACGGACGCCAGCACGAGCGAGATTGTGCGCAAGGACCAATGGCATTTCATTTTCATAAAGGATTTACAAGGGACCGTTTGCATTGACTGGCTCAAGGAGTTGAATTGAAGGGCCATTGGGGTCTGTGGGGGAATTGCTCCCCCCCCCGGTTTGCGCCGGCGGATCCGATGGATCAATGCCCATTTCAAATTCAATCAGATCGGGAATGCCGTCCCCATCAGCATCGATTGCACAGTCTGCGTTGTAATCAGAAGTTATCTGGGACAATGGCAGAACGTAGTTGTAGGTTTTCAATTCATCCATGATGCCGTGGACCTGGCGGCCGAGACCATCGCTGCCGACGTGGAAACCCGTAAAAGAATTAACACAAGTGAGGGGAGGAATTCCGCTTCCGGCGGCGACCTGCACTCCATCCAAATAAAGAGTCGTTCCGGCTGTGGAGTAAGTCACGGCAATTTTATGCCAGAGCAATGAATTTGCCCATGTGATGGATGAGGAAAGCAGAATTGAACTGCCCGAATCCAGTTCAATCGTTCCACCATTATGGGTAACCTGCAGGGTCCATCCCGCATTGATCATATCAAGGAATACCCCCCCATTCGCCGGGCCGTTGCCACTCGTCCAATTGGGCTTGAACCAAAAACTGATGGTGCCTTCGTTCCTCCGAATGTTGGGCGTGCCGGTGGAATAAACCGTGGAGCCGTCTGCTTCGGTGACCGAAAAGGCATCGTCCTGGAACGCGGGATATTCCAGCTCCACATCGCCGGTGCTGTCAAATTCCACCGCCTGACCGAAGGGGGATGGAACGACCGACACGTTGTTTTCAACAACCGGCATCTGGCCCCCGTCGCCCGCCAGAGCGTTGTTGTCAAACGGCCAATGGGCCAGTTGTTCCGGCGGCAACACGGAAATAGGGAGTATGCAAGGATTTAGCGTTGGTAGTATGACCAATGGAAACGGATTGCCGGTGGTTGCAGATACGAAAACGCTGGCGATTTCATTTCCCGGCTCGGTTGGGGTGAATGAAATGTTTCCCGAGCCATATTGCGGATTTGAATATTGGCAGGGGATGGAGGACTGGGCCGGTTCCGATTCGATTGAACACAACACCGCGGGATTGCCCAGCCCCCACAACCCGTATATGACCAATGGATACTGTATGCATGTATTCCCTATTTGCTCCGCATAAACCTTCCCATCCGTTTTTGTGATCCCCCCACTAATCATCATGGGTTCGTTTACCAAACCTGGTTCCGGCAAATAAAACGAATCACTAATTACAGGGTAGATATAGGGCGCCCAAGGGCTATAGTGGGCGGAACAAGTAATGGGGGCAGGCGTGCCACCGCCACCGCCGGACGTTGTCCCACCCCCACCCACCGGGCTAATGGGCGCGGAAATCGTTGTGCCAAAGCCGCCACCTTTTAAAAGCGCTGCGCGACTGGCATTGGATAATTCCGTAGCCGATGCCACATAACTAATTGCATTGGTGTTCAACGGATAATTGTATGTATCCAATTCATCGAAAGCACCCCGGGCCTGATTGTTTCCATTCGCATCACTGCCGAGCCTGAACCCGCTGGCAGCACGCTCAATGACATTCGGATAATAGGCCACGCCCGCACCGTTGGTCGCAAGTTGAAGATCGAGATAAAGAACGCTGTTTGTCGGGGTGTAAGTCAAGACGATTTGATGCCATTGGTTGGAAGTCCATGAAATATTGGCCGCAAGCATTGTCGCGCCCGCACCGTTGGTGGATGACCCAAACAACAGTTGGGTCCCATCAGAACTGAGATACAACGCCCACCAGCCGCTGGTGTTGGCCGGATTATGATTGCCCACTTCGATCAATCTTCCGTTGCTGCCCGGTCCGGTTCCCCCCTGATTGGCACTGCTCCAATCCGGCTTGAACCAGAACCGCACCGTGCCGTTGCGGCAATTGATGTTGGCATTGCCGCTGGTTTCCACATCCCGATACTCCAAGGTGGCCGGGTTGCAGGAATCAATCAGCACTGCATTGGTCATCACACCAGGCACTCCAATGACGTTGTTGGCGACAAGCGGCAACTGCCCCAAGTCGCCAATCCAGGTATTGGTGTCATCAAAGCGCCAGCGGCCAAAAGCCACCTGTAAAACACTGCCCGGATCGAATGGATCGGTGCCATCGGCAAGTTCCTGGCTGTCATTGCGGCCGTCATAGTCAGAGTCCAATGAGGCCATGACCGTCAAGGTGACAATCGAACTGGTCACACTGCCCATCATATTGGTCGCCACCACAAAATAGCTGCCTGCGTTTGTGGACTGGGCATTCGTGAGTGCCAGCAAACCATTCGTTGTTACAAGGATATTTGTCGCGTTAAAATACCACAGATAACTCAATGGCCCGGCGCCTTCAGCCATGACACTAAACGTCGCCGTATTGCCCAGAAGCACCACCTGGCTTGTTGGCTGCAAAACAATAACCGGCACGCCTGTGGAAGAACACTTGCCTCCTCTTCCCGCGTTGTAAATGCCTGCGATTTCGTTTGAAGAGAGGGCGCGGTTGTAAATCGAAACCTCGTCCAACAAACCGTTGAAGAAGCGGCTGGTGCGATTGCCGGGGTCATTGCCTATGCACAATTGGTTGGTTGATGCCAAAATACCACCCGTTGCCGGATAAGCCGCCGCCAGACAGCCATTGGTGTAACAGAGGAGATTCCCTCCGTCGTAAACCGCGGCGACATGATACCACTGACTCAAGGCAATGGGGACAGCACCTCCGGAAGATATCCAGCCCGGGCTGCCGCCGCCTTGATAGATCCAAAAGAGCAGGTTGTTGTTGTTGAATTCAAACGCGTATCCATAGTTGTTTGCAATATTTTCCTTCTTAACCACGGGATCCCATGTGCCGACCACAGCATTGCGATACAACCAACATTCTATGGTCATTGCATTGCTGAAGTTTAGTGTCGGACTATCCGGCACTGATACATAGTTGGTTCCACTTAAATTGAATGCCTGGCCCACTTCGCCGTTGGCGTAGCTGGCAGCCCCCACAAAAGTTCCGTTATTGGCACCCACACTATCAAGGGCATTATTTTCAGCCCGCCACCATGAAATCATGTTGGATGGAACCGGAACACAGGATGGCGGCAATGTCACGGTCAACATCGCATTCGAACTGACGGTTGAACCGTAGATATCGGTCACCACCACATGATAATTGCCGGCATTCGCCCACTGCACATTCGTCAGCGTCAACGTGGCATTTGTTGAGCTGACAAGCAGATTTGTCACACCGAAATACCAGAGATAATTCAACGGCATGGTGCCGCTGGACGTTACCGTAAACAGGGCTGTTTCACCGACCACCACCGTTTGGTCCGTTGGCTGCACAGTGATGACGGGCGGCGCACCCAGCGTCAAGGTCGCATTCGAACTGGTCACGACGGCCAGGACATTACTGACAACCACTGAATAATTTGTAGGACTGGTTGCTTGAATGTTTGCCAGAGTCAGGGTGGCATTGGTCGCGCCCGCAAGCGGATTTGTCGAGTTGTAATACCACTGGTAGCACAAAGGCGGCGACCCGCCCGCGCCGACCGTGAAAGTTGCCGAGCCTCCGACCGCAGCCGCCTGATCGGTTGGCTGGGAGACGATATACGCGGCGATGGGGTATTTGCCCAGACTGCCGCTGTTGTAAATCGACGCCACCTCTGATGCGGTCAGGGCCCGGTTGTAAATTGAAAGCTCATCAATCAGCCCCCGATAATCTATTCCCCAGGAATCACTGTAACCCCAATACAGATCGCGACATTTTTGCGGGGTGAAACAGCCAATATTTTGAGAAACCACCAGCATTCCGTTGCAATAAAGACAGGCGTTGCTGCTGGCAGGATCATAGGTCACAGCCACATGATAAAAACCATTCGTGTTTATCAGGCCGCCGGCACCCGTCGAAATTTCATACGAGTTTCCGTTTGTGTCCACAAAGTAAGCATAAAGATCCCCGGCGGAATACACGGAAGTCAAAAATCCAACCACTGGTTCATCCAGATTCCCGGCATCTGATTCCACAAGAGAATAAGCATCATTGCCAAAATTGGTGCCACTGGGGTTGATCCAGCATTCTATCGTCAAACCGCCACCGTTGCCGCCCACATCCAGAGCCGGAGACGCGGCAACATGAACATCACTGTCTCCACCGAAGCTGAATGCCTGCCCCACTTCTCCCGGGGCATATGTCACATTGCCACCCTCCAATATTCCAACGGGATTGAGGCCGGTGCTGTCCATGGCGTTGTTCTCCCCCTGCCACCAGCCCACTAAACCTGGAATCTGCGGCAAACCAGGGAGCGTCGGCGAGCGTGACGTTGTGATTTGCAAGCCAGAAATCATGGCGCAACCACTGGTGCCTGGTTGCACCTTGATCGTCATGTTCTGGCCGTTGATCACCGTCACATTTGAATAGAGCACATAATGCACCCCTTGGATGAACCGATTGGCCGGGAACGAGTCGAAACAAGTTTGTATTCCATAATCAGTGCCGCCCGCGTTCAAATCAAAGCTCCCGTCGCTGGCATAAAGATATACTTGCCACGTTCCCGTCGGCAGGTTGGTCAGGGTAACGGTGACCACCTGTCCCACTGGCAGGGTCGGCGCCCCAAAGACGTAATCATTGAACATCGGATCCGATGCCCCGTTGTTTGAAACCCCTATCATATTATTGACCTGCAAACCCACCTGAAAAACAACTCCATCGACATTTTTCAAATTTGTGACGTTGTTTGTGCCAACCTCGTTCCAGAAATCATTGGTGGAGATGCCAATCGCCGCGTAACCCACCTTGTCACTCGTGGCGCCACCTCCAAAGTCCACATCAATCAACGAACTGTCCACCTGAACCGTCAATTTCCCCACCGTGACTGTCGTGGGGCAGAGACCGTCCGATGATGTAACGTCAATGTTGCCGTTGTAAATGTAGGTGCCCGAAGTCTGGATAACGCTGGGAATTGGCGGCACAAAGTAAAGACTGCCGGCCGTGTTGACTTGATTTTGAAACTCTTGATGATTCAGATCCACCGAGCAATCATAGGTTATCGACCTGTATTCCACGCCGTTGGTGATGATCAAATTATAGAGCTGGGGCCGGGGAATCGTCTGCCCGGCAAAAACATTGATGTTGGCCGGACTAATATAAGTTGAAGAAGACACACTGATCGACTGATAACAAGACCATCCATTGGTATACGGGCCGTTCTCGGCGCACGGGTTGTCGGCAAGAACAGTGTAAGTCAGCAATCCCGCCAATGCCAGCCACCCATAAATTTTAGCCATCTGATTTTTCATGTTTGCCTCAAAAAGTTCAGCCCGCTTTCTGCGCCTGCTGGCGCAACCGTTGGTGGATTTGATTCAATGCCTGTTGCGCCGGCAGCTTCAACCGGTCGTCATTCCCTTGCAGCACCGTGTTCAGGAACGGGATTTGACCCAACCCGCCCAACGAACCCAGCGCCCCGATCGCCGAAATCTCCACCGACTTCGTCTCCCCCTGCTCTGCCGCCCCCAAGACGATGGGCAGGGCAAGTTTGACATTGAGGCTAGCACACACCTGCATGGCGGTGATCCGGGTCAGTTCATCGCCGTTTTGACCGGCCAAATCCAACGCCTTGTCGGCGATCTTGTTTTGGTCAAACCCCGAATAGCCGCCCTGAGACAGGCGGGTCAGATCCAGCAACGCCGTGCCCGCAATGCTGCTGCCCGTGTTGTTCAATGCGTCCCACATCGTTTGCTGCGTCAGTTTGAGTTCATCATTGCGGATTTGATCGTCCACACCGGTTGCGGCCGTCATTTGCCGGTAATATGCCGCCATGTGTTGAACGGCATAATCCTGCAGCACGATGTTCTGGCCTGAATCACGGTAGATTTGCGCCAGCAGTTCGCCCAGACCCTGCGGCGGCGGTTGCATCGCGCACAGTGCATCCAGCAATTCGTTCTTCAACACCTGCCCCGGTTGACCGTCATCAGCGGCGGTGTGCTGGCGCAGAAAGTTGTAAAGAATGTCACGGTCTGAATCGGTCAATTTGACTGTTGCCAGTTTCTGAATGGCCTCCTGCCGTTGTTGGTAACCAGCCTTCTCATTCGCCACCATCTGTGCAGCTGAAGGTGGTTGTTTTTCTGTCTGTGTGGCGCTGGCTGTGGGTTGAGGAGCAGATGAAACGATTGCGGAAGGTGTTTTTGCAACAGGTTGTGCGACCGTTGAGGTTGACTGATTTTGCGCCTCTGGCTTTGCAGGCGGCACGGCGGAACGATGAAACCAGACAATAAGAACCATGGCGGCGGTTGCCACCGTCAGCATCATCCAAAATATCAGTCTGGGTTTCATGGAAGATAGCCCGCCAGATCCGAGCCTTGGAACGCCTTGATGGAATGACAGACGGAGGTTCGGGCCGAGGCCGGACGGATGAAGCGAACTGGGCAACGGCCCAGGGCGTCAAAACTCGATGGAGTCAAAATCTTGGTCGTCGTGCCGTCGTCGAAGGTGATGCCGCCAACGATGGTGTCGATTTCGAAGGTCACATCCGGCAAGACCGGGCTGCAAATCACCAGCATCTCCACCAGCTCGCTGCCGTCGGGATAGACCTGAATGACCTTGGTATATGCCTGGCTGCCCGACCACAGATAAAAGCCTCGCGCACGGGTCGCGTCCAGAATCGGCCCGTTCTGCCCCAGCCGCGCGATGATTGAGCGCGGTTCATTTGCATCCGCCAACAGGCCATAGCGTTCCCCGTTGTTGGTCAGGGTCGCAACCGGTTCAACAAACAAGCGTGAATCAGCCTCCAACACGGCTTCCGGTGCCAGATGCGGCAAATCCCACGTCCGTTCCATTCCCACCCAGCACGCCGGGGTGTTGGGCAGGCTTTGTTCAACCACGTCAACCGCAATGTTGCCGCTGCTGGCCACACCCTTGGCTGAAGTATAGGTGCCAGTCACGGTATAAGTGCCGGCCACCGGAAATTTGCATGCAATGGGCTGGTTGGCCCGGCCGGTGTAGATGTTGGTTCCGATGGTGATGGTGATATTGCCGTTGCCGGCATTGGTAGGAACCGCATTCAACAACAGGCTGTCGCCTTTGCGGATGGTCATGTTGTTGGTTGCCGTCAGAAGATTGAGCGGCAGCCATTGCAAGCTCCGGGTTTCAGACAATGCACCATTCTGATAGGTGGCTTCCGCCAGGGTCTGGGCGTTGACATAAGCCGACAATGGCACGTTGATGAACCAGCGATTGTCGGAGGTGGTGTTGGGCGACGCGCTGTAGGTCTTGTTGTCCGCTCCGACAATCTGCATTTGCATGAGCGATGGATAGGGATCGCGCCCTTCCAGACACAGCGGCGAGGTATAGCTGCCGATGACGCTGTTGGTGTTGTCCATCCCTGACTGGGTTTGCACCAGCTGGTCCACCCAATCCTTTATGCCGTTTCCATTTTCATCCGGCCCCAGCCCGGTCTGCACATGCACCGCCACCAGCTCCAGGGCGGTGTAACTTTCGGCGTTGTCCCAGAATATCCGCAGGCTGTGCGGCCCGGGGAGAATGTAGGGCGTCCAGCATTCCACCGCGCTGACCACCCCAGGCTGCACCGTGAGATTTTGCCGGCCCAGGCTCTGGCCATCCAGTGTCAGCAACAATGGAAAGGTGTCGGATTTATTGAACGGCACATTCTGCGTGGCCTCAATCCTCAACTTGTAGAGATCTGCCGTCGACACGTTGAAGTCATATTCCACGCTGCCGCGCCGATTCGCAGCCACCAGGTCGGTCCCGTTGGTCGTCCAATTGCCAAGACGGTTCGTGCCGGCCTGCACCCCGGTCATCGTCACCGCGTCCATGAAGTTGACGTTCTCGCCCGAAGGCAGCTGCACCGTGCCGTTGTTGGTTGTTCCCGAATACACCGCCATCAGTGCGGACAACAAATCAGGGTCATTGCCGCCGGCATAGTTGATCGTGTTGAGCGCGATGGCCTTGGAAAGGCTGTCCATCTGAAACTGGCCGACGCGGTCCGCGTGCAGCATTTGGGCGGCAGGATAGGCGCTGAAATAGGCCGGATAGGGAATGGACTGGATGTTGGTAAATCCATAATCCGCCGGGGTTGCCAGACTGGAACGATACGCCAAACCAAACGGCTGGAGAATGTTGTTGGCATGCAGGAACGACGGGCGGATTTTTGGATAAACGAGATGCTTCGTCAACACGCTCATCACCAGCCCGCCGCCCCCGGCGGTGAATTCTTGAATCTGGGCCAGGGAGGTCTTGTTGTAGTGCGTGTGCCAGTCGGCCACCAGCACATCCATCGGCGGCAGTTGATCGGTCCGATCATGCGGCAACAAGGAAAGCGGAATCACCGTATACCCCCGGCTGGTGAAATAATTGATGTCAATCCCCGGCAGATCATTCGCCGGCAAATTCGTCGTCACCCCCATCACGATGTCCGCCGGATTGCTTTTCCGGGCGGCCCACTTGACGGCATTTTCAAACAGCGTCATCCGGCTGTCGTTCGCGGAGTTTTCCCATTGCGCGTGCGCAAAAACCACCGCACGCGCCCCGGCAGGGTTGTCGTTGTAATAACCCCCCGCCTCCAACACCAACCGGTTGCCACCGTGTTCCACCAGCACCGGAAACGACCCGTCGTTCAACACGGCCACGCTCCCCAGATGCCGGATGTCTTCAATTGGAAAACTGCTGACGCCGGCCGTCAGCGCGGCATAATCCGCCGCACACGGCGGGCTTGGCAATGTCGTGCCACTAAACATGAATGTTCCCGCCGCGTAACAGTTGGCCGGCCCCTGGGCCAGCTCCGATGGAAACTGGTTGACGCCATTGGTTCCATAGCGGCCACTGCCGGTAAATTGTATCAATCCTCCGCCATTGTTTCCGCTCCACGGCAGTTGTGACCCAAAGTAGGGGGGAACCCCGGCGTTGCCTTCGGGGTTGGCGGCGTCAAATCCATACGCGACAATGGTGTAGGATCCCGGCAGCAGTGTCACCGGGTTGGCCAGCGGCTTGAATAAATTGCCGGTGATTTGCCTGCCGGGGCTGGCGGCGTCAAAGTTCAGCGTTTCCAACAGCATCCCTGAATTTCCGTTGCGCTCGTATAGTTGAACCGTCAGTTCCGAACTGCCCTGGATGCCATTCCCACCGCTGTTAAACACACCCAATTGCGATATCGTGACGGGGCTTTCAACATCGAAGTCGTTGCCCACAACCAAATTGGGCACGGCCTCGTTCCCCAAGGTTCCTTTGGGCGCATCATAGGCAATGGTTTGGGCCTGAAGTTGAATGGTTGCCAGATAAAGTCCCGCCATTAACAGGACGTTATGGATTGCCCATGAGCTTGTTTTCATAACCAAATCAAATCTGTTTGTCTCCAGTGCCATCCGAAACTTCTCTTTGGTTCCCGCACGGAGAACTGGACTCCAACCCGTCGTTCGTCGGCATTTATACTTCTTAAACCAGCAATCAGCGGGATTGTCCACAAGCAGCAAAAGTCTCGCATTTTTGTAACTTTTCCTTCAATGATTGCATTAAAACCAGCCCCGCCCCACCCACCCCCTATCCAAACCCGATACCCTAACCCTATGAACGAGGTCGGGGCTGGCAAAATGTATCGCACTAACGGCTTTTCAAACCGGAAGCAATCAATAGAAATACGTTGGAGAATGCGAAATCTTTCAAAAAATGTTCAAAACAGAACCCGTGAAGCTAAATCACCCAAAACGTCTGGAAAATTGTCCAGCTTGAAGCGGGGAAACCCGTTCAGGGCAACCGAATGATTCAGACCGTCTCCTTCTGCAGCCGCTGAACTTCTTCTTTGATGATCTCCAAAACGCGATGCTTGGCCAGATAAACTTGGTCAACGGAAATCCCAAAAGCTTTTGCGACCTTGTCCGGCGGCCATTCCTTGTTCACGTAGAAATCGAAGATTTGGAATTTTTCAGGGTCAAGACGCCGCTTCACCCTGACAATCGCGGCTTCGAGCAAATTTTTCTCCCATTCGGCATCCCAGAGGGCATTCCAATCCAGACTTGCTGGGTCAGCCACTTGGCTGGTGGATTGAACATCCGTATCGGCATCACCGAAAGGCAATGGGTGAACGAGCGCGGGCTGACGTTTGCGAAACTGGTCAGTGATGCGCCAGCGGGTCATGTTCAAAAGCCAGCCTTTAAAGGATCCGATTTTCCGGTTGTATTTGAACGTGGGGATATGTTTGGCAACGGAAATCATGGTTTCCTGAACGACATCCTCGGCCTCGGTCTCGGTCAATCCGCCTTTGATCGCAACGCCGTAAATCAGCTTCCAATAAGTGTCGAAAAAAACCTGCCAACTCGATTCATTCCGCCAATCTTTGAGGCGTTCAAGCAGTGTCGTCCGCGTTGGAATCAATTCATTCATTGGCCGTATCATGATCAATAAATGTCGTTTGAGGACGGCTCTTGCAAACAGGAAAGGCCTTGAACCGCATATCGTTGTTTCATATTTTCCCCACAATTGTATCGGAAACACTTGAATCCGTTCCATAAAATAGTTCGAGGCATTCTTCAGGGTGTAATCTGGGGACTGTTTTCAGCTTGGGCCGGGATTTGCCATGGCCAATCTTCGGCACCCACTCCGGCCACGAACGAAACCCAAGTCGTGGAGTTTCATGGCACGGTGGAGGTTTCTTTTGCCGGTTCAACCGTTTGGTCATCCATCCACGCCAATCAAATCTTGCACCCTTTTGACCGCCTGCGTTCCGGCGCGGACAGCCGGGGCGCGCTGCTTTGGTCCGACAACAGCGTGGTGCGGTTCGGCGCTTCAACCGAACTGGAAATTCTGCCGCAGCAATCGGCTGACACGCAATCCGGCCTGCATCTGCTTCGTGGTATTGTGTCTTTTTTCCACCGTGACCGGCCGGGGCGCATCCAGATCATCACACGTGGCGCCGTTGCCGGTGTCGAAGGCACTGAATTCGTCCTCGCCGTGGATGACGCTGACCTCACGACGCTTTCCGTCGTGGACGGTCGGGTGAAAATCGGCAACACCTTTGGCACGCTTTCGCTGACCAATGGCGAAGAAGCGATCGTTGAACTTGGCAAGGCGCCCGCACGGGCCGCCGGTTTCATCGCCAACAATCTTTTACAATGGTGTTTTTATTATCCAGCCGTGCTCGATCCTGACGAACTGCAACTCGCGGCAGACGAGCAAAAAGAACTCGCCGCTTCGCTTGCCGCTTATCGCAGTGGCGACTTGCTGGCCGCGCTCACCCAATACCCCGCAGGCCATCCGAACATCTCGGACAATGAACGCGTCTATCACGCCACCCTGCTGCTTGCCGTCGGTGAGGTGGAACGGGCGGAATCCATCCTTTCTTTGATCTCCGACAAATCCGAACGCCCGCAACGCCTGGCCGCCGCTTTGCGCGAACTCATCGCGGCGGTGAAACGGCAGCCACCGCCCTCAACCCTCAACCCTCAACTCTCAACCGAATCCCTCGCCGCCTCTTATTTCGAGCAATCGCGCGCCATCCGCGAAACTTCGCTTGAAAACGCCCTGCGCCTTGCACAACAGGCCGTGACCAATTCCCCGCAATTCGGATTCGCCTGGGAACGCGTTGCGGAATTGGAGTTCAGCTTCGGCCGCACACAGGATGCGTCCGATGCCTTGGACAAGAGCATCATGCTCGCGCCACGGAACGCCCAAGCGCTCGCCATGAAGGGGTTTCTACTGGCCGCGCAAAATCAAACTCGCGCAGCCATCCAGGCATTTGATCGCGCGCTCGCCGTGGATTCCGCGCTTGGCAATGCATGGCTCGGCCGCGGCCTTTGCCGCATTCGCAGTGGTGATACAACCGGCGGTCGTGAAGATTTACTGGTGGCTGCAGCGCTGGAACCCCAGCGCGCCGGGTTGCGAAGTTATCTGGGCAAAACATATGCGAACGCGGGCGATTCCGCGCACGCTGCAAAAGAGCTTCAACTGGCGAAGAGGCTGGATCCGAACGACCCTACCGCATGGTTTTATTCCGCCCTGCTCGACCAGCAGGAAAATCTCATAGACGACGCCATTCGCGATCTGGAAAAGTCCAAAGCCTTGAACGACAACCGGGGTGTTTTTCGCTCACAACTGCTGCTGGACCAGGATCAGGCCGTCCGTGCCGCCAACCTGGCAACGATGTATAAAGACGCGGGGATGTTTGACGTGAGCGTGCGCGAGGCAGCACGCGCGGTAAATGACGATTACGCAAATTATTCCGCGCATCTTTTTCTGGCGGACAGTTACAACGAGCGTCGCGACCCGAACGAGATCAACCTCCGTTACGAGACCCCGTCAGAAAGCGAGTATCTGGTGGCGAATTTGCTCGCCCCGGTGAGCGCCGGCCCGCTTTCTTCCGTGATTTCGCAGGGGGAATATTCCCGGCTGTTCACGCACGACGGCTTTGGCGTGGTTTCGGACACGGAATATTTGAGCCGTGGCGCGTGGACGGAATCCGGCGCTCAATTCGGCGTGTTTGGAGATTTCAGCTACGACATGGAGACACTTTATCACTCCGACCCCGGCCAGCGGGCGAATAACGACATTGAACAGCGGCAGCTTTCCCTAACGCTCAAGCAACAACTCACCCCCAAGGACAACGTTTTTTTGCAGGCCGAACAATATGATGCGACCTTTGGCGATCTTGCGCAGCATTACAACCAAAGCATGGCAAATTCATCTGCTCGTTCGAAAGAAACGCAAAATCCGATTTTGAGCCTTGGCTATGACCACCAATGGAATCCCGGTGTTCACACTCTGTTTTTTGCGGCCCGCTTGAATGATACACTTTCATTCACCAATCCGGCGCAGGCGAGTTTGCTTGCCGTTATGCCCGCCGGCCTTGGTCTGACTTCCGTGCATGGTCTTACGGCACCAGAGCAATTTGACGGCCGGCTGACGATTTATTCCGGGGAGTTGCAACAAATCTGGGAACAGGCGGCGCATACGACCATTATCGGCACGCGCATTCAATATGGCCATTTTGACACGGCCAGCCTGCAGGAACAGCCGCTAGCTTTGCCACTTTTTTTCTCATCACCAGCAGCAGATCAGGACATTACCTCCTTATTCAATCGTTTCAGCTTTTACGGCTACCATCAATGGCAAATTTTCGACCCGTTGCAATTGATTGGCGGGCTAACCTACGACCGCATCACCTTTCCCGAAAACTTCCGCACCGCACCGATTTCCGGGAATGAAAAGACGGAGGATCAGATTTCCCCCAAGGCCGGCATGATTTGGACACCGCTGGAAGACACAACCGCCCGCTTTGCCTACACGCGCTCGTTGTCCGGTGCTAGCGTGGACCAAAGTTACCAGATTGAGCCGTCGCAGGTTGCAGGTTTCATCCAGAATTACCGCAGCGTCATTCCCGAATCCATCGCCGGGGAAAATGCCGGGGCCAAGTTTGAGACCTTCGATCTTTCCATAGAACAGAAATTTCAAACCGGAACCTATTTGGGCGTTTCCGGCGAGATTTTGAACTCAATCGTTGACCGGGTTGACGGGGCATTTGACTTCAATTTCCTCAACCCGCCGGCAATTCCCGCCGGTATGCGCGAAAATCTGGATTATCAAGAGAAAACGCTCCAGTTCACCGCCAACCAATTGCTGGGCCGGAACTGGTCCCTTGGCGCAAACTACCGCGTGAGCGAGGCCGTCTTGAACGACAATTTTGTGGACGTGCCAGACTCGCTGCTGGGCGGCATTTACAATTTCCAGCCCCGGTCACGGACTCGGGGCACATTGCAGCAGGTGGACATGACCGCCATTTACAATCATCCCTGCGGTTTTTTTGCCGAGGGAGAAGCCCTATGGTTCGACCAGAGCAACGGAGGTTACCCCAACGCAACCACACCCGCCGAACCGGGCGGCGACTTCTGGCAGTTCAACCTGTTTGCCGGCTACCACTTCCCGCGCCGGAAGGCGGAACTGTCCGTGGGCCTGCTCAACCTTGCCGGACAGGATTACCAGCTCAACCCGCTCAACATTTACAACGAACTGCCGCGCTCGCGCACACTGACCATGCGATTTCAGATTAATTTTTAGGGCAAGAGCTTTTCATCCGTGAATTACATGGATTATCGCGGAGTAGGCTTCTTTAACGGGATGAACCGGAGGGAGAATGAACAACCGTGCAATCGGCGGCTTGATACGCTTCATTTTAACGGCATTATTTGACTTTTAACAGATAGTCGTCGGGCGTGTCGTTGAGCATGGTTCGAACGTATTTTTTCCCTTCCCATTCGGCCGGAATGAGCGGCACAATCTGACCTTCGCACACCACGACTATTGATCCCGAAAGCGCCTTAACCTTTTCGTGCGCCTGTTCCGGGGAATAGACCCTCCACTGATTGGTTTTGAGCAGGATTATCGAGCGGCAATCCGCATACGGAAACGCTTCGCTTCTAACGATGCAAGTGACTCTTTCGAACACATTTCACTTTCCCCCCGCCGTCTACAGCACGGGCGACGAAGATATCTTTCCCGGTGTGCCAACAAATCGGGTTTGTTACTTCAAAATCCATCGCATGCAGCCGTCAGGGTTTAAATCCATTCAAGGTGATGGCGTAGGGGTTCGTCGGAACATTGTTGGTGAAAAAGATGGCGAACTCATAGACCGGGCTGATGGGCGGATTCGGGACGGTGACAGTGGTCGTGTTGCAGCCGGTGTCCCCATATGCCCCGGCAAATTGAATGTTAGTGTTTGTCCGGTTGGTGTCGGTGGCGGTGAAGAGGGTGTTGCCATTGCTGGTATCCGGCGCCCAGCCCCAGCCTTGTTGAGTTGTCTTGGTGTAGCTGACGTGTCCCAAAGAAGATCCAGGACAGGTGCCTTGTGAACCGCTGCCATACACGGGCGAACCATACACGACAACCGGATCCACGCCGGTCTGCGGGTCTATGCTGCTGGTGAACACCATCAGGGAAGCGGCGCGGGTCGGCACCATTTCCAAGCCCCTGTAAATGTCGCAGGAATATGACGCCACGTCACTGACCTGGGCGTTTGAGATGGCGAGCGTCTCATTGGTTTGTTCGTTCATGGGATCGCCGTTGCGAAACCACTGGTAGGCCAGGGGGCCGTTGGTTGCGATTACGAAGAACACCGCGTTTGAGCCGATGGGAACCAGTTGGTTTTCCGGCTGTAGCAGGATTTTTGGAAAATCAGGCTGAATCGGATAGCCGGAGTCCTGACCGACCGCAACCGAGGTTGCAATGGCGGTCAAGACAGCAAAGGATAGGATCTGTCTATTCATAGTGGGTCAACAGGGTGAGGGTGGGTTTAGCTCTCAATAATGGAATACGGCCAGCACCGGCAAATCTTTCAAAAGATTTGCGTTTTTCTTTCCCGCCTTTCTTTTACATTCAAGCGCAAGGCATTCGGCACGTTATGAAGGGCAAAATCGGCAGGCAAAAAAACGTCCTCAAATCCGCGGCAGGCGCGGTGTTGGCGATTCTTTGCGGCCTGATGCTG
This sequence comes from uncultured Bifidobacteriaceae bacterium, assembly GCA_964475285.1. Taxonomy (GTDB): domain Bacteria; phylum Verrucomicrobiota; class Verrucomicrobiia; order Limisphaerales; family UBA11358; genus UBA11358. The sequence goes on along the minus strand of CAYYWB010000001.1, from coordinate 51,068 downwards.
TGGAAAACCCCGGTGGGTGAGCCGTGGGTAAATGCCAGCTACGATTACCTGTTCCGATTTGGTGCGCGTGCCGTCACCAACCAAGTCACACTCATCCTGATGGACAATGAAGCGTTCAGCCAATTTCATCAAACGCGCGGACAACCCTGGGACCGGGGACTGCATGCCCAGTTGCTGAACAAGCTGGCCGATGATGGTTGTCCGTTGGTGACATTTGATTCCTTTTTCCGCGAGCGACGCGAGCCGGCTTCTGATAAGGCACTGGCCGATGCAATGAGGCGGCTGCCGCGCGTGGTGTTGATGGCGGAACAGTCGCAAATAACCCGACCGGGGTTGATTGGCGCGCAACCGACACCCCCCGACGCGATGTTTCTGGACGCAGCCAGGGGAAATTGGGGCGTCGCCAATCTTGACCCGGATTCGGTGAACGATTCGATTGTGCGCCGGCATTGGCCATTTCCCTCGCCCGGACCGTATCCAAGCCTGCCGGAAACAACCGCGCGGCTGGCCGGCGCACAGTTAAACGGCAACCAGCAGGAACGATGGTTTCGTTACTACGGCCGAGAGGGCTCGTGGAAGCGGATGAGCTATCAGTTCGCGTTGACCCAGCCGAAGAATTATTTCCGCGATCAGATCGTGTTCATCGGAACGCAACCCAAAACATCCCTGCCAGGCGATGAACCGGACGAATTCAAGACCCCTTACACACGCTGGACGGGCGAATCCGCCGGCGGGGTGGAAATAATGGCCACTTCATTTTTGAATCTGATGAATGGCGATTGGCTGCGACGACCGGCGTGGTGGATGGAAGCGCTGGTTGTGGCAGCAGGAGGATTATTTCTCGGTGGCGGATTATGCCGGATGAAATTGCTGCCGGCCCTTGTATGGGGAACAACCGTTGCAACAGCCGTCGCGGTCGTGGCGGTCGCATGGAGTTATTTTACAAACTATTGGTTTCCCTGGCTGGTGATTGCCGGGGGCCAGGTGCCGTTTGCCCTGGCATGGGCAGTCGCGGTAAAACCCTCCCGCACTGTAGAAGCCAGCGCAGCCGAAAAACCTCCCAAAATTCCCGGTTATAAGTTGTTCCATCCGCCCTTTGGCGAAGGCGCTTACGGCAAAGTCTGGCTGGCCCGGAATGCGAAGAGGGAGTGGCGTGCATTAAAGGTAATTTACATGGCGAAATTCGACAATCGCACCGCCCCCTATGAACGCGAATTCAATGGCATCAGCCGCTACAAACCCATTTCCGACCAGCATCCCGGTTTGTTGCGGATAGATTTCATCAGCGAAAAACTGGACGGCTATTTCTATTATGTGATGGAACTTGGCGATTCGGTTGAGCGGGACTGGGAGCGCGAGCCAGCAAAATACAAACCCCGCGATTTGCTCAATGAGCGTGTCCGTCTGCAGGGCCATCGGCTTCTGGTGCGCGAATGTGTGCGCATCGGCCTCGCCCTGACTGACGCATTGCAATTTCTCCATCGGCACGGATTGACCCACCGCGATCTCAAACCGCAAAACATCATCTTTGTGGACGGACAACCCAAAATGGCGGATTTGGGTCTCATCACCGAAATCCGTCCGCCGGATGAAATGGGAACCTATGTCGGCACGCCAGGTTTTATGCCGCCGCCACCGGAAAGCCCCGGCACACCGCAAGCGGACATTTATGCCTTGGGCATGCTGCTTTATGTCATCAGCACCGGACGAACTGCCGCACTGTTTCCAGAAATTGCGACAACGTTGGTTGACACGGCGGAGCCGGCGGATTTCCTGCCATTGAACGCGGTCATTCTCAAAGCTTGTCAGGCCGATGCCACAAAGCGCTATGCATCGGCACAAGCGATGCACGATGCCTTGGAAGATGTGCTAAAAATCATTGAAACAAGGCCTTCATGAAGGTGCGGGTGCGGGTAAAAAGCAGGCTCTGCGAATGTGAGTTTCGATCGTCGTTTGAAGTTGGAGCTTCACGGTTCCAAGGTCACGTCTAATGCCGTGTTGTTGGCCTATAGGGGCGATGAGGCGCTGTTGCGGGACATCGAGCCAGCGTTGACCCGACCGGTGGGCGCCCCTCGAACATGCCGGTGGTTTGGTATGCCGGGTTTTTGTAGTAGGCCGAGAGTTGGTCCAGTGCCCAGTACGTGGTGACGAAGGTTGAGCGGCACTGCGGCGAACTGTCCCTCGCGTCGGGTTTATCGTGACCAATCAAATTCAGCCCACCAAACGGGTAGTGCGGTCCTACAACCAACGGGGCATGGCGGAGCAGTGGATTAAGGAAGGCAAGAACGCCGTCAAATGAACCCGTCTGCCCTGTCACGACTTTGTGGACAACCAGATGCAGCTGCAACTGTTCGTGCAGACTTACAACTTGAGCAGTTTCCTGCGGCAGGCGGTGTTGCCCCGGGCTGTGCGTCACTGGACCTTGACGCCGCTACGGGAGAAATTGATCAAGATCGGGGCGAAGGTCGTGCGCCATTCCCGGCAGATCATCTTCCAAATGGCGGAAGCGGCGGTTCCGCGAGAGTTATTCCGGGCCATTCTGGAAAGCATTGGCCGGCTGAGATTGACACCCGCGATGTCAGGATGAAGGCCGACCATGTCAAACCAACGGAAGCCACGGAGGAGGGGGCTTCGCATAGGGTGGAAAAGCGTGTGAAAAGGCGCAAGTCGCTCCGAAACACCCCCGGTGCCGGAGAAAACCAAGGGCGGACTGGAAAAACGACCGCAAAAAGTTCTTGCAAATTGGTCGAGCAAGACGAGAATCGCGAAAGAGACCTATACTGGTCGTGGTCGTGGACTAGAAAACAACCATATGGGAAATCCCAACTGATATTTTTTCCTCCTATGGACGAAAACGAAAATCGTTTTTGGAATTGGATGGAAGGAAATGTCGTCGGTCGGAAAGCGCTCGACGCAATTGCTTGGTTTCGCCAGCTCGGTTTCCGGCACATGGATCGTTACCGCACCTGGAGCGAGATATATTACCGTTTTTATTCTTGGCTGGTAGCAACCGCCCTCATCCTGGTGGTTGCGGTTGCGCTGGCCGGGACGTTCAGGTTTGGGTTGCGTCATTACCGGCACTACAAGGAAATTCGTTGGCAAAAGGAGTCTCAGGCGTTTCTGGCCCGCGGAGATTATCACAACGCAGACTTGAGTGCCAAGCAGGCGCTCATGCTTAATCCCAACAACCTGCCAGCCTGCCGCGTTATCGCCATACTCGACGACCGTGACCATTCGCCACTGACGTTGGAATGGCTGCTGCGCATTGTGATCAATGAGCCCACCGTGGAAAATAAATTAAGTCTGGCGACGGCGGGATTGAATTATCAAAAGCCGCCGTATCCGCTCACCGTTAAGATATTGAAAGAACTCGCTCCAATCGCCACCAACACTGCCGGCTATCAGGTGGTCGCCGCCAGCTTAGCCATGCACACCTATCATCTGGCAGAGGCGGAGTCCCACTTTGAGGCGGCAGCCACACTGGAGCCGAACAATGGACTTTTTAGGATGAACGCCGCCATCCTCCGGATGACCTCGACGAACAAGACGGAGCAAGTTCAATCACGGGCAATCTTGGAGAAAATGCGGTCGGACGACAGTCTCGGTCTGCTGGCTTTTAGAACCATGGTGGCAGACCGGTTGTTGCACAATGATGTGGCAGCGGCAAATGTTTATTCCAGCCAATTGGCGGCCAACCCGCACGCAACCCTGGCTGACCAGTTGCAAAATCTGGACATTTTACGTCAGCTGAAAAGCGATGAATTCAACTACCGCCTGCAAACCGTGCAACAACAGGTGGCGACCAATGCGCCAGCCATTGCGACAGTGTCCGAATGGATGCAGACGAACAACCTCGTGGCGGAAAATCTCGACTGGCTGACGGGTTTGGCCGTCCCCCTCCTACATCAGCGGCCGGTCGAGATAGCCTTGGCGCAGGGTTACCTCCAAAGCGGCCAATGGACGGCGCTGCTGAACAGCGCCTCCCAGGGCAACTGGGATGAATTGGAATTTCTCCGGCTTGCCCTGGTTTTCCGGGCCTGGTCGCAACTGGGGGCGGCGGGAGAAGCCGACACCAGTTGGAATGCCGCCATGGGCGCAACCGCTGGACACCGCGAAGCCATGACACAATTATTGCAACTGGCGGAAAGCTGGCATCTTCAACAAAAACAGGAGGCTTTACTCCTACAGATGGTTCAGGACTTTCCCGAGGAACGCGGAGCGCAGAAGGAACTGGAATTGCTGTATTTCAACAGCGGCAACACCCTTGGCCTGCACCAGCTTTATGCCTTTTTGAATTCGCATTTCCCCGACGAGACATCCTATAAAAATGATCTGGTGGTCACGTCGTTGCTGTTGAAAACCGATGTGCGCGAGGCCTACCAGTCGGCGGAGGAACTTTACACCAAGAATCCTAGCAATCCAATGGCGGCTTCCACTTACGCCTTTGCCCTGCACATGCAGGGCTGGGACAGGCAGGGCGTCGCTGTGCTACAGAAACTCCGGCCAACGGAACTCGCCGAGCCATCCGTGGCGCTTCATTATGGGGTATTGCTCGCGGCCGCCGGAAAAGCCGACCAAGCCAGCCCATGGCTTCAGATCGCTCAAACCAAAGGCCATTTGTTGCCGGAAGAGCAGCAGCTGCTTTCCACAGCACTGGGAATGATCAACTCCCCGATTCCTGACCGGCGACAGTCTGAATGAAAGTGCGGCCGTTGCCATCAACCAATCGTGGATTTACAACCACCAAGACATCCGGGCTGGAAAAAATTATTCCCCTTAAGTTTTTTCGCAGGGCCCCCTTGTTGTGGTCGGAGTTACAATGTTTTACTCAACTAACAACCCCAGCTTTGCTTGGATGATGAGAAAAGCAATTTCAAACCGCCCGACCAACATGCCGGTTCCGGACCTTCAGATCCTCCATACGGAAGATGCGCGGTAATCATCACATCGCCCCCGCGAGGGTTGACATTGATTTAGAAAACAAATGGCTCCCGTCTTTCAAGGTGACAATGGCAAATAATCAGGCGGGGTATGGATGCAGATTTAGGCAAGAATAAATGAGGGTGATCAAGGCAATGGACTTATGGCTTTTCCCTTGTGATTAACCCTGATGGAACTCTTGCTGTCGGGGGGGGGCATTGAACATTCATCTCCGTTGTAACACTTGCTTGGAATGTGAACGTCCTTGTGTCAACTGTAACAGGTTGAATATCCTTTGCCTGAAGTTTATGCTTTGAAGCTAGTTGACAAAGCAAAGGGTCAATTTGTTCGGACTCCCATAATAAACATTCATATAAAAGTTCCCCAGTGGAGCGCTTGGTGAACCTCACAAATGATACGATTACCGTATCCAATATCACTTTCCCAGCGGCCATAGCGTCATACAGTATAATAAGGGGAAGGGGTTTGTCAAGATTTCATTTTCCCTTACTAACACGGGGTTTTGTGTATGCTAAAGTGTCAGTAAGATTTGCGGCCTGGGCCGGGGTCTCACAGAGCAGGTTCACCGCTTGGCGCGCCTTGTTGAAATCCACCCGCATACCGTCCAAATGCTGTTTGTCTGACAATAATTCTCCACAACGCAAACAGCGGCAGCGTTGCACTGTGAAGTTTTTGTTTGTGAATCGGCCAAAATTCTTAACCTCGCCATCGCAGCAGTAACAGTTCGCTTGACCTTTCGCGGCCAAGACGTAAACTAAACTTTGTATCTACCCGATACGCAACTTTAGGTCTATGGCCTTTAGTTGCGAAGCCGCTGTGTTAACGCACGGCGGCTTCCTTGTTTTATTGCTTAACTTTTCGTTTCCGACACTTCCTTTGGCAATCTGTCCAAAAGGCTGCTAAGAGCGCCCCGAGAAGCTGACAGTGCAGCCTCCCGCCGCTCACGGGATTTCTATTGAAGTTGTTCACAACGCCCCTTTCTGCACGGCAACAATTTGGCGCACCATGACCCACGACTCAACGCTTGATCAAATCAAGCCTGGCTGACATTTAATTTCATCCTACATCTGAAACACCACGGCCAGCGCCATCGCATCAAAAATGTCCATGCGGCTGTCCTCGCTTTTCCACAGTTTGCGTTTCGGCGGCAAACGCGAAGCCAGTTCATCTGGAAATTGAGACGCGAGCATTTCAGCCATTTCCTGTTTTGTTCCCCTTGCATTGTCAAGCAGCAAGGTCTGCAATTGCCCTTTTGAAATCAGTTTCACCTTAATTTTGTGCTTCTCCACCATCCGTTTGATTTGCCGGTTGAGCGTTTTGATCCTGGGATAGCGACGCGAGCCTTTGGCCTCCACATCTTGAAGCACCAAAACGTCAGGCTGGTAAAAATTAAGCAATTTTTCCAGCTTGGCTAAGGATTGGGCGTTTTTGTCCCCATCCGCCACCCGGCGACCAAATTCAATAATCGTTCTCTGCCCTTCCATGACGACAAAGCCAAAGCCCCCGGCAGAAAGCGCGACAGCCAAGATGCGAAAATGTTTTAATGGTGTTTGATTCATATTTGTGATGGATTATGCAATACCCTTGAAACCAGACTGGCAAGCGCCTGATGCCTCTTGGGGTTTTGATTCCCAGCTTTCCTATAAGTGAGAAGTTTGGCTCTTTCCGCCACCTCCTGTTCGATCTGCTGATACAGGCCGGCAAATAGTTCGCGAATCGGTTTACCGTAAATCGCCTCATACGCCAGTGCCGACCGGAGGCTTGGCTCGCGGGTGAACTTCTCATCACGGCACACCTTGCCTCCTTTGTCTTCGCCCTTGAAGCCCAGCAAAAAGGCCGTTTCCTCCTGCCAAAGTGCGAGGCGGTTTCGGTTGGTTCTCAGATAATTTGTAAGTTGAGGCGAAGACATGGTGGCAATGCGAACGAACCCTGTGCGCGAACAGAGCCACAATAGCCGGGTGCCGTAAATTATCGAAGACGGGTCCACTTGCCAAATCTGGCAAGTGGCATAAAAAAGCCGAACCAGTCCGGCTCGGCATTCAATGATGTATTATAACACGTTATTACATTTCTGTCAAAGACACGGGAAGCCCGCACTTGCCAGATTTGGCAAGTCAGACCGTCTTTGTCCGGAAGCGACAAGCCGATAAAGTGGCGGCATGAAAACACCAAATCAATTGAGCCGCGAGGCCATCGAGGAGTTCAAAGCCATTTATCAAGAGGAATTCGGCGAGATATTATCAGACGATGAAGTGCAGGAGATTGCTATGCGCCTGCTTCGTTTTTTCGGGATTTTGAACAAGGGAAAATAGCAGCTTCGTTGACGCTTCCATGTTGGCGGGGTAGCATGGCCTTGTATTCCCCGTTGGTTGCCGCTTCCCCTTCGTTACGAACACACTTCAATGCCAGGATATTTCATTTACTGCCGCAAATCATCAGAAGCCGAAGACCGGCAGGTTCTTTCCATTGAATCGCAAACCCGCGAACTGGAGCAGTTGGCCGCAAAACTCAATCTGCCCGTGGCCGAGATATTGACCGAATCAAAATCCGCCAAAGCCCCAGGAAGACCCGTATTCAATGAAATGATGCAACGGCTCTACCGGGGCGAAGCTGCCGGCGTCATTTGCTGGAAACTGGATCGTTTGGCCCGCAACTCGGTTGACGGCGGCGCCATCATCTGGGCCATCAAGCAACATGGCATCAAAGTGATGACCCCGGCCCAAAGCTATGCCCGCGAGGATGACAACATCATCCTCATGTATATCGAATTCGGCATGGCTCAAAAATACGTTGACGACTTGAGCAAGAACGTCAAACGCGGCCTCAAAACCAAGATTGAGAACGGCTGGTATCCGGGCGTGGCCCCGGCGGGCTATTTGAACCACACCGACAGGCTGACAGGTCAAAACACCCTCATCAAAGACCCGGAGCGTTTCCCGATAATTCGGAAAATGTGGGAAACGATGCTAACCGGCCTCCACACGCCGCCAAAGATTCTGGAAATGGCCAACACTGAATGGGGCTTTCGCACCCGGCCAACCCGGCGCATGGGCGGCAAACCGCTGGCCCGAAGCGCCATCTACCAAATTTTCACCAAACCGTTCTATTGCGGCAGGTTTGAATATCCGAGCGGGAGCGGCCAATGGTATCAGGGGAAGCACGAGCCGATGGTCACGGAGGCGGAATATGACCGGGTGCAGACGTTGCTTGGCCGAAAAGGAAGCCCCCGCCCGCAAGCGCATCACGAATTTCCATTCACCGGCCTCATCCGCTGCGGCGAGTGTGCCCGGATGGTGACGGCCGATGAAAGACATCAGGTCATTTGCAGCAATTGCAAATTCAAGTTTGCCTACCGACACCGCGATGCCTGCCCGCGTTGCAAGACGACGATTGAAAAGATGGTGAACCCGCTGTTTCTTCATTACACCTATTACCATTGCTCCAAAAGCCGAAGGCCATTGTGTCCACAGAAAGGGGTGACAGGAAAAGAATTGGAGGATCAAATTAGCGAACGCCTTGCGTGGATCACCATTTCCAAGAAGTTCAAGGAGTGGGCCGTCAAACACCTGCATGAATTGCACGAACAGGAGAAATCCTTGCAGGATGAGATTATCAAGGTCCAACGGAAGGCGCATCATGAATGCCTGGAAGCGATTGACGGTCTTTTGAATCTCAAGACATCGTCCGGCAACAAGAACGGGATTTTACTGTCCGATGACGAATACGCGCAACTCAGGGGCAAGCTGCTTGGTGAAAAGGCGGCTTTGGAGAAATTGATTAACGACGCCGACAAGCGCTTGGAGCAGCAATTAAAAATGTCAGAGGAAACCTTTGAAGTCGCCTGCACCGCACAGAAGCGGTTCGCCGAAGGTGATCCCAGTGTCAAAAAAGAGATTTTTACCACCGTCCAATCGAACCTAACTTTGAAAGACAAAAAGCTGTTATTTGAAGCCAGAAAACCGTTCTTGATACTTGAGAACGTGATATACCCTGAAAAGCCCATAATATCGCCAATCGAACCTGAAAATGTCGTTGTGACGCAAAGACAGAAAATGCAAACTATCTTCATGCGTCCTTACATGCTGGGAGACTTAGACGATGTTAGAACCTCGGTGCGTAAAGCCAAGCGTGCGGCCGCACTCATATACGCTCACTTCAAAAACGAGTTTGGGTCCCCTGGTCAGCTGTGATGAATGATATTTTTATATCATGCGGCCAGTATTATGAGTCCAACAAGCTGATGGAAGACGGTCCGACTTGCCATATTTGGCAAGTATAGTTATTATCCAACAGAATCGTCGCCTTCGGGTAATGCTGTCGCACTTCCGGTGGTGAAAAGCTTGTCACAGTGCGCAAGCATAGACTCAATGAAACGTCCATGATATATGGCATACACCTCAGACGACATTTGTGATTTTTGAGGTGGCATAATGTTTAATACGAGGCGTTCTTTTTCTACCACCGATGGTCGAAGCCATGCCAGACCTTTCCATTGTGTTGCCGTATGTGTGAAATCGCCGTTTTTATCATAAGACCATGTAGCTACATGGCCGTCATCAATGGCTTTTTTGAAAGCCGCCAACAATTTATTTGGGGTATTTGTTACCATGTAAATTGCCATATGTTTTAGGAGTTGTTGATTGAGTTAAATAGATATTGACCCGACATATTTGTCATCAGCGTAAAAGACCTCTCACAACCGGAATATGTGAGGCGATACGATAAAACCATTCCCAGCGCACTTCACCGCGCATTTTGTGGTTCTCCAATTTGACCACCCGCATTTTTAGGTCGCCCACTTCGCCCTGAACCGTAGTGAGCCGTTCAATATACCGTCCCAATACATACGCCGCCATGACAGCGATTATACAGATAAATATCAAAGTTGATGTTTTCATATATCGGTTTAATCCACATGCTCGTTCCACGCCGCTTTGAACGCCTCGTCATTCTTCGCGGCGTCCTCAATGGCGTCTTGGATCTCGCCGGTGATGCCAGCGGTGTTTTTGAACCAATTGATCAAAACCGTCGGATTGTCGAAGTGCTGCGCCTGTGCCATCTTCAGATTGGCGCTCATCTCGCCGACATACTTGTTGGCTTTGGTGCGGTAAATCTTTATCCGTGGCGTCGGGCCGCTGCTCTGACCGATCAATTCACCGGTAAAATCGAGGTTGGCAATGCCAGCTCGCTCAATGCTGAAATTTTCCATATATTGTAATTTGCTGTTCGCACGAAACGTGGCGCGTGATTCACGGGCGGACAAACCGGTCTGCCGGCGGAACTTGTTTATCAACCTATTTTTTTAAGATTTGGCTTAAACTTTTTCCGGTATCTTCTCGGATCGTTTCCAATTTGGTGTCGGAACGGTAGCCTTTGGCAAAATCATGGCCGTATTCTTTCCGCAATGTGCCAACTTTAGTGTCGCCGCGCTTTTCACGGATTTGGCCGTCTCTGTCACGCTCGCGGCCATCAAGCCCTTTGGGATAATATTTATTACTCATGGTTTTTTTATTTTATATTTTATTTTGTCTGCAAATCGCCGCACTGCTGATATTATGCGCGGCAAAATTCTTTTTTGTGAAGCAGCCTGCTGCTGCCTAATTTCACGAGCTTTCGGGTGCTCACCCGTAGCCAGGTATCCGCACTTATCACCTTTTGCAGTCAGGCCCGGAAATAGGCAATAATTGTGACAAATTCCGAGATGCTCAACATCCATTATTCCTGGAACAAAGTGGAAATGTTGTGTTCCTACGTCTGAAATTTCAAATGGGGCGATAACCATTGAGAGCATCTGCAACACTTCAAGCGACGCGAGATTTGAGCTGAACGGAAAAACATTTTCATTTCGCTTAAGCACATGATCCCGCGCCAGGGATTGGATGTACGACGGGTTATCCAAATCACCCCTCCTTTCCGTTTCAATGTAGCCCGAATCGTATTGCCCCAAACATTCCAAACACCTGCGGGTCGGACACGCAATGTGGGCCTGCCAATCCGCTCCACGCAAATCGCCGTTCGGCTTTGTATGGACTGCAATTCCACCATCGACTACAGGAATCAAATGAGCATAGGCAATAAGATTCAAAATATAACGCGCCCAAGGCCGGTCGACGCAACTAAACAAAACGTCACAATCCAATGCTTCGCGAAATCCGTCTTCTTCCGTAACGCTACACGGAATTGGTTTTATGGTAAAATGTTCAGCAGTTGCACTCTTTTTCAAGGCATCCTTCAAAACGTCAACTTTCAGATGCTTTTTTAGGTAATCCTCTTGTGTCGCATGAAGAAGGCGGTCGAGGTTGTGTTTTTCAACAACGTCAAAATCAATGAGAGTGATTTCTTGTATACCCATCCGTGCCAAAGTCTCGGCAACAATACTTCCGACACTTCCGACACCGATAACGCCAACTTTAAGACGGGCAAGCTTTTGCTGCTTTTCAATTCCCCATACAGAAATTGTTCGTTTCAATTCCTCTCGAAATCCCGGCGGAGGGCAAAGGTCATCTGTAAATGTAGCTTCAAGACCGCCATGGCCGACAATTCGCACGGCGTGGCACCATTTCCGTTTGTATGATTTGGGTCCAACCTTTTCCCAAAAACGCGCGCTCAATGCACCGTCCGTTCCAATAGTCATGCCAACCAAAGGCAGACTGGTAGCGGCCTTTGCTTGAGCGGCCATTGCCCGTTCGGTATCAATATCATCATCGCTCATACCCTGCCACCCAGGTCCAGTATGGCTATGCAAAAAAGCCAATCCGGCACCGCTTTCCATCGCTTCGTTTAAAGCACGGTTGAAGTATTCGGGAGTTACCGAAGCGTTTCCATGGAGAAGTCGCTCCCCCTCTTTCGGCATTACTACTTTGTGGATTAAAGCAGAAAAGCGCGTTGCTCCATTACTTGGATACCAGAGAGCAAAACACAAATCCTCTTGGTCAAAGGTTTGCAAGAGATGTTCACGAAGTTGCTCGTGCGTATCTGATGTAAGAGCGACGCCGTAAATCATAATGTATTCAGCAAATCTGCCACGTATTCCATGTATCGCTTTACAGTTCGTTTGTGAGCCCATTGGTTGAATGGCCGACTCAGATACTCCCATTCGGGGCCAAACTGCGGGCTTTCGGCTGCTCGCGTAGAATGATCTGGACCGCCGGTATTAATTGGAATCAAGCGCGGCGATACGTGAGGGCCGCCCGGACAAGTCATCTCAAAATCCACTGGCACTTGAAATCCGACTTTAACTTGTTGACCGGCAAACTTACCTGCCGTAATTACAAATGGAATGATTGCCTTGTCCTCATCCTTTGTCTCCACCAGGTAATTGAGGTCTTCCAATCCTTGTTTGAATTTATCCCTGCCCATAATAATTAATGATTCGATACAGGTTTTGGCCCGACGAAGGTTGATAAAAACTTCATTCCATCATGCATATGTATGGGTTCATCCGGTTTGTCCTTAAAAGATTCGGGTGGCTGACCGTCCCCCTTTATCTCGCTCAAATAATTCGTGGCAGGGTCGATTCCCGCGTCCTCCATGATTTTCTTTGGCGTCAGGATCTTTTCACGCGTCCACTGCGGCTCGTCATCAACCGAGTAGTAGATCTCGCCGTGCGGAACGACGACGAAATGTTCCTTGTCCTTAATAATCGTGGTTTCGTTGTTGCCCACAGGATGAAAGTCTCCGTTGCGGAAAACGAAGAGCCTCTCTTCCAAAGATACGTGGGCCAATTCTTTTACTTCCCCGCCAGTGACACGATCATGATGGAATGTCACTTCGCGCAGGTCGTTTTTCTTGATTTCCACGACAATGTGGATGTCTTTTTCGTGCTTCATGTTATATTTTTTGTTGCTCGCCGCCGCATTGGCAGGCGAATTGTTAATTGTCGTCAGCGGACACGGACCGTGTAAGTTGACCACGGGTTAATTGTAACCAAAAAGGATGTTTTGTCAAACAAAGCACGCAATATATTTGCGTGTATTACACGCATTGCGTATGACGTTGACATTCGGTTTGTCCGGGTTTATTATTGGCCTGTGATTATTGATCCAATTTATAAACACATTGGCGCGTTAATCAAAACTCGGCGCAAAACACTTGGGCTGAAGCAAGAAACTCTGGCGAGGACGTTACGGATTTCAAGGGGGTCGCTGGCCAACATCGAAACTGGACGGCAGAACGTTCTGGTTCACAATCTCTACAAGTTCGCCGCTGCATTAAAGTTGACGCCTTTTGATCTACTGCCGCCACGGTCAAATGATGATTTGGAGGTTGAGCGCACCGAGTTGCCTGTTCCTGATGACCTGAAGGAACAGCAGAAAAAGCAAGTGGCTAATCTCTTTGCAGATAGACACTAATCAAAAACAAAACAATGATGCAGGCCATGTCAAAACCACCAAACGATAATCCATATATTCAGGCACAGGAACTTCTTGCTAGCCTATCTATAAAGTCATCGCCGACTCCAGTGGAGAAAATCGCCAAGGCATTAGGTGTTCAGGTGCGATTTGCGCCGTTCGATGATGAATTGGCTGGAATGATTTATGTTAAAGATGGAGTTCCAATCATCGGGGTTAACTCGATGCATCACCCCAATCGCCAGCGATTTACAATTGCGCATGAGCTAGGGCATTTCGAATATGATAGAGACATGATTACGAGTAGCATACATGTGGATAAAGGTTTTCCAGTGCTAATGCGTAATTCAATTTCGGCAACCGGAACAGAGCAGATTGAAATTCGAGCTAATCAATTTGCAGCAGAATTATTGATGCCTAGCGCGCTTATTGAACAAGAGTTGGCCGGGAAACAATTTGACATAGATGACGACGCCCCTATTGAAAAATTAGCGAAGAAATTTCGAGTCAGCAAGCAGGCATTAGAGTATAAGATTCGCAATCATATTCAACCTCCGGCTAACTCGAACAAGCCATGAGTCTCGTTTTCTACGACACAGAGACCACTGGGACTGAAACGTTCTTTGACCAGATTTTGCAATTTGCCGCCGTTCAGACGGACGATAAACTCAATGAAATTGATCGCATTGAGATTCGCTGCCGCCTCTTGCCTCATATAGTTCCGGCACCCGGCGCGATTAGTGTTACGGGTGTGAAGGTTTCTCAGCTAACCGATCCGTCCTCCCCGTCTCATTATGAAATGGTTCGTGCCATTCGCGCAAAGTTGCTGTCATGGTCTCCGGCTTTATTCATTGGGTGGAATTCCATAAGATTTGACGAGGATTTGGTTCGTCAAGCCCTCTACAAAACTTTGCACAACCCATATCTAACCAATAGCGTCGGAAATAGTCGTTCAGATGTCATGCGCATTGTTCAGGCGTGCAGTCTTTTTGCACCTGACGCGCTTACATTCCCTACCGACGACAATGGCCAAAGGGTATTCAAACTAGAGCAGATTGCGCCTGCCAATGGGTTCAAACATGACCGAGCGCACGATGCGATGGGCGACGTTGCTGCCACAATTTTTCTCTGCAAACTTCTCATTGAGAAAGCACCACATATTTGGTCGTCCTTCATGCGCTTCAGCAAGAAAACTGCTGTTGTTGATTACATCAACGATGAGCGCGTGTTCTGTGTGAGTGACTTTTTCTTTGGTAAACCTTATTCCTATATTGTTACGACAATCGGACAGAACCAAGAGAATAAGGCCGAATGGTATGTCTATGATCTGAGTGTTGAACCAGAATCATTGTTATCGCTCTCCGAAGCTGAACTCGCAACACGACTTGCGGAATCACCAAAACCAGTGCGCAGAGTAAAATCCAATGCCGCACCTATGCTTTTTCCTGCCGAAGATGCCCCGGAAATCTGCAATGGCCGGGAATGTGGCTTGGAAGAATTAGAACGCCGCGCAGTCATGGTTCAGACGGATACTGCACTGTGTCAGCGGTTGATTTCTGCTTTGGAGTCCCAGAAAGAGGAGTATCCCCCTTCGCCTCATGTAGAGAAACAGATTTATGATGGATTTATTGAGAAGCCAGACGAAATACTAATGGACGCATTCCACGAAGCGACATGGCCTGAGCGTTGTGCAATAGTTGAAAAATTTCAAGACTCGCGCTTGAGGGCGATTGGCAGGCAGTTGATTCATCTCGAACAACCCCACCTTTTGGACGAAGCTATGTGCCGAGAATATAATTTGGCCTCTGCAAAGCGGCTTCTGGGGCAGGGCAAAGATATATCGTGGCTGACCTTACCCCAGGCTCTTGTGGAGCTTGAAGGAATGTTAGAGGATGCGTCTGGGCCGAAGTTGGAACTGCTCCGGGAACATGAGCAGTATCTTCGCGAGCGCCATAGACAGGCACTTGCACACGTGAATTAACCATAATTGCGCTATGAATCTTCCCGAATTAAAGGCGCGTATGCAAAGGGCAATTAATACCCTCTATGCTCGTGACTCAAAACTTTTTGAGATTAAGGTATCCGAATGGGCTATAGCCCATCGTTTAGCCGTATATTTGGAACAGGAAATACCGGGATGGAATGTGGACTGCGAATACAACAAACAAGGAGAAAAAGGTGACACAAAGACTAACGCCCAAACTGGCCGCGTTACGGAAAACACTCGCCCTGACATCATACTACACCATCGGGGACAATCCTTACCGGAGCACAATCTCTTACTCGTCGAGCTAAAGCTCGATGAGATAGCAGACGATCGGAAAGTTAAGGAATTTACTCGTCTACCTGCCGGCGACCGGCAATTTCAATATCAATATGGACTAGCGCTGTCATTTCTTCCTAAATTAACACCCCGCTGGTATGCTGACGGAAAGCCACTCCTTTAATATTTCACCAACTAAATGGTAAGAGCCTCACTATCACGGCCTACATACATGGTATGTAGGGGCTGAACGCCCGTCACGATTGACTTCCACGGCTTAACCGCCGCACCACTAGCTCCCCAACGTGTCGTCGGCTACCGCCCGACTTATCGCTTTCTCCCTTCGGGCTATCCGGGTGCTGGCCAACTAGCCGTTGTCCTTTACCAAAAAGCGATAAGTCGGCCAATATCCGCCGACACGTTGGGGACTGGTTTTAAGATAAGGGCTATCGCCCAACGACCGGAACACGCTATCGCGACCTGTTCGCCTGAAGGCGGAGGACGACCGCTTTTACTTTGGCCACGACCATACTGGCCAAGACACCACGACTTGCGCCCTTGAGGGAGAAAGCGCCGCCCTACTGGGCGCTTCCATGAAACAGCCGCGCCGGTTGGCGCGCCAATTTTTCGCAGCCGGTGATATGATGACGGCCCGTTCGGATTCCGAAACCAGCCGCCATTACCCCGCCCGGCGTGCTCCCAGCACTACTGCCGGCGGCAAACCACCGGCAAAATCCACCTCAACCAGGGATTTGTCTGGTGTCAGGGGTGGCGGCTGGTTCTGGCACCATGAACGACCACACCATCACAATTGGCGAACGCGAAGGCTGGGGCGAATCCCGGCGCTTTGGCATATCTGCCAAAGATCAGCGCCAGCACCTCTACATCATCGGCAAAACCGGCTCCGGCAAGACAACATTGCTACGAAACTTGATTTTGCAGCACATCGCCCTTGGACATGGCGTTGGCGTCATTGACCCCCACGGGGACTTGGCCGAGGAGTTGTTGAATCATATTCCGCCGAAGCGAGCCGACCATTTGGTGTATTTCAATCCCGGCGACCTTGAATTCCCCACCGGATTGAACGTCATTGGCAATGTGGCGCCGGATGATCGGCACCTTGTGGCATCCGGCATTGTGAGCGCCTTCAAGGGCATCTGGCGCGATTCCTGGGGGCCACGGCTGGAATACATCCTCTACAACGCCGTGTCTGCCCTTTTGGACTGCCGGAACGCCACTCTTTTGGGCGTCAACCGGCTGCTTACGGATGACGCATACCGGGCCAAGGTGGTCCGGCAGATCAAAGACCCGTTCATCCGGGCATTTTGGGCGGAGGAATATGAGAATTATGACGAACGTTTCCAACGGGAGGCCATCGCGCCGATCCAGAACAAAATCGGCCAGTTCCTATTGAATCCCGTCGTTCGCAACATTCTGGGGCAGGTAAAAGCCAAAGTGAACATCCGCTTCATCATGGACAACGGCCGGCTGTTCGTCGCCAACCTGTCCAAAGGCCAGCTTGGCCACGACAAGGCGAATCTGCTTGGCTCCCTTTTGGTGACGCAATTCCAGCTTGGCGCAATGGCGCGGTCGGATCAGCCGGAAGACAAACGCCGCGACTTCTACCTGTTCATTGACGAGTTTCAGAACTTTTCCACGGATGCGTTTGCGTCAATTCTGGCGGAAGCCCGCAAGTATCGGTTGTGCCTGACGCTTTCCCATCAATACGTTGAGCAGCTTTCGCCACCGGTGCGGCAGGCGGTATTTGGCAATGTCGGAACCTTGATCGCGTTCCGCATTGGCTATGCGGATGCGGAGGTGATGGAAAAGGAATTCGGCAAGACATTCACGGCCTCTGCCCTTGCCGATCTTGAGCGATATGAGGCGGCGGTGAAGTTGCTTGAGGACGGGACCAACCAGGAACCATTCCGGGCGAAAATGCTACCGCCACTTGAAAACCGCATCGGGCGGCGGGACAAGCTTGTCGCCCTGTCGCGGCAACGCTTTGCCATGCCGCGCGCCGTCATTGAGGATAAGCTGAATCTCTGGATGGATTCAAAATCCACGGAAAAGAATGAAGCCGTGAAGAATTTGCCCTAAATCGCAAGCCCCCACGCCTTTCCCAGTTGATGCCGTTTCAGCGCCATGAAAAATATGTCGCATTGGCTTTGCCGAATTTTCCTCCGCAAATAGTGTGACTGATTACATACGTAGTATGCGTGGATTTTTGGCATTTCGTGCATTCACTGTTCAACGCGTATGAAATATTTGCGTTGCATTGGTTGCATATATTTCTCCTTTCCGGCAAAATTCGTTGGCTTGATGATTTATTTTGACCACAACGCAACTACGCCGGTCTTGCCTGAAGTGTTCGAGGCAATGCGCCCATATTTTTGTGACGAATGGGGCAACCCATCAAGCGCCTATCGGTTTGGTTCAAAGCTCAAAACGTTGATTGGGGCGGCGCGCGAGCAAGTAGCAGATATGGTGGGCGCTTTGCCGGAGGAAATCCTGTTCACCTCTTGCGCGACAGAGAGCAACAATGCTGCGATTCAGGCTGCGCTAAAATCATGTCCCGCGAAACGTCACATTGTCACTTCGGTTGTCGAACATTCCTCGGTTTTAAATTATTGTTTGGCACTGGAAAAGGAGGGCTACCGCGTAACATATTTGCGGGTCAACCGTGACGGATTGCTGAAAACAGCAGACTTGGAGAACGCACTCACCGATCAAACGGCGGTAGTGTCGTTGATGTGGGCAAATAACGAGACTGGCGTGCTATTTCCTGTTCAAGAAATCGCAGAACTATGCCGTAAACGCAAAATCTTTTTTCATTGTGACGCAGTGCAAGCGGCAGGCAAAAAGGAAATCAACGTTCGCCAAACGCAAGTGGATTATCTGTCGCTGTCGGGTCACAAATTTTATGCTCCGAAGGGAGTGGGCGCTCTTTATGTTCGACGGAATTCGCCCTTTATTCCCTTCTTGCACGGCGGACATCAAGAAAACGGATTGCGTGGCGGAACAGAGAATGTTCCGCTCATCGTCGGTTTAGGTAAAGCCGCCGAACTTGCAACTCGGTATTTGCATAACTACGACGCTAAAGTGCGCCCTTTGCGAGACATGTTAGAAACGAGTATTCTCACCAAGATTTCAAACGCAGAAATTAACGGACACTTGGGCTTGCGATTAGCCAACACTACGAACATCACATTTCATGGCGTCGAGTCTGATGCACTTCTCGCCTTATTAGATCAGGCGGGGATCTGTGCGTCTAAAGGTTCAGCCTGTCTCGGCAACTCTGACGAACCTTCGTATGTCATCAAGGCCATGAAATCTGATGGCGTTGCGTCCCGTCATTCCCTGCGTTTCTCGTTGGGGATACATTCGCGGGAGGATGAAGTTCAAATTTGCGTGGACACACTGATTCGGAACGTGATCGCCTTGCGTGGTTAATTAGCCCCTAGAAACCCAATTGTAATTGGCATTGCGGTGTATGTTAGGCTTTGTGGTTTTTCCTTTTGGCCTTTTTGAACTTAATCATTCTGCTGATGAAGGCCTCTTCGTCTTCAAGCTTGCAACCTAAAGTTAATCCTTCAAAGGATGGAGTGGGTTCTGTGTCAATAATCTCGTAAACACATTCCTTAAGTTCAGTCTGTGTCATGGTTGTGTCATGGTTGTGTCATGGTTGTGTCATGGTTGTGTCATGGTTGTGTCATGCTTCTGTCGGCTTTATTGGATGTGCTAGTAACAAAACATACAAGCTGCGCCCGCTACTTTGTTAATTTGATAGCCTATAGCTCCAAACTCTCCATTAATTGCTCGGTGCCGAAATTTAGCAGGAATTCCGAGTATGAACAGGAAAATATATCCTTCAAGAAATCCGTTATGTCCTTCTCGTTTTCGCCTTGCTTCATGCTGTAATTCTTGCTTTTGGCTGTGGCAAACAAGAAGAGAGTGTGGAAGTAAACGGAACTGATATATTTTTTGTCCGCTAGTTTGATTTGCTCTTCGGTGATTGATTTGATTCTGCCTTTGTGACTCTTCAAAACGTGGCTGTCCATGTTGATATAAATTGCTTCCAACTGTTCTCCAGCAACATAGGGATGCATGGTTGTGTTGAAATCCATTTCGATCCCGCCGCTTGCACATTCTTCCCATGAAACAAAACCTTCTTTTTTCCCCTGGTAAACTAACTTTGGTTGCGGCAAGCCAAAATTCTCCTGTTTATTTTCTTCTTCCTTTTGCGTGTTTTCCTTCGGCTTTTCTTCATCAACGATCCTCACCCAAAAACACTCCTCGTATTCGACGCCTTGGCCGTCAAGCTCGGCTCGAATTTGAATCAAGTCGTCCACTTTGGCTTCTTTTGTTGGGTTTAGCACGATTTTTATGGTGCCATCATTTGGACTAGCTTTTCGGAGGTTCAACAAGTCTGATAATTGCTTTGGTTCTCCGGGCCCTGTCCCCCCAGTTATGTCATTTCGCTTGAAGCTCACCAATGAGATTCGCAGGTCCCCGGGGTCTTCCGTCCGGTCGAAATACTGATTTTCCACATCGGTCAAAAACCTCACTGATCGAGCACCGTTCAAAGGAATCTTGGCAGCCGGTTTATTTTCTGTGCCCTGACTCCGCAGTTTGAAAAATGATGGGAATCGATTTGGCTTGAAGGATTCCTCTTTCTCCTTTGGCTCGTCCTTCTTCTTTTCTATTTCTCCTTTGGTTTTCTCTTTCGGCAAGTCGAGTTTGAATGTATTGCTCAAAAGCTTAAAAAGGTCACTGTTCAACGGCATTGATTTGGTGAATCCCCTTAAAAGTTCCGCTGTGTCTTTTGTGTCTCCGCTTTCCAAGGAAATGGAGTCTTTGCGCCGCTTGTAGATTTCCTGAAGTTTACTCTTAACAAGAAGCTCAATGAGCAGTTCGCGAAGTATTCGAGTTTCATCGGCACCCTTCAGTCGGTCTCGCGAGGCCATGAATAGCTCATTCCTGAAATTCATCCTCATATGGGTGCAATCAACATGAATCAGAAGATGGCTTTTCAGTAAAGGCATCTTCAATGAGCGCGTGATGAACTCGGAGGTATAGTGACCATGGACCTGTCCGTTCACAGAAAACATGACCGACATGTTGTTCTTGAAGAATTCCCGCTCAATGGTCTCACGGCTTTCTTTAACAGTCTTCCCCTCGACTTTGTTTTTAAAGATGTAACAGGTAACTTTTGTTTTACCAATTTCAGTGGATTCATAGTCTTCTGAAAACGAATCTTCAATGTATTTCGAATCATCCTGTTCCAGCCTACGCTTTAAGCCAAACAACTCACGAGCCAGATTCTTGTCGAGCGGATAACGTTCCGGCTTGTCAATCGTGTAGATAGGCAAGGCGGGCTCGAAAAGAAACTCGTTGATGCTTTGGTTGAGGTCACGCGAAATAACTGAACGCGCTCCTCCTGGCAGGTCATAGCTGTAAAGTTTTATGACTGTTCCCGTCTTGAATAGACGGTCTTTTAGCCCAAGATTCAGTGTCTCGATTGGAAAATTAAGAATCTCTCTGTCTACTTTTAAATATTCATACCAAGTGTTCTTTTTCGTGAGCATTTCAGCTTCGGAAAGCGGATGCTTGCGGATCAACGTGAAGCCAAAATGTCCCGTCCCATCATATTTCTTTGAGGCTATTAATTGATACCTCTTCTTACCACAGAATACGATGGCACCGGTTCCACCCATGTTATATTTGCCTTGGACAAATGGGATTTCGTTCTTGTTGCCTTTCAGAAGCGAGAGGAAAGTTGTTTCAAAATCTTCTGGGTGCTGCCCCTCTCCATTATCGTAAATTACCAGAGATGTGTTCATGCGAGGCCCGTCTGCAAGAATCTGAATATCTTCTGCTTGCCTTTGGCGGTTTGGGCTTAAATACCACGTTTCGCTTTCTGATTGAAACAACCTAGCGACAGCATCCTCCATCGACTTGGGTGCCTTGGGTGATTTCGGGTCAATGCCGGCTTCATAGCATTTGCGCATCAATATCGCATCAATGGAGTTGGTAATCTTCTCAATCAGTGCCGCTATCGGCGAAGATTGCTGGTTTTCAATAACTCCAAAATTGCTCTCATTTCCATCCAGTGGATGCCAACGCTCTTGAGGGGCAAAAAGTGTTGCGTTGTTTTGCAGAATTTCATCCACACCTTCTTCAGTTGGTGCTTTAAACAATTGAATAAATATGTCCTTAACGTTTTCTTTCATGCCACTATAGGGCTATATTATTTGAATTCGGATATCTACGACATTTGTCCCTGTAAAGCTCGTTACCGGGAGGCTGGCTCGCAATGAATTGTGAGAATATTACACTTGCATTCATATCTTCAATCCGAAACGACAAGAACTATTCCAGCCATCTTAAGGTATTTGCCCTTGAGAGGCTTTTCGATCCATGGTCCGCTCCGACGGATAAGCCCAACCACACGCTTCTCTTCGGGCTTCTCTGCCGTCGCCGCGCTCACTGAAACAATTTCAAGAAAATCTTGGTCGGTCATACTCGGATAATCTACTCCGTTCTGAAGGATCAACAGTTCACCACTGGTCCGTAATTCAAGAATTGTCGCCTGTGTCGTGGGATGAATAATCTTGAGATCAATTGACTGAACAACCTGGCACAAAGCCTCACACGCGTCCTCACATAGAACAAGGGTCCTTGCCTGCTCGTTATTCTTGCGACCTATAAAGCAGACCCCCTGGTTATCCGTAAGCGCCGAAACCAAAATCTTGAACAATATTGCATTTGTGCCTGGCAGGTAAGCTTCGACGGTCACTGGAAACGTTGCAGGCATGGGCGCAATAAGCCCGACGCGGCCTAAGTTAGAGAGCAACTTTTGCTGTAGCTCCCTTGCGTGTGTCTCGCGCAAGCGAGCTATTATCTGAAAACCACTCGGTGCTTCTAAAATGTGGTTCAATTCATCGTTGGAAATTGCCTCGATATGTTTGAAGTCCCACTTGATCTGAAATCGTTCGTTTAGCGTTGTTTCAAATACGGCCGTGCGAATGGGTGTTTCTTTGTAAGACCAATTGGCGGGAGTCAGAGGGACGAGCGAACCCTTAAGCAGCAACACCCGTTTGGCCGCGAGCCGTTGCAAATCACAGGCGGGGGTCATTACGACAAATACATCAAGAGGCCCGATAGTAGCGAATGGGAGGTTGACGATGGCTGGTGGTGCGTCAGCAGCAGGGGCAGGTTTGCGACGCAAGACATCTCCAAACATGACGGGGCTGCCGTTTGGATTCCTCAACCGTAGCCGGCCATTGTTCTGAAATAAAGACCGATACACCAAAGCTTGCAAATCGGGCGATCCTGCCACGTAGGGAGGAGGATAGGCCTCGCTGTTGAGGCCGTTTAGTTTGATAGCCGCGTCGATAATTAGCTCTTCACGCTCTATCTCATGTTGAAGAACTAGGTCAAAAACATCGACGAGATAGCTTCCCGGAGGTTCTCCTTCTTCTGTCAAAAGGAGTTGCCGGATTTGCGCGTGATCCGCAAGATCAAGGGTCCGAATCAAATCGGCCGTTCGCCCACATGCACTGCGCAACCCTGTTTGCCATGCATTCAAAAATGTCGCCAATTTAAGGGAATCTTGATAGTGTTCTGCAAGTCTAGTCAATAGGCGCGGCAATTTTCCTTCCTCAGCGAGATCGGTTTTCCGGATAATGCGAAATGCAGATTCAAATAATCCCGACTTGTCGCGGAACTCCTTGCGCTTCTCCTCTAAACGTGCACTTCGAGACATCAACACAACAAGCGGTGGATTCGCCATCCGTTGTTGAATGACCGTTCTTAATCCATCCACAGAACTCCTCATCGCCTCATCATCTTGAGTTGAGCCAAGGTAAAGGTCAATGATGATAAGGTCGGCCTCTGCCGCCGCTTTATTGAACTTTCTTCCCGCTGTCGTGAGTTTTATTTCATATCCTTCAAGGTTTGTTTTCAGCGTTTGGAGGTAGGCCAAATCCTGGGACTTGTCCATTTTATATCTTTCAAACAATGGATGAATTATTTCACTCCGCAGCTTCTCCTGTGAGTTCCAAAGAATTGCCACGAACTCGTCGCTGCTTCGAAGCTGGTCCCCACGCAAATCATCGTAGGCCGGAAACATTCTTTTGATGATCTCAATATCCGCTCCACTCAGATCTTCAAAAAACTGCCCCCATTTTTCCCCGTCCTGTGATAAGTCTCTTGCTAGTGGCGTCCGGTCGAAAGCATCGTCGATGATCGTGGCGCTCCTAATATTAGCTGTTCGAAGAAGGCTGATTAGCTCATTCATTGGACTGAAGCGTTGGGAGGGAGTTCTAACGTGAAACGATGAAGACGGCCAGTTTCCGGATTGACACTTTCATCAAGAACAAGCGTTCCGCCATTAAACTGCGCGCATTCACGTGCAATAAAAAGACCGAGTCCACGTCTCTTACTTTTTTCTTTTAGGGAAAAGAACGCCTTAAAAACTTTCTCTCGATTTTCCGGTGCAATACCCCGTCCATTATCTTCATAAATGATTGTCGGCGGGCCATCGTGAATTGCGATAGTAATCGCTGGTCGCAGATTAGATTCTCGCTCGCGCCGCATTTGCATCCAGTACTTGGAATTGGAAATCAGATTTTCAATAATTTGAACGATCATTCCCTTTACTGCCCTAACACGGACTGGTTTTTTCGGCAAATCAAGGTTTATGGAAATCTGATGTCGCCTAAATTGCGCCTCATGCGCTTCGATTGTATCGCGGAGAAGATCGTCCAAGGTGAATATTTCTACGCGTTGACGACCAGATATGCTCAACGGGTCCAAAACACGCACCCGCTTCGAAAGGCTCTTCATCTGCGCCCGCAATGATTCAAGTGTAGCCTTTACCTCTTCCGGAACTGCCTTCTTACGCAGAAGTTCAAGATTTTCCAAAGCGTTTTCTGACGCTCGCGCCAACTCGTGTGCAACCACTTCGATCATAAGACCGACACCGGCCATCTCAATCATTTGACGACTTTCTTGCTCAACCTCGGATATGCGTTGTCGCGCACGTTCAGCAAAATCAGTGAACTCAAGTATTGTTTGCTGCAAGTCTTCCACGACTTCCTGTCCTTCCTTTGGTGCGATTTGCTTTAGCCGTTTGAGTGCAATATTAGCACGATCTTCTAGTCCTGTGATCTCGGTTTTTGCGTCCGAGAGGTCGATCTTTTGGCTTTTATACTGTTTCTCTACATCTTTGAGAAAATTGAATAACAAACTGCTAATAACATATTGCATAACGCCGATAAGAACTTGCTGTTCAGGCGTTACACGCAGACCTTCTCGATTGGTCTGATCAACCAATTCTGGATTCGCTGCTCGTGAAATTATAACTCGACCCACAAACTGAGTTTTATTCAATGCATAACCGGAACGCCCGAGAGCACGCCGATCCAACGCAAGCCAATCGTCTTCATCCTCGCCGTAAGGAAACACCCGAAAACCATCGCGGAACAGAAGGATACCCGACCATTTTTGCTGGAGTTCACGCACAACCTTCATCTCACCAATACCGTCAATGTTGCCCAGCCGACGGCGATTAAACCAATGAGCCTCAAATTTGAAAGGGCCAATACTCAACAGTGCATCATCATGGATATTCTGGTTTTGAGATGCCCCAATTAATGCACCCTCAAGATCAGGAGCTGATAACAAAACCTGTTCCACTTCTTTAGGGTGTTCAAATCCCAAGTTGAGGGCTTCCAATGAACAGGAAAGCCGGGGCTTGCCGTCAACGATTTCATAGGAACCGGTGACGCGCGCATGGGCATTGTCGAGTAAGCTCTGCTCCATCCAAGGAATAGTAAGTCGTTCCTCATTCCAAAATATTACGACCCTCGGTCGCCTTTTTTGATCCAAGAACGGATCAGTCAGACGAGCAAATCCGGTTTCAACCATGTCCTTAATCCGCTGTTCCGTCCAATCCTCGGCCAAATCGCTCATGACTATTCTTGTCCCAGACCAAGCTGGAGTCGGCTTTGCCCCTCCTTGTGTAGGTTTCACATCAATGTCTTCGATCATGGCGTCAAGACTGGCAAAATCTGACCAGTCGATTTCGAGCAGATTGATATTCGAATCGCTGGAACGCGCCGTTTCGACTCGCAAGTGATTTCCGATCCGCATCGCGGACAGCCGTCCTATACCTTTTTCTCCTAAAAACGGCGCTTTGGAAGATCCATTGAATAAAGCCTGCTCAACCACCCGCTTGCGTGAAGGGGTGCCAAGAACCAGAAAATTCTTGTTCAGGTCGGAGGTTGACATACCTGATCCCGAGTCAGAGACGACGATGTTGTTTAGTTTGTATATCTCCTGTAATGCCTTTGGGAAGCTCGCTGCCGATTTGACGTTCTCAAGAATTTTTAAGGCCTGATCTGATAATACGTTGGGAGATTTCGAGTTAAACACTTTCCGTGTCGCATCTCGCAAGTTTTCTAAACTACCACCCCCCTTCTCTATTTGATTTATTAACGTCAGGTAGGCGTTGCGCCTTAAAATGACGTTAAAACGAATTTCTACGCCATTTGTGGTTCCGGCGTCAAATCCATTTTTTATCAGTTCATAAAGCGCAATGATATCAGAACTAATTAACTCCGAGCCAAGCTCCAAAACAATTCGTGCGGAAACTTTTAACATAAGCAAATACTACAATTGGCATATCAGACACGCCTTTGGTCCGTCATCTTCTTGCTCCATATCAGCCAAAATTTCAACTAGCTTTTTATTGCCTCGGTTTTGCTTTCTTCGCTCCTCGAATTCTGCGTAGCGACGCCTAATCGCAGCGATGTTTTCCGGTTTGCGGAGATCGCTCAAAGGCATTCCCTGAACCCAAGTAAATGTTTTTCCGGGATCATCGCTGATTTTTTCATACTTCATCGCCTGTTTGAACTGTTCTGGATGATTCTCAAGCAGGCGCACCCACTCAATCGGACGTTGAAAAAAACAGAAGAAACAACCCGAATGAGTCCTGCCCCATTTAAGATAAGGCGGCATCCCGATGCCGCTATCCGTTAAAATCTTCATCACGCCCACATAATCAATTCCATCTTCTTTGAACGGAAAAACAGCTTTGATATTTTCTTTTGTGCTAATGTAGCCGGTGCGATCTTCGTCCGCTCGAATACCAACGTAACTGGTAACGGGATTATCACCGACAAATTCCTCAAACGGTTTCAATTTGAGCAATTTGGTGCACCAGCGCATTTGAGGAGACGGCAAATACCCACCGAAAACTTCCCACCAATGGTCAAAGCCCGCCTTGTCATTTAAGCGAATGATCTTCTTGCCCAAGAAAGCCTCAACCCGGTTCAAATATTCATAAGTTTCCGAGAGCTCCTTGTCTGTGTCACAAAAAACATATTCCATGTTTTGCACACGGTCGCGCATATACAGCGCCAAAGCGGTGCTGTCTTTCCCCCCTGACATACAGAGAATGTGTCTCATTGGCTTACTCATTTTATTTCTCCTCTTTTTCCAATGAAGACCAAAGCGCGCGCGATGCCGCCGCCAAACCAAGCCTTCTGTCTTTTGTCAGCAATGCCTCAAATTGGCCTTGTAGCACATGCAATCTTTGCTCTTCACCGGCGGCAACATGAATTACTTGTTCGTATTCCGTGCCGTTGGCTTGGGTGATGGCCAACCGGATGCCAACACCATCCTTGGGTGGCTTGCCGCGGACAAACATAATACTTTCGACACGATGAAATCGTGTTGCCAATTCAGCAAGTTCCTGGCTGAACAAATCTTCCTCGGCATCATGCCATTTCGACGGCGGCTTGAGCGCGAGATAGCTGCCCAATGATTCCAGCCATTCAGCTTCAGGCAAATTGTCATCAAGCAAGCGTAAGCAAAGTGCTTTTAGTTTTGGCTCGGTCACACCGAACACGACCTGTTGAGCGCGTCCAGCAAGCGCAGTTCTGAATTGCTGAAATGTCCCAGGAAGATCGAAGGCATCACGTAACTTTTTCCGAAGACGGTCCTGCAATTCGGGGAATGCGGCACGCAGTTCGTCAATTCCAGCCTTCAATGTCTTTACAAAAAGCTGCACCGTTTTGTTGGCGGCTGCGTCGGTAGTAAAACGCTCAAAGCCGCACGCCTTCGGCAAATCAGTGAACAAAAGGCTTGCTGGCTCACGGGCGTTAAGGATGGTATCGCGCACGGCGGCGGCGGTAGGATTCAACTTCTTGGTGTTTAGAACGTAACTTGGCAGTTGTGCGACAAAAGCGCATAGCGGTCTTACAACGTCTAACAGTTCGGTTTTCCGATTCACCGAGTGTTTGACTTCCATAACCGCAAGCAATTTGTCAAAAAGTTCGGCGCGAATACCTTCGACCTTGCAGTATTGGATTTCAAATTTATCTGGTGCTTTGGTAAGCAGCAACATCATTTCGCCGGTTAGCTCGCGCAAGAACGTTCCGTCTTTGAAAAAGCTGACTTCCTGTTCGTGTGCAATGGCGAAGACCGTGAGTAAAATCGGAATAACGCCATTTCGCAATCCATAGGGAGGACGCCGCAACTCATCGAAAAGGGTGGCTACGTTCACGCGGCCATCTGCTTCTTTACAGACGACACTTTGTATCCGTCTCAACGCCGGAAGGACTTTACAATTCTCATCGGTTTTATGGTCGGGTTCGTCTATGCGCCATGTCTCATGGTGTTTGCGGTGAAATCCGGTATGCTGAAGCACCGATAGATACATAGACATTTCCGGTGGCTTCTTGGCTGGATTCATCCCAAGCCATTCTAGGCTGGCAGACGTGAACATTCGCTCAATGAGCCGCATCCGCGCCGCCGCCGCCGCCGAACTCAATGCACGCCGGTTGACCAACTCGTTGTGAATACGCGGGGCTTCAGAGTATGTCTCGTCGCAAAGACGTGAAAGTTCCTCCAATAAATGTCTGCCGTGCCTAATTTCGAGCGGTTGGGCTTGATGAAACCAATCAAGAGTCATCTGTCCGCCCATTTGTTTGAAGCCAATAACGCTTTGAATGCGGCGCTCTAGTTGCGAACGTGCATCCATCTTCTGGCGCGTCACTTCTTCGCGGGCGTATTTATCGGCGTTCAATTCGGGGATTTGAGATGCGATCCAATCCCACCGCTGAACTTCCTGCACCAAGCCCGCCAAGTTGTTCAATGGCCTTGGGACGGCTACCAGCCAATTTATCCTATCCCGAAGTTCTGCGGCTGTTGCCAAGTTGAGAGCGACATCGCGTTCTTGCTCGGTTTCACAAAGCAGAATGACAATTGAACCGTCCGAATCTGTTGTCTGATTCTGAACCACTGCCGGCATTTCGGTGATTGAGCAATAACGAACATCGAAATGCCGCAGATTACCAGTTTCGATGTAATGCCGGCGAGCCACAATGGGACGTGTTTCGAGGTAATCTTTGATTAAACCGGCGACGCGCTTGGGAACTTCAATGGCCCGCCGTGCATCTTCGTATGCCTTTTCAAGATCAACTGAGGTATGCGGCCAGAGGCAAAGGCCGCGCGCTTGGCCCCGGTCATAAAGCACTCGACGGCCTGTGCGAAGTTTTTCCAAGGCTGCGCGAATTCGCTTTTGGCCGTTGCAGTCCGTTCCGGCAAGTGCGCACACGATGGCTTCCTCGGTTGGCACAAGGTCGCTATCGTTCAAGAGATTTAAAATGCCAACTGTTTTGAGGATTTTGACCTGCACCGGGTCTTCGGTGGCAAAACTCTCAATGAGTGAATCAATTAAATTCCAATGACTACGATAGCTCTGGGCGACAAGGCGATGACCAAAGTTCGTGCGAACATAATCATAAAAATCGTGAAGACGATACGGCTCGGCTCCTTGGAGGCTCTTGGCGGAAAATGTCTGCAAACCGAATGGCTCATTCGACAACAAGAAACTGAAAAGCGACCGTTCGTTTTGACCAAATCGTCGGAATGTGCGAATGAGCACCGGCAGCATGGCTGGATGCAACGGGTAAAGATCAACCGCCAGGTTCTGTAATCCCTCGGCATTCGCGGAACCGAACCAGCCAAGTGCGAGGGATCGTTCCATCGCATGTTTCTGGTCGTGGGCCTGCGGCTTAGGAATTTGATCGGTATTGATGTTTAGGGCTGAGCCTATCAAGTAAGCAATTTGCTCGACGGGCTGATTGAAAACAATTTCGTCAAATCGCCCTGAGACTTTTTCCCATTCACGTTGGGCCGATTGATTCAAATAATCGGCGTAAGCATTGAATCCTTGGTGGAGCAGGCAGACAACAAACAGCGGTTCGTTGCCGCTGCGCGAGGCGGTTTCGGCGAGCCGCTGTAAAAGGAACACGTCTTGGCGTTGAGGATGAAGCGCGGCGAATTCAAAAAACTTCCCCAATTCGTCGAGAATCAAAATTAGGCCGTTGCCTTTGCAATCAGCGATGATCCGTGAATTCACCTCCAACAGGGCGTTTAGAACCTGTTCGTCGGACGGCTCGTTTTTGCCGTTTAGAAGTTTTCCCAACTCGACTGCCAGACGAGATTTTTCCCCTTTGCCGTAAACTTCACTAACTGTTTGATGCAACGACTTCAAAATAGTCGTGCCCAAAGCCTGCCGGGAGCATGTCAGCAAAACTGGAACGAAATGCGGATTCGAGACGCCGAATTGATGAAAGTTAACCGCTTTACGAATTTGAGGCGGAAATACGGAATCGTTGCCAGCAAACCAATGCGCCAGCAATAATGCGAAACTGGATTTACCCGATCCATAATCACCAGTCATGCGCCAGGCTCGCTGACTGGATTTTGGCCTCAAACCGGCGGCTACGCGTCCCAAGCACGAGTGTGCAAAATCTGTCATGACGTAACCTGCAAACGCGTCAGGGTCACCGAAGTCGCGTTCCAATTGCGCGGAGCGAAGAAATCTGGTTTTTATCTGAAACAGGTCGAGAACGTGTTTATCACGCATACTGCACCTCGTTTATGTAAATCGCTTTCAGCAAGACTTCTTGGTCACGCCAACCTCTTCGACGGACTTGTTGCAAAACGGATGATTCGTTGTAGCTGAAATACCCTTCGGTTTCTCGCGCCAAACGCTCAACCCTCACTCGAACGTCCTCCTCTGCCAATTTGAAAACACGACCCGGGCTGCCATGTCCATGAGCAACCTCCCTGAACTGGAGTGTTTCATCGTTTGGATGGCGTTTCCGCCAAAAATCGTTCAAACAATAAACGAAAAGGTCAGAAGTGATTTCGGGCTTTTCTTCACGATTAAAGTTGTAAATTGGCTCGCGCCGGCCCGCGATTTTATCAGTTTCGCGCTCACCGACCCTCATAAGAAGTCCCAATTCAACAAGCGGGCAATCAAGATTGTCCTCCTGCACTTCGCCTTTCCGCCCGCGCGTGGGGATGTAGGTATGGAGGAAGGTTTCAAAATGCTGCTCCAGCGTTACGATGGAAAACTTGTCGTCCAGCTTTGAAACCTCCTGTTCCAATTCTTTCAAAATACGGCTCTGCACGAGGTCGGTTTCCTGCCATTTGTTCAGCAAATAATCCCAGGCCAGAAGGGGGGTTTCAATGTCCGTGGACAAATTCCAATGAATGAGCCACAGCGTCCGAATATCTTCGAGAAATGGATCGCGTCCGTTGGCACCCAGCACGAGCTGGCCAATTGTCGTTGGCTGATACCCGGCGTTTCGCACCAAAGGCTCGGCCATCCCGGTCACTTGCGCCCAAAAACGAATCGACCGAACCATATTTTTGCCAACACCCAAGCTCACCATTGCGCTCTCGTCGTCTGAAAAAAGTTTGGGATTCCCCTGCAACCCGCGCATGGTCTTGGGCAGCCATGTGTAGCGGCACGGAAAAGACTCGTGGCCTGCAATCCGATAACCTCTCTGAACCATCATACACGTATTACGGTTTTCCGAAAAGGTTATGTTTTTTTGCCAATGCTGTCGAGCTTGCTTTTCCTGTTCAAAGCGTTACCGCTGGGTGTCGAGAGAATGCCCAAGGTTTTTTAGAATGTCACACCGGCGCAGCGCGCCGGGCAGTTCGCCTCCAAGTTTTGCGGCATGAGTATTCGCACTTGCCCAAAATCGCAAGTCGTCATGTCTTCTTCGTTTCTTGTAGCTCCGGCAATGTGGCAGGATGGTATCCCGCCTTCCCCGCTTCAAACGCGCTCCCACAGTCGCTCCCATGCGGCTCACGGAACGCGACCACCGAATCATCCGGCTCGTTCACCGGCATCGTTTTCTCCGTTCAACGCAAATTGTGGCGCTCATCGGCGGCAGCCCGCAGCAGCTATTGCGGCGGCTGAAATTGCTTTACCACCACGGATATTTGGAGCGGCCCCGCGCGCAAATTGACCGCTACGGCAACGGCGGTTCGCAACACATCATTTACGGGTTAGGAAGCAAAAGCCGGGCGTTTTTGAAGCAGGAACTTAACGTGGATTTTCGGGAAGTGTCCTGGGGCGAGAAGAACCGCGCCGTAGGCCGGATATTCCTTGAACACGCGCTCTTGGTTTCAGACATGATGGTGTCCCTTGAACTCGCCTGCCGAAAACATGGCGGTATCAAACCGCTCTACGAGGACCAGCTTGCGCTCCGCTCGGAACGAGAGCCGTTTCAGTGGCGCGTAAAGACGCCGGGCGGCATCAGGCTCGGCGTCATCCCCGACCGGGTATTCGCCTTGGAATACAGGGATCAGAACGGCCGACCAGAGCGGGTGCATTTTTTCCTCGAAGCCGACCGGGGCACCATGCCGGTTGTGCGAAGCGGACTGACGCAAACATCCTTTTACCGCAAACTCATCGCATACGAAGCAACCTGGACGCAGAAGATTCACCAGCGGCGTCTCGGCATCCATCGTTTCCGTGTTCTGACCGTCACCACGGTTGCCGCGCGGGTGACATCGCTTCTTGAAGCCTGTTCCCAATTGAAACGCGGTCATGGTCTGTTTCTGTTTGCCGACCGGACGGTTTTGGAGAAAGACCCGTTCTCTGCGGTCTGGCGGCGCGGCAAATCCAGCGAAACGGCAGGCATCCTGGACTTGCCAAATTTGGCAAGTGGTCCCGTCTCCTAGGTTTTCATTGAGACGGATAGGCTTGCCTTTAGATGCAGCTCAATTTTGGAGCCGCACCAGTTCATCACAACCAAATAACCACAGGAGAAATATGCCAAAATCATCGTTCGTTGACTTCAAGGCCGTCAAAGCGGCCATCACAATGGAGCAGGTGCTTGAGCACTACGGCATCCTGGACAAGTTCAAGCGCGGCAGCGACAGCTTGAGCGGCCCGTGTCCGATCCACAAAGGCAGCAACCCGACGCAGTTCCGGGTGAGCATCAGCAAAAACATCTGGAACTGTTTTTCTGAATGTAAGCACGGCGGCAACGTCCTCGATTTCATCGTTCGGATGGAGGACGTGAGCGTCCACGCGGCGGCGTTGAAAGCCATTGAATGGTTCAACCTCGACCCCGAAGCCATGTCGGCGGATTCCCACGAGGAAGCCGGAGAGACAAGCGACGCGCCGAAGGCCGGGGACGCGCCCAAACCGAAACCGGCCGCAAAACCATCACCGGTTCAGGAAAACGGCACACCCAACAAGCCATTGAAGTTCCGCTTGGACAAGCTTGAGCGCAGCCATCCATATCTGGCCGAACGCGGCCTGACGCTCGAAACCATCGTGGATTTCGGCATCGGCTTCTGCGCCAAAGGCATGATGGCGGACCGGATTGCCATTCCCATCCAAAACCCGGAAGGCAATGTCGTAGCGTATGCAGGCCGCTTCCCCGGTGAACCAGCCGAGGACACGCCCAAATACAAACTGCCCCAGGGATTCCGCAAATCGCAGGAGTTGTTCAACATTGACCGGGCCATCAAGGAACCGAGGGATATGCCGCTTGTCATCGTCGAGGGATTCTTCGATTGCATGAAACTCCACCAGTCCGGCTATCGCAAGGTGGTTGCCTTGATGGGCAGCACCATGTCAGCCGCGCAGGAGGAGTTGATCAAGAGACACACCGACCGCCATAGCCAGGTCATCGTCATGCTCGACGAGGACGAGGCGGGCGAAGCGGGACGGGAGGACATTGCCGTTCGTCTGGCGAAATTCTGTTTCGTCAAAATGCACGTTTTCGACCAGCCCGGTGCGCAACCGGATCAACTGTCCGCCGAGGACGTGGCGGCATTGTTCGCCTGAAAGGAGAATTATGCCCAATTGGTGCAACAACAAACTCGTGGTCCATGGACCGGACGAGGACATTAAACGGTTCAAGGAAAAAGCCATCGGCCATTCACCGTGGCACGCGGAAGGAGAAAAGAACGCCCTCAACTTCCACAGCCTCCTGCCCATCCCGCCGGAGATCCTCTCCACAGGCTATGAGCAGGCTGGCTACGAATGGGAACTCAGAAACTGGGGCTGCAAATGGGGTGCCTGTTCCGCCGCACTGGTGGATGAATGGGAGGGGCGTCTCGAATATGCCTTCGAGACAGCCTGGACCCCGCCCGTTCCGTTCCTGTCAAAAATCGCCCCCGATTGGCCCGCTCTCATCTTCCTCCTTGATTACGAGGAAATGGGCATGGGCTTCAAGGGCATCACCAAGGTGGCGGGTAACGCCGTCGAGGATCATTGCCTCGAACTCTGAAAATCAACCGGAAAGGAGGATCACATGAAAACATACGAAGGAAGGCGGCAGGGTTACGCTGTCATCGTCACCGTGGACGGCCGTCCGCTCAATCCCCGGCTGGATTTGTATAACCACAGTCCGACGGGGTTTGAATGGGGATATTGCGGCAGCGGCCCGGCACAACTGGCGCTGGCCATTCTCGCCGACCATCTGACCGACGATCGGCAGGCGCTGGACATGTATCAGCGCTTCAAGTGGGCGGTGATCGTCGAACTGCCACGGAAACGAAGCTGGACGCTGACCGGTCAGGTAATTGACCAGACACTCCAAAACATCCGCAATTTCGAGGCGGAAGGAATTGCGGTATGACCGCGAATACCCAGCCCATTGCCAAGTTTCGGCTTGGCAGGATCGTATCCACGCCGAACGCGCTCGACCGATTGACGCAAGAGGACATCCTGCTTGCCATCGGACGGCACCAAGCCGGTGATTGGGGCGATGTCAGCGAAGACGACCGCGCAGCCAACGAGCGTGCGCTTGTCGAAGGCACGCGCCTTTGGTCGGCGTATCACACCGGCAATGGCGTCAAATTCTGGCTCATCACCGAGGCAGATCGCTCCGTGACATCGGTTTTGATGCCTGAAGACTACTAAACACAAGGGCGATCCATACGGGTCGCCTTTTTTCTCACTTGCCGCATCTGGCAAGTCAGACCGTCTTTGGTGCCTTCGCACGGTGCCATACGCTTCACCCCGGGTTCACAGGGTTCTTTTCAACCACACACAGAAAGGAGATTCATCATGGATGTTCATTGCACCACCTGTGGCGAGCCGTGGGATGCGTATCACCTGCGGCATGACGCCATCTTTGAAACCGACCTGTCCCACGCCGAGGCGAAGGCATGGACGCAGTTGTCGCCGAACGTGAAGTTGCTGGATCGCTACCGCGAGAAGTTCAAGGCCGTCGGCTTTGAATTCGGCGGCTCGGTTCTAAACGTCATGCGCTGCCCGGCGTGTCCCAAGGACGCCAGGCCCGATCCCGACAAGGCCGCGCTCAAGGCCGGCATCGTCGAGCTCTTGGGCGACGACGAGGACGCCATCGTTGACGCGATGGAGGATTGCGGCGTATGAAAACCAAACTGTCCGGCGGGAAGCAGAACGGCCGCGACCCGGACCAGTCCGAGTTTGGCATCCTCTGGCGGCTGCCGGAGTATCCGTTCAAGCTGCGGGCCGGGGATGTCATCCGGCTCAACGAACGGCTCTGCCGCGTCATCCGCGTCAACGAATGCTCGGCGGTCATCATCATGAACCAGCGCGTGCGGACCTTCAAAACCCGCTTCGACAAGCCAGTGCGGTTTGAGCAGCCGCCCAAGCTGTTCCACATCTCGCCGCATTCCGAACTCCCCATCCTGAACCGCAGGAAGAGGTGACTGGCACAAGGGCGATCCATCAGGATCGCCCTTTTTCTCACTTGCCGTATTTGGCAAGTCCTGCCGTCTCCACTCCATCGCCGTCTGGCCCCAGTATTTATCCTGGGAACACAGGTTCTTCACAAACAACAACCAAAAGAAAGGAACAACATGAATGCAGTCAGCACAACACCAGATCGCGTGACGTTATATTACCGGGCCGGCACGTCGGACAAGGTCTATCAGGCCGCGATTGAAGCGGCCGGCGGCAATTTCGTCGTCAACTTCGCCTATGGACGGCGGGGCGCCACCCTCTCGACTGGGACGAAGACCTCTTCGCCGGTGGATTATGACACGGCCAGGAAAATCCACGCCAAGCTCGTCGGCGAAAAGAAAGCCAAGGGTTATACCGAGGGCCCGGACGGCACGCCGTATGAGCACGCCGGCAGGCAGCCATCGGGCATCCTGCCCCAACTGCCGAATCCGGTCGAGGAAGCCGAGGTCGAAGCCCTTTTGCGCGACGACAGCTATTGTGCGCAGGAAAAATTCGACGGGCGGCACCTGTTGATCCGCAAAGAGGACGAACGGATTGAGGGGATAAACAAAAAGGGATTGATCGTCGGCTTGCCGCAGACCGTGGCCAACGAGCTCCGTTGTTTATCCGGCAGCTTCATCCCCGACGGCGAATCCGTCGGTGACGACTACCACGCCTTCGACTTGCTTGAACTCCATGGCGACAACTTGCGTCCGTTGCCGTATCGGGAGCGATTCGCGCGGCTGGCGGATCTCCTCTTGTCATCCAGTCCGGAACTCAAGCATGTCCGGCTGGTCGAAACCGCGTTCAAGACCCGGCAAAAGACCGAACTTTGGGAACGGTTGCGGCGGGAGAACCGGGAGGGCATCGTGTTCAAACGGCTCGATGCGCCCCATGTCCCGGGCAAACCCAACCGGGGCGGGCCGCAGTTGAAGTTCAAATTTGTCGCCACGGTGTCGGCGATAGTGGCCAATGTGAACATGCGGCGCAGCGTGGAGGTGAGTTTGTTTCAGGGACGGAGCCTGGTTTCGTGCGGCAACGTCACCATCCCGGCCAACCATCAAATTCCGCCGGTCGGCGCGGTCGTGGAGGTGCGTTATCTCTACGCCTACCGGGACAGCCTATCCCTGTATCAGCCCGTGTATCTGGGGCCACGCGATGACGTTGAACCCGGCGAATGCCTGATGTCGCAACTCAAATTCAAGGCGGAGTAAGGGGCATATCAGCCGGTCACACCCAGCCAGTGTGACCGGTTTTTTCATTTACCGCCAGCACCGCTCGTTATATCGAAGAAAACACAAGGGCGACTCAATGGGTCGCCGTTTTTCTCACTTGCCACATCTGGCAAGTCAGACCGTCTTTGGCAATTTCGTGCGCTGCCATACGCTTGGTCGAGGGTTCACAGGGTTCTTTCAAATCAACAAACAACCACAGGAGTATTACATGGAAAATCAAACGCCAGTTAGTGCATCAAACAGTCAACCCGTCCACAAGATCCGCCACGGTGCCGTCAGCGCCAGCATCTGGCGCCAGGAGACGGATAAAGGCCAGATGTTCAACGTCACCTTCCAGCGGTCCTACAAGGACGGCGATTCCTGGAAGAATTCCACAAGCTTCGGCCGCAACAACCTTTTGGTTGTCAGCCTGATCGCCGCCCGGGCTTTCGAGTGGATCGGCAACCAGCCCGGACAGCCTCGAAGGCAACAAATGCCATCAGGCGGGTGATCGGGTGACGTGGATGAACAAGACCGGACGAAAAACGAGGTGGGTATATCACACCTCCAATGGCGCCAAATTCATCACCGGGGCAGATCGCTCCGCGACATCGGTTTTGATGCCCGAAGATGACTAAACACAAGGGCGATCCATCCGGGTCGCCCTTTTTTCTCACTTGCCATATCTGGCAAGTCGTCCCGTCTATGGCGATTTCGTGTGCTGCCATACGCTTCACAGTGGGTTCACAGGGTTCTTTTTCAAACCAATAATAGGAGAAATCACATGAATATTCACTCGTATGAGCGCATCACCGAACGGATCGTGTCCTTGCTGGAGCAAGGCACGGTTCCCTGGCACAAACCGTGGACGGTCAAAACTGGCCTGCCCCGGAATCTCATCAGCAAAAAGCCGTATCGCGGCATCAATGTATTCCTGCTCATGGCCACGAGCTACGAATCGCCCCATTGGCTCACATTCCGTCAGGCCATCCAGCTTGGCGGCAACGTGAAGAAGGGCGAGAAAGCCTGTCCCGTAGTTTTCTGGAAACGGATGAAGAATGAGAACGAGGAATCAGACGAGCCGAAGAAAGCTCCGCTGCTCCGCCTGTATCACGTCTTCAATGTCGCACAATGCGAAGGCTTGAAAGACGCGCCGGGAGAAATTCAAATGCCCGTCACCAAACCGGCGGAGATTGTGGCAGGTATGCCGCAGCCGCCCGTCATAAAGCACGGCATGGCCCAGGCATTCTATTCCCCGCGCGAAGATTGCGTCGGAATGCCGGAGCGGGAACGGTTCGACAGCGAAGCCGGCTATTATGCCACGCTTTTCCACGAACTCATTCACTCCACCGGCAGTGAAAAGCGGCTGAATCGCGCCAGCATCGCCGAGCGCAACGGTTTCGGCTCCGATCCCTACTGCAAAGAGGAATTGATCGCCGAACTCGGCAGTGCGTTTCTGTGCGGTTACGCCGGCATCGTTGATCGGACGATTGACAACTCGGCCGCTTACCTTGAAGGCTGGCTGAAGCAGTTACAAAACGACCGGACGCTCATCGTCTCTGCGGCGGCGCAGGCGCAGAGGGCGGCGGACTTCATTCTGGGCCGGACGTTTGCGGAAAGCGAGGCCGCCCATGAATGACTTCAATCCGAAGGAATTCAAGGTGGTTGCCCTGCGGGATTGTCCGGTGCCGGAGTATATGCTCACTTGCGAGACGCCGGATCAGGCTGCCGACTACTGGCGGATGCACATTGCGACGCATCCGTATTTCGACCCGGAACGCGAGTGTTTGGTGGTCATCCTACTGAACACGCGCCGCCGGGTGAAAGGACATCAGCTTGTGACCATTGGCACGATGGACACGGTGTTGGTGCATCCGCGCGAGGTGTTCCGGGTTGCAGTGGTTGGCTGCGCGTCAGCCATCGTGCTCATGCACAACCACCCTTCCGGCGACCCAACGCCGAGCGAGGCTGACATTAAAGTGACACGCGATCTCATTCGCGCCGGCCAGTTGCTGAAAATTGAGGTGATTGACCACGTTATTATGGGAAACCCTGGGCGTTCATCGTTACGAGAAGCTGGGTATTTTTACGGCTAATCGGTTATGAAATGGCTCAACCCATGCCGATTCCGCAAAATGAATTCGGCTTCACACCAAGCACGTTCAACTTGTTTGGAGATTGCACCAAAGACGGCGAGCGCATTACCCGCGAGCGTGAACAAGCCGAGAAAGCACGCCTGCTTGCAGCAGCGGCGCAGCCCGCATTGTTTCAAGTTGAAATGGCATAGAAACAACCCCGCCCAGAAATGGCCGGGGCTTTTTTGTTATCAATTTCCTCCTTGCGTCCCAAAGCGCTGGCATCTTTGCCCAGTGTGTTCAACGCGACCGAGAAGTTGGGCGCGTCCAGCAGCCGGTCCACAGCCACGTGCCTCGTTTTACCCGCAACTGGCAACTAGCATCCCATCCGGCCTATTAATGTTCCACCCTAAAAGTTCTCGGTTTCCATTTTGTTAATCCTGCACATGATGCTCTTTTGCGACCTTAGCTATTAACCCCGTTACAAGGCCACGCACCTCTGAAAGCTCTAACTCCATATTCAAAATCTCATTTGATTCTTTGATTAATTCTAAGATTCCATATTTTTCGAGTGCGCTATCATGATCCTCAAGTTTCCCAGTGCGAATATTTGTCCGAATATCTCGATTTGTATACCTAGACATACGGGTCTTAAATGAAGCATGCAGATACCATATTTCTTGATGGTAATTCGGGAACAGACTTTTTAGAACGTGTGAATCCTTTGCAGCTTTGAGGCTATCGATAAAAAGAATCCCCCTATTTGAATTAGCAAATACTTCGAGAGCGCTTTTAAGGAATAGAAGGTATGAAGTATTATTTCCGTATCGATGGAGAATCTCGTCCATGGGAATTTGATCCGCGTCTGAATCACCTGTTTTGACGGAATTGGTATCAAAGACCGGATAACCAAGACCACTTATTATTTTGCGCAACTCACTTTTCCCACAGCAGCGAAATCCCACCAATCCAATTAATACTTTAGCGTCCGTGTGGTCACTTTGCATAGCTCCCCCCGTTAAAACACCATTGGTCGCGGATTTTCGTCGTTATCATCAAATTGTAAAATATACTGCTTCATTTTCTTGTAGTAATCCAATGTTGAACGAAGCGCCTCACCGCCGAGTTTCTTTGCAGACTCCGTGTAGAAAAGTGAGCCTCTAGCGGCTACACATTTATCAACAATACCAATAAATAGATCCATCGAAGAATTCAATTCAGTCATTGTTTGCGGAAGGCTGCCAATCCAACGCAAGGAGCCAAAAACCCCAATGATTTCCATATTATCAGCATCAAAAAGAACCTTTTCTTCGATTGTTTCTAAAGGAAGTCCAGGGTCCGGGTGGTGAGACCCAATTACTTTAAGAATTGAAGTTATTGAATGTTCATCATATCCGAATCCTTGCAGTATGTATTTACCCAGCAATTGTGATTTTTTTACGTGCCCACTAAAACTTGCATCAACCGTGTTTCCAATGTCGTGCAGTAACGTCGCTGGCAGCAAAATATTCATGCTCGCGCCCTCCTTCAGCCCAATACTTTTTGCGAACTTAAGAACGCGCAACGTGTGACCCCAGTATTTCTTCTGAGTTGAATTTGAAAAGATGGTTTCTACAACACTACTTAAATTGGCTAAGTTATCGTTCATATTAGTATATTTATAGTTACACGAGTTAAGCTTACATCAATTTGCATATTTTGTCAATTGTGTGGTCAATTTGCTGTTCCAATATTGGATCAAGGGGTCTATGCCCCTGCTCAAACTCATCGGTGACGACGTTGAATACGATATTTGCCGACAACATTCGATATAATAACTCAAAATAAAGTCAAATTCGGTAGGATTTGCTTTAAACTCTGAAATGAGGCTCGTTCTTATCTGTTGAATGATTTTAGCTACCGTCACTGCTTTAGGTGAAGCTGTTGGCAGGTTGAGTCCGTCGATTAACTCAAGCATTTCTTTAACTTCCCCAATTTCGAGTTTACGACATCGCACCAAACTGGAAATTAACGAAATTTCCAATCGTGCGATGTCACTGCAAATCATCGCTTCGCACGAGTCCCCCACATCAATCACTTTGAAATTTGACCTTGAAACGAGGCAATTCCGGCAGTGCAAATCGGTGTGCCTAAATCCAAAATGCAAACCCTCTCTGGGACTTTTTGCTTTTAATTCCAAAAGGTTCTTAACTGGATCAAGTTGTGGAAGAACAATTTTGAACTCAAGAAGAAAATACTCTTGAAGTGTTTGCAAACAATTTTTAGGAACTAAAAGCAACTCGACTTTTCTGCTAAGCGCAGAGATGTGATCCTTAACCCGATCACTATCTATCAAAATCCTGCATATCCCACTTGGAAAACTGATGTCGATTTCATATATCGTCCCTGAATAGTTCCTTATTTCAAGGACCTGGAATGTGCATTGAGTCCAGGCTTCAGTTGATACACTAACAGGGGAACTCAAGACTTGATCGGTTTCAGATGGGAAACGCCCATAATTTGGAATTTTTAAAACATTATCAAGCAATTCATATTTAACTTGTCTAAGATCCAATATGTAAGCAGGCGGCATTCCCCAATTTATAGTTGAAAACGAGTTGGCAAAGGTTTCGAGTTTGCAATCGCGAATATTATTATACGCCTTCGAAACGCTTCGAAAGCCTTGGAACATTTTGTTGAAGTAGCTATCGAAATCTACAGCACCAGTCGTAATATAATTCTCGACAAATTCATTTACATAATAAAGTTGATCGTTAGTCTGTATATTAGCGTGGTAATAAAACAGCGCTCCCTGAGAAATAAATGGCTCCTCTAATGGGCAATAAGAAACGACATCCACCATTTCATTGCTGATTTTTCGGACTATATCCAGTTCTGCCTTTGCTTTTTCTGGAGTCTTATGGAGTCGCAGAATTAATTGCCGCCACAGCATATTTCCCTGATACAATTTGATCTCGAAAACAGGAGTGCCACTATAACCAGGCTGCCTATTAACGGCCATTTTTGATGGTAGTGGTTTATCAGATATCTTCGACATTTCTATAGCCGCAGATTGCAAAAGGTTTAAAAATGCATTTTCCTCAATCCACGGTGGAATAATATATTTCTCGAAGTCAATTAATAGATCATTTAAATCGACGCCTTCATTATGAGTAATGTCATTTTTCCCGCTAAGACGCTGACTCCACAAACCCTTTAAATATGAGTGATGCTTTAGATAAAGTTTGTAAGGAATTGGTGGTGCCGTAAGGGTGGCAATTGAGTAGTCCGCAAAATTAGCAAGTAATGCGTCGTGGCTCCACACATCAACATTATCGAGCCTTTGGTCAACTTCATGCAGTAGTATGGCGGAAGATTTACAATGTGAATAGACATACATATAGTCAATCATTCCCCAAGCAAATATTACACTAGCTAGAACCAACGGATATATGTTGATACTGTTATTGTGACTCCATAAATCTATGCCGAAGAAGAAAAGGCTCACGCATATCACTGTGGCAAATAAAATAGTGACTGTATTCCGTATACGCTTTGCATAAAGCTCAAGCAAGTGCCTACTCCAAAACGTGCTTTGTTGAACGCTTTCTTTTAGTCTATCAGGCCCAGTTTTATGGCTAGAGCTGTAATATGGTTGTTCAAAGCTAGCAAAGCGTGCGGCCGCTTCAAACTTTGGCCCAACTCGCCGCTTTAGTTCCACTAGCTGAAAGTTCTCCGCTATTTTTCCAAAGGAATCTTCCAACAAGGCAAGTCTCTGGGCCTCTCTGGACACATGGTGCATACGCTTACCCCGGCCAACAAGAACCGAAGAAATCAATTTAAGGAGAAGGCTGATTATTGCGGCTGCCCAAGCCACTTCTAAAATTGGGCTAATTGCAAACGAACAAAGGAGGCAGGAACCAAAGCGTGCAATATCACTTAAGTCCATACATTGCTGAGCCGCGCGCCGAGTAACCGTCGCCAATGCTAAAAGCGTTGGCGATTTGTGTTCGGATTCTTTCTTTCCGATCATTTTGATTTAATTGGTTTTATTAAAAATATGAGCTTGTTGCTGGAATTGTAGAACGTTTAAGTCGGATTAAAAGCTTTAAGCAATCTGTCTCAACTCTACCCTTAAAGATATTACCTGAATCAGTAAAGCCATTTCTATAAAGAATTGATAGCATATGAGGATTATTTGTTCTAACAGTCGCATATAAACTACAATGAAAAAATCGCTCACAAAGTTGTTCACATAGCCGCGAAGCAATCCTCTTATTTCTAAAATCTGGATCAATCACAACATAGCCCAATTCATGGTTGAAATCATTATAGTCATAATCCGACATTGCCTTTGTGAAAACACTATCTGCATACGTATCCATGGGCCTTTTGATGGCTGCCGTGGCAATAATTTTACTGTCGTCCAACACATACCCAAGTAAAGCAACTTTTAATAGGTGATCCCAAAGCGTTTCTTTCCTCACTTCCCCCCCACTTGCGATAAGTAAAAAAGCAGAATCCAGCAGACCTTGATTCATATCGCTTGGGGTTTGAAAATGAGTCTGCATAATTTAGTGTTAAAATCTATGCCAGTTATGTTGTCATGGCTCAAGTAAAAATCATTTGTCTGTTTTACACTGTCCGCTTTTGATGCATTTGTTGGCTCTCAATTATTTTGGAGCGTTTGATTGATCTACCGGGCTCTGGCCAATCGCCCCTTGAATGCGCACTGTCAAATTTGACACACCGGCTTGAAGCTGGACTTTCAGTTTATCCGTCATGTTCGTAATCGTTGACGGATGAATCGGAATGAATTCCGTGTCAGACTGCCAATCCAGCAAACCGTGCATGGATACGTTGTGCTTGGCCTTATATTCCATGACTTTGTAAAGAATCTCTGTTTCGTTATCCGTCGTCTGGCCGCAGACGATGATGCACCGTCGCAGGCCGCTATTGACGAAGACACCGGACACATCCTGCATTCCGGCAATTCGGTATGTTTCCGGTTTCGGCGAGTCGTTTTTG
Organism: uncultured Bifidobacteriaceae bacterium; assembly: GCA_964475285.1. Taxonomy (GTDB): domain Bacteria; phylum Verrucomicrobiota; class Verrucomicrobiia; order Limisphaerales; family UBA11358; genus UBA11358. Next base: position 7,170 of record CAYYWB010000001.1, on the reverse strand, counting down.
TCAATCTTGTATGTGGGTTGCACATACAGCAATGCGCTGGCAATGGCAGAGGCCACATCTTTTGCCGGTTTGCTGGTCTTGAGTTCGTGTTCGTCAAATAAATTGGCATCTATGTAATTTCTCAGTGCATTATCGAAAACCTGCTTCGGACGGTTTAACCGTTCCACCCGCTCCCGTTCGATTTGTTCCGGCTCATGTTGCTTGTAGTCTGGAATCAATTGCTTGGCTTCCGCGTTGTCCGGCAACGATTGGAGTGCCAGTGTCAGTTCCTTACCGCCGCCAATGTAATCGCCCTCTGCTGCCAGCTTTTTTGCGTTTTGAATTTTTCCAAGTCCCGACGCTTCGCGTTGCAAGGCTATGGCGTCCGCATCACCAGGCTTGGCGATAATGGCATCGCCAAGCGCTTGCATTGCTTTTTCGTAATCCGCCGCGTCCATATACATCCGGGCTGATTTCATCGCCCCGGTGTAGCCGGTGCTGACCAGATTGGTGCGGAACGTGGCAGTCTCGTTGGCGGTGATTTCCAGCAACACCGGCACGGGTTCGTAACCGCCCCGGTGAAGTGTCAATTGCAAGGTTCCCGGCGATAATTCCGGCAGGTTGAGCGGGGTAACGCCCCAGTAACGACCGCTGCCGTCTTGAACATCAGCACTCGCCGGCGTGGTTTCCAGGACGGCCGCGCCATACAGGAATTCAATTGGATGGTCATTCGTCATTCCCGCACTGATAGCCACCGTTTGGTTGTGCTCATGGCCGTGATGCTGGGAAATCAGTTTGTAGCTCCCTTCCGGCAGTTCCGGTATCAATGACGGAAATCCCCCTGTTTCCAACTGCCGGTTATCCAGTGTCAGCAATTGGAAGGTTGCATTTGATTGATTGCACGACAATTGCAGCGCGCCCAATCGCGGCGCTATCCGCCAAGTGGCGGTTAAACCCGCATTGACCATAATGTTATCAGAGCTTTCCCAATGCGCGTATCTCGATTCGACTGTGTATTGATCCGTCGGAACAGAAGTTGTCAGGCCGGAACTGTTTGTCAGTGTCACCGACCATTCCGGTCCGCTGATGGACAGGAACGGCGCAGGCGGATCGGCAGTCACCGACAAAGTGCCTTTTGCCCGTTTCAAATCAATCGTGCCAAGGTCGCGTTCGCCATACCAGCCGAACCAATTGGTCAAAAACGTTTCCCCCTTGGGATGCGTGACCACGAAGATGTGATTGCCGAGGGAAATGTTCTGTCCGCTGACTGCGGGCTGGCCATCCAGTGTGGCCGTGGCGCCAATCGGCTGCCCTTGCAATGTGACGCTGAAATTAAGCCGCGTCTTTTCCATCAACTGCTGGTGTGTGCGAATGCCGAACAGCACCAACACCAGAATGAGCCAGTAAAAAATCGGGCGCAGACCGCGCACCCAGCCACGTCCATAGATAGAAGTGGGGGCATCCATGGTTAGATCGCCCGTAGTGAAACGATTTTTTGTTGACCGCCCATAAACCCCGATTCCATAATCGCTTCAGAATTATTAGGTATGGCCATCTTTGGATTCAAGCCAAAAACCGACGAAGTTTTGGATCACTGGATTTCCTTTGCTGACGGACTCTCGCTGCCGCCCCAGGAGTTTTACGCCGCCGTCGAAAAGGCGTTGGCCGACCGGAAAATCCCCAGCATGGAGGTGTCCCGCGTGGAGCACGCCGAAGGCGGGCTGCTTTCAGGAAAGCGCCTCTACTTGCGGATGCTCCGTGAACGGCTGGCATTCGACACCTGTGCCTCGCCCTTCGGCAACACCTATTTCTTTTCCTGCCGCACCGTTCATTCCCCGGCGGTGCTCCGCCTCTGGCATCTCGCCGTCGCATTCGTGTTTTTCGCCGTTGTATATTCCCTATTGGCCAGGCTGCTGGGGCTGACATTTGCCAACATCGCGATGGTTGCCTTGCTCATCGCCATTGCGGAGGTGTTCCGAAACGCCGTCGGCATGGGATTGGCCGACCTCGACAACACGCTGATGAAGATTCCCGTCGTCGGCCCGATCTACGAAAACTGGTTTCGCAAGGAAACGTATTACCGCGAGGACACGCGGCTGGCGTATCTGAATATCGTGCCGGCCATCATCAAAAATGTGGCCGAGGACATGAGCGGGTCCAAGGGCATCAAACTCGTCGAGCAATACGAACGAGCGCCGATTTTCGGCGAGCTTTACAAGCGGCTGCCGCCCCGCAAAACCGGGCCGGAAAAATAGGGCGTGAGATATGCCAACGGCTCACGAACAATTCTCGGAACAATTTCATCGCTGGGAATTGCGCGGGCGTGGCTGGCAGGTGTTCGGCGAACCTGTTCAGCCCGAACCGCCCTTTGTTCCCTTCCGCCGCACCTATCAGCCCGACCCACCGGCAATTGATGACGGACACCGCCCCACCTTCTTGAGTTCGTTTGTCCAGGAACTCAGCCGCAAAATGGCAGCGCCACCCCCACCGCTGGTTGAACCCGAACCCGAAGAAGAACCAGAGCCAACACCGCTCATCCGCGAATCCCTTGTGGAATTGCAAGCATCGCTCCCGGACAAGCTCGACATTTCCAGGGAGGCATTCGAACAGTTCCTTTTGAATCTGTCATTGTGTTGCGAGCCAATCGCCTTTGAACTCATCGGCTCACACAAAAAGGTAGCGGCGCAGTTTGCGGCCGGCGAGAGCGATGCCCCGTTGCTCCGACGCCAGTTGCAGGCGTATTTTCCCGAAGCCGTGTTTGTCCCGCGTAAAGGCGGCTTGGAAAAGGCCTGGGAAACCAGCCATGGTGATGAAGCTTTGGCGGTGGAATGTGGATTGAAGCACGAATTCATGCTGCCGTTGGCAAGCGGCAAACTTGACCCGTTCATTGGCATCGTAGGCGCACTGGCGGAGTTGCAGCCGGGCGAACTTGGATTGTTTCAAGTGTTGTTTCAGCCGGTGCAAAGTCCATGGGCGGAGAGCATCGTCAATTCCGTTTCCCACGCGGACGGCAAACCGTTCTTTGTGGATTTCCCCGAATTGACGGGTGCCGCCGAAAACAAAGTTGCCCGGCCACTGTTCGCCGCCGTTGTCCGCATCCTGCTTCGCGCTGGTGCGTTTGACCGGCTACTGCAACTGGCCCGCGACCTTGCCGGATCATTGCGCGTATTCGCTCATCCCAACGGCAACGAACTCATTCCGCTTCAAAATGATGATTACCCGTTCGAGAAACACATTGAGGACGTGCTACGGCGGCAGACACGACGCACGGGAATGTTGCTCAACAGCGACGAGCTGACCGGCTTTGTGCATTTGCCGTCCAGTGCCGTGCATTCGCCCGTTTTTCAACGGCAAACGACCAAGACCAAGGCGGCCCCGGCCATTGTCCGGCAGCGCGGCTTGCTGCTTGGCACAAACGACCATGCAGGCGAGACGGTTGAAGTCTGTTTATCTGCCGAACAACGCACCAAGCACACACATATCATCGGAGCCAGCGGCACCGGCAAATCCACGCTGCTGTTCAATCTCATCCGGCAGGATATTGAGAATGGCGAAGGCGTTGCCGTGCTCGATCCGCATGGCGATTTGATTGACAAGATTCTTGGCATCATTCCCCAGGAACGGATTGATGACGTGGTTTTGGTTGACCCGTCAGATGCAGAGTATTCCATCGGATTCAATATCTTGTCGGCCCACAGCGAGCTTGAGAAAACCCTTTTGGCGTCTGATTTGATTGCCGTCTTCCAGCGCCTTTCCAGCACTTGGGGGGACCAGATGAATAGCGTCCTTCAAAACGCCATCCTTGCCTTTCTGGAAAGCGACCGGCACGGCACCATCGCCGACTTGCGCCGGTTTCTCATTGAACCGCCATTTCGGAATGAGTTCCTGAAATCAGTCAAAGATTCCGAAGTGGTGTATTACTGGCAGAAAAGCTTCCCGCATTTGTCCGGCAACAAATCCATCGGCTCGATACTAACCCGGCTGGACACGTTCCTTGCCCAAAAACCGATCCGGCACATGGTATCGCAGCCGGAGAACCGGCTGGATTTCGCGCAGATCATGGACAGCGGCAAAATCTTTCTGGCAAAATTGCCGGAGGGACTTTTGGGCCGGGAAAATTCATATCTGCTCGGAACTTTGATGGTGTCGAAATTCCAGCAGATTGCCATGAGTAGGCAGGCACAGCAGATCACCGCCCGCAGGGACTATTGGATTTACGCCGATGAATTCGCCAACTTCATCACGCCGAGCATGGCGGAGATTTTATCGGGAGCGCGCAAATACCGCATCGGTCTGACGCTGGCGCATCACGAATTGCACCAGTTGCAGCGCAGTCCCGAAGTGGCCAGCGCCGTCATGTCGCATCCGTTCACGCGCATTGTGTTCCGCGTTGGTGACGACGACGCCAAGAAATTGGCCGAGGGATTCTCATACTTTGAGGCGAAGGATTTGCGGAACTTGGAAACCGGGCAGGCCGTGTGCCGGGTTGAACGCAGCGATTTTGATTTCAATTTAAGCGTTCCGCTTCCCGCTTCACTGGATGCAAACGCAGCCGCAGCACGACGGCAGGAAGTCATCACGGCTTCGAGAAAGAAATACGGGACGGCCCGGGCGGACGTTGAGGCGATGCAGGCGAAATCACACGCAACGCCGGTCGCGCCAGCAATCACCGAACCGCCAAAGCCGATAGTTACGAAGGCTCCGCAAGATGCAATCAAAGAAAAAACCAGCATCCCCCACGTTAAGACGCCACCGCCCTTTTCCGAAATTCTGAACGCGGCTCCGCCAGCGCCAGCCGCAGAAACCCACGAGCCGCAGCGCGAGCAAAGCCAGGGCCGAGGCGGGCCGGAACATCAGACGATCCAGAAACAAATCAAGGAAGAAGCGGAAAAGCTCGGTTTTCGCAGCACCATTGAAAAGCCTGTTTTGGACGGCCAAGCCAGCATTGACGTATGGCTTGAACGAGACGGCCTTGTCATTGCCTGTGAAGTCTCCTTCACCAATACGGAAGACAATGAATCCGGCAAAATCATAAAGTGCTTGAAGGCCGGAATTCCGAAGTTTGCCATGATTTGCGAGGACGAGAAAAAGTTGAAAAAGATCGCAGCGGCAATTTCCAACAAGGTCGAGGCGGAATTGGCGGCGCGTGTCGAGTATTTCCAGCCCGAACCGTTCGTTGAATATTTGAATGCCTTGCCGGTTGAACCGCCAAAGAAATCGGTGAAAATTCGCCGGGGCTACAAGGTCAAACACTCGACATCAACGGGTTCGACAGAAGAACAGAAGGCAAAAGAGGAAGCCGCCATCCGCGCGATTGCCGATTCGATGCAGAGATAGCGGCTATTTTTCTTCCAGCAAATAAACAGGGCCTCTGACTCTGAATTTTGAATACGCTTCAATCATTCGCATCCGCAATTTGACGAGGCTTTGATCGGGAGTTTCTTCCGCATTGAAGATGGAGGTTTGTGACACTTTCATGTCCCGCGCGGCTTGAGCGCGTGTCTTGCTTGCCTGCCTGCGAAAAGTCTTGGCAAGCACGGCCAGATCGTTTTCACACATTGTTGTTGGTTTTTTCGACATGATGAAACCGTAGCAGATATATTCAATTTGACTACATTTTTATCTTGCAGCGGGATTACGTTTTCGGGTATGAAGTAGTATATGAAGGAAAATAGTGCCTTGAAAAAACGAGTGGGCATCTGGATTCGGGTTTCGACCGAAGATCAGGCTCGGGGCGAAAGCCCGCAGCACCACGAAGCCCGCGCCCGCGAATACGCCAAATTCAACGAATGGACGGTAGTTGAGGTGTATGACTTGGCTGGCGTGTCCGGCAAAACCGTCATGGAAAATGCAGAGGCCAAACGGATGATTGCCGACGTGAAGCGCGGACACATCACTGGCCTCATCTTTTCCAAGCTCGCCCGCCTTGCCAGAAACACCAAGGAGCTTTTGGAATTCGCCGATTTGTTCCGCCAGCACAGCGTGGACATGATTTCGTTGCAGGAGAAAATTGATACCTCATCCCCTGCTGGCAGGCTTTTTTACACCATGATTGCGGCAATGGCGCAGTGGGAACGGGAGGAAATCGCAGACCGCGTGAAGGCTTCGATAAAAATACGGGCGAAGCTCGGCAAGAGTTTGGGCGGGGCCGCACCCTTCGGCTACCAGTGGAAAGACAACAAGTTGGTTGTGCATCCCGTCGAATCCCCCGTCCGCAAGCTCATGTATGAGCACTTTTCCAAGAATAAACGCATGAAAGGCGTTGCGAGGTTTCTTAATCAGTCTGGCTACCGCACCCGGAACGGCAGCAAGTTCACCGACACGACGGTTTTGAGGCTGATTCAGGACACTACGGCAAAGGGGTTGTATCGCTCCAATCACACCTACCGGGACGGCAAGGGCAAACTTCTTCCCAAACCAGAAGCAGAATGGGTCTTCAGCCCCGTCGAGCCGATTGTGTCCGAAGCCTTGTGGAAAGAGTGCAACGATGCTTTGGACGCGCGTAAGGCGCAAAGGCCGCTTGGACCAAAGCCCGTCCATTTGTTTGCCGGACTTCTTTTCTGCGGTTGCGGCCAAAAGATGTATGTCTTTTCCGGCTCCCCCAAGTATGTCTGCCCGAAGTGCAGGAACAAAATTCCCATCGCGGACATTGAGGGAATTTTCCACGACGAGTTGCATGATTTCTTCGTGTCCCAGGAAAAGATCAAAGCGCATCTTGTGAGCGCGAATCAGAACCTTGCTGACAAGAAAATTCGGTTTGAGGCGCATAACCGGCAGATTGAAAAAATCCGCGCTGAAATGCGTAAAACATACGAGCTTTACCAAAAAGACCAAATCACGCCAGAGGGTTTCGGAAAGATTTACAAACCGCTTGAAGAACAGGAACGCGCCCTGACAACCGAACTGCCGAAGCTTCAAGCCGAGATTGACGCCATCGAAATGCACCAGATTTCCGCCGAAGAAGTGTTCGCGGAGGCGACCGGCTTGCACCGGAAGTGGCCAAACTTCAGCACGGAGGAAAAGCGCCGAATCGTCGAAAGCATCGTCGAAAAGATAACGCTTTCGGGGGACACAATTGACATAACCTTCTCGTATCTACCATCTTCTGAAGAACTCACAAAAAGGCAACGAAACGTGTCGGGTTCATCGCCGCCAGCAGCATGAATTGCGACGGAAAGGTCATTGTGCCCG